>NZ_FVZF01000025.1 GCF_900168265.1 Salegentibacter salarius | reverse complement strand
GGACTTAAAGGTCTGGATAATATTAACAGACACTCCCTGATGGAAATTATTGAAGATAGGCACGGAAAAAAATCTACTATAATAGCCTCCCAGTTACCGGTAGAGGCCTGGCACGAGATTATCGGAGAACAGACCATTGCAGACGCCATACTGGATCGTTTAGTTCATACCGCTCACAGAATAGATATCAAGGGGGAATCAATGAGGAAAAAACTTAAAAATAAATAGTAAATTTAACCACAATAGAATCGATTTTGAGCACTTAGTTTGCTATGCTCACTTTCATCCGGCGCACGTGGTTCACTTTGACCGGCTCATCCATTCTAATCTCAGCATTGAAAAATTTTAAAATTAAAGCTAAACTAACTAAAGAAAAAGGGTTACCCAAAATTTAAATTTATCCTATTGATTAATCAACAATACAATAATCGTACATTTTAAACAACAAAAAAACCCTAACACCTTGCTAATAAAAGTGTTAGGGTTTTTAAAAGTGGTCCCACCTGGGCTCGAACCAGGGACCCCTTGATTATGAGTCAAGTGCTCTAACCAGCTGAGCTATAGGACCAATTCTGGCATTTCAACAATACCCGAATTTTAGGAGTGCAATATTATGATATATTTTTAACTCCTGCAAGGTGAAATGCAATTTCTTAATTTCTCGCTCCCTCTCCTTCGGGGAGGGCTGGGGAGGGGCTTTTTTCCTGGCATAATTCTACTAAAACCCCGTTAGCGCCTTTCGGATGCATAAACGCCACCAGTTTATTATCGGCACCGTCTTTTGGTTCGGTATTTATCAGCTTAAAACCTTCTTTTTCCAGTCGGGTAATTTCAGCTTTAATATCATCTACCGCAAAGGCTATATGATGAATCCCCTCGCCACGCTTTTCAATAAACTTTGCGATAGGACTATCAGGATTTGTAGCGGCAAGCAATTCAATCTTACTCTCCCCAATTTTAAAGAAAGACGTACTCACACCTTCACTTTCTACTGTTTCGGTTTTATACTGTTCACTTCCCAAAACCGCATTATAGGTAGCATTGGCAGCTTCAAGATCCCTTACGGCAATCCCAATATGTTCAATTTTTTTCATTTTTCTATTTTTAAGTAGATGCAGCAAGTTAAACTTCTAATTCTATATATTCAAAATCGGTAAACTTCTATAAATTTAAAAAGAAAACACAAAATCTTTACTCCAATAGGTTCGGTATTACCTAGGTTGCTTTGGAATAAGATCACTTTGGCCTATCGAAAATTTATCGTGAAATTTGAAGTGAAGTTTCCGTAAAATTTTAGACTGTTTGATCCCGATTTTTATCGGGAGAGTTCCTAAAATTCAGGAAACGAGCATAAAATTTAGATAAAGATTCGTAAACCTAGATTTTTTTGGTTCGTTTTTTCATCAATGGAAAAAATGAACAAGTCAAATATTTAAGAATAGTATAATTCAAAATTAAGACTTGTACGCATAGTTTTTTACATTTAGGAGTATACCAATTTATTATAGTATTTTTGCCTTATGGAAGAGACAAACAGACAAAAGAAAATAGGAGGAGTTTTGCAGCGCGATCTAGCCGATATCCTACAAAAGAACCTTAAAGATGCCGGGAGAACAGGAGTAATTATTTCGGTCTCTAAAGTAAAAGTAACTACAGATCTTTCTATCGCGAAGGCTTATATCAGTATTTTTCCGCAGAAACACGCGCAAGAAGTTATAGAGGAAATAAACCTTGGAAAGTCTAAGATAAAGCACGAAATGGCACAGCGCACTAAAAACCAGTTGCGAAAAATGCCGGAAATCAATTATTACCTGGACGATTCTCTTGATTATATAGAAGGTATAGAAAAATCTATTAAAGGAGAAGAAAATCCAATAACCGATCCCGACTTGCTGGAGCGCCGGAAAAAATCTTAATTTGAAATTTCCCTTCTACATCGCCAAGCGCTATCTTTTTAGCAAAAGCAGCAATAATGCCATTAATATCATTACCATTATTGCAGCCATTGGCGTTTTTGCAGGGGCTTTTTCCTTATTTATAGTACTCTCAGGTTTCGCCGGACTCAAGGATTTTAGCCTCTCTTTTTCCAATAAATTTGATCCCGATTTAAAAATATTGCCGTCAAGCGGAAAAACTTTCCAATTCCCGGAAAATAAAGCCGAAGAATTAGCTGAAATTGAAGGAATCTCAAGTTTTAGCCAAATTATTGAGGAACGTATTTTTCTGGATTATCGCAATAAAAATCATACGGCATTTATAAAAGGTGTAGATAAAAATTACCAACAGGTTACGCAAATTGACAGCGCGATTGCCGGTTCATGGTTAACCAGTAGCGAAGCACAGGTGGTGGTTGGCAATACCATTTCCAGGAAATTGGGACTGAGTATTTTTAATTACCAGAATTTACTAAATGTAATGGTGCCGCGGCCCGGAAAAGGCCAGATCACAGGCCTAAATCCCGGGCAGGCTTTTAACCAGGAAAAAGTTATTGTAAGCGGAATTTACAGCGTAAATGAAGAACTGGACGATAAATATGTGTTCTCCAACCTTGATTTTGCAAGAAATCTTCTGGAATTAGATGAAACTACTTTTTCTGGTGTAGAAATTAAAATAACTCCAGAAGCTGACGCTGATGTGGTTACCGATAAAATTAAAGCACTTTTTGGTGATGAAATTATTGTAAAAAACCGCGCGCAACTTAACGAGATGCTCTATAAAATGCTCAATACCGAAAATCTCGCAGTGTATCTTATTTTCACCCTGGTGCTTATCATCGCCCTTTTTAACGTAGCCGGATCCATAATTATGGTGATCCTGGATAAACGAGAGAATATCAAAACCCTGTTCAATCTTGGTGCTTCTGAAAGCCAGATCAAACGAATTTTCTTTACCCAGGGAATGTTAATGACGATTATTGGAGGCGCCATAGGATTATTTGCAGCAATTTTATTAGTCTACTTGCAACTGCAATTTGACCTGGTAATGATCACGCCTAGCCTGCCCTATCCGGTAGCTATCACTTTAGAAAATATTCTTATTGTGATCTTAACCATAGGAATCCTGGGCCTTATCGCTTCTTTTATAGCTGCAGGAAGTAGTAGAAAAGCTTTAAAAGCGGTGTAATATTTTCCTGCCGCGTATTCACGAATATTTTCTTTCTGAAAAATATATGAAAGCTCCTCCCCTTATTTTCAAGGGGAGGTGGCCGTAAGGCCGGAGGGGTTTTTCTTGAATTTTTATATTAGATATTTTTAAGTTACGTGTTTAACCATCCCTTTTCTTCAGCATAGCTGAATTCATTCCCCTCCTTGGAAAGGAGGGGAGCATAAAAATATAAAATTCGTGAATTCGAGGCTTAAATTGGTTAAGCAAACTGAAAATCAGAAAAGTCTCGTTCTACTTCATCAAATGCAGCAAAGACATCTACAGCATCGTCGCTGGTTACCATTTTCATTCGGTATTCTTTGAAGTGGGGAATTCCTTTAAAATAATTAGTGTAATGTCTTCGGGTTTCAAAAACACCCAGCTTCTCCCCTTTCCAATCAATCGCCATTTGCAGGTGTCGTCTTGCAGCGTCTAAACGCTCCATCATTGTTGGAGGTGGTAAATGCTCACCGGTTTCAAAGTAATGTTTTACTTCTCTAAAAAACCAGGGGTAACCAATACTGGCACGCCCAATCATCGCACCATCAAGTCCGAATTTATCACGCATTTCTACCGCTCTTTCGGGCGTATCAACATCGCCGTTTCCAAAAACAGGGATATGCATTCGTGAATTATTCTTTACCTCGGCAATTGGCGCCCAGTTAGCTTCGCCTTTATACATTTGAACACGGGTTCTCCCGTGAATAGAAATAGCCTTACAGCCCACATCCTGAAGTCTTTCTGCAACCTCAACGATTTTAATAGAATCGTTATCCCAACCCAAACGAGTTTTTACGGTTACAGGTAAATTGGTATGTTTTACCATGGCTTCGGTAAGGGAAACCATGAGATCTATATTTTTTAGAATACCGGCACCGGCACCTTTAGAAACCACTTTTTTAACGGGGCATCCAAAATTAATATCAATAATATCGGGGCCAGATTTCTCTACAATTTCTACCGATTGTAGCATAGATTCCAGGTTGGCTCCAAAAATCTGGATGCCTACCGGGCGTTCTTTCTCGTAAATATCAAGTTTCATGGTACTTTTCGCTGCGTCGCGAATAAGCCCTTCTGAAGAGATAAATTCGGTATATACCACATCTGCCCCATGCTCTTTGCAAAGCGCGCGGAATGGCGGGTCACTCACATCTTCCATCGGTGCTAAAAGCAACGGGAAGTCTCCTACATCTATGTTTCCTATTTTTGCCACTTCGGTTTATTTTGGAGTGCAAAAGTACTAAAAATCAACCTTGTCCACAAAGGGTTAATTTAAGTCGGCTTTCCTATAAATCGTCATCCTGAATTTATTTCAGGATCTAACAAGATATAATTTTAGTAGAGGCTTAGAAGCTAAAACAAGTTCAGCTTGACGGAATAAAGAATTCCCTGGTTATTACAACCTATCCCTCTCAGCGGCGTCTATACTGCGTTGGTTGTCTTCCAGTCTAAAGTTTCCGAAGTTATATTTAAATCCTACCTGCACATAACGCATTTCTTCCTGTGCAAAAAAGGAATTATCCTGATTCAAATATTGGGAAGTCAATCGTGTATTGGTTTCGTTAAAAATATCGTTGATATTCAGGCTTAATTCTGCGCGATTATTCCAAAGTGTTTTTCTTACTCCAAGGCTTAAAGTCGAAAAAGGATCGAAATTATAAGAACCGGCAATATAATCTGAAACGTACAAGAAGGTTAGATTCCCTGAAAAAGTACCATCCTTAGAAAGCGTAAAACCATTATACAATTGCAAAAGTGCAGCATCAACTTCATTGGTAACCTCAGCATTATTGCTTTCTACCGCTAAAAATTTGTTTTCATCGTGAAAAAATTCAGCATATAACTGGGCATACCACCAACCGGTAATAGAGCGACCGTTAGAAAAACTCAATCCATAACTTTTACTTTCCAGTAAATTGGCCTGCAATCTTCTAATGGTTAAGTTCTGATTATCCTGAAAAGCTAAACTTGCCGGGGATCTTCCGTTATCACGATAATAAACATCGAAAAAATACTGCCCTAGCAGCGTATAATTTAGATTGATATTATTGCTAATTGCCGCACGTAAATTCGGGTTTCCGGCGTTAAAATCGTTTTCATTCAGAAAATATCTAAATGGGTTTAAACTTTCATAACGCGGGCGTTCAATTCTTCGGCTATAATCCAGCGTAAAACTATGATTATCTGAAGCACGATATTGTAAATAAGCGGTAGGAAAAAGTTCAAAATATTCCTGACGGTTTCGCTGATAGGTTGATAAAGACACTCCCAAAAGATCGGTATACTCTCCCCGCAAACCGGCTTTTGCACTCCATTTTTCCCAATCTCTGGATGTACTAATATAAGCCGCAGAAACTGTTTCGTCATAATAAAAATCGTCGGAAAGATTATCATACAGATCGTCCAGGCTTTCAGCATTAGAAAAGTTGATCCCACTGTTAGAATTTATATTTGAAACCTTTGCCCCGGCGTCAAAACTCATCTCCCCTATTGAACTATTAAAATCCAGTTGACCGGTAAAAATCTCTATATTTTGTCCAGAGGAAGTATTGAAATTGATATTTTGAACATTCCCACCTGCTGAATCAAAATAATCGGTCGCGACCATTTGATCCCTGTCCTGAGTGAACCTGGTATAGTGAGTAGCAGCCGAAAAACTGCCGCCATTTTCAAGATTATGGGTATAAGTTAGATCTAAAGCAATGTTATGTTCATCGGTAACAACTTCACTATCGGTCATAAAATTTGAAAAAGGCGTATTTCCCGGTGATTCAATATCGGTTCGCACCGAATTATCAAACGTCTTATCGGGAGAGAATAGGAGATTAGAAGAAAAGCTTAGCTTATTCTTTTCATCAAAATCATAATCCAAAATCACATTCGCATTATGTGCTTGTGAGCGGGTAACCCGTTCAAAATCGGTTTGCCATCTTTGACCAAACTCTTCATTTGGACTAAAATTGATATAACTATCGTCTCGTTTTATTTCCTTTCTTGGGGTGAAACTATAATTGGCAAATACATTTAATTTATCGCCTTTCCAGTAATGACTGGTTCCTATGCGGTATTTGGGAACAATTCCCTGTGTATAGGCACCCTCAATACTTCCCTTGTAACCGGGAGAAATAGCTGAAGTGGTATTAATATTTAAAATAGCCCCACCTTCGGCTTCGTAACGTGCCGGCGGATTGGTGATCACTTCAATAGATTTAATATTTTCGGCCGAATAACTTTGTAAAAGGGTTTGCAATTCACTCTCGGTAAGTTGTACTTTACGATCGTTAATATAAACCGTAACATTAGAATTTCGCACCTGCAGTTGTCCCTGGCTCATAATTACTCCGGGAGTTTGACGCAAAATATCCCAACTACTACCACTGGAAAGCGTAGAATTTTCTACGTCGAAGGTAATGCGGTCTATACTACGGGTAATTTTAGGCTTACGGGCATTAATGGTTACTTCATCTAAATTTGAAGCACCTTCCTTTAAGGTGATCTTTCTTATTTTTTTATCTGAATTGACTGAAATTTGCTGAAGATATTCCTCGTAGCCTACAAAACTCACTTTTAAAAGATAATCGTTAGAGGCAATTTCTTCCAGCAAAAACTCACCGCTATCCTCCGAAATTGTGCCCTTATAAACTGAAGTGGAATCCTGTGCGTCTAATAAAATAACATTGGCAAATGCCACCGGATTATTGGTTTCGGTAACCAATTTTCCTTTTATAGTATGTTGTGCAAATAAAGAATTAGTAAATAGAAATAGTAGGGTAAAAAGAATCGGAGGGTAATTTCTGATCATATATTTTGAATGGTTTTTATGGAAAAATCAAACAAATATATACTTTCTAATATAAGCTGTGAAATTTTTAGGGAATCTATTCGCTTATTCAGAATAATAATTAATAATACTGCTAAAAACCTATCTTTTATTTTTCTATAGAATCATACAAAACCTGTTGAATATTTGTTCTTGTATTTAATTGATATAGCCTTGTATTTTCTCTGGAAGGCAAAACGCGGTTAGAAAGAAACAGGTAAAGCAAATCTTCTTTAGGATCTACCCAGGCGTAAATTCCGGTAAAACCTGTATGGCCAAAACTCGCCTTGCTCGCGTCTTTTGCCGTGTTACTACTTTCACCTTCATATTCTAAAGAGGGTTTATCAAATCCTATTCCCCTGCGATTGTCATTCTCGGGAAACTGCGCGGTACTCCATTCTTTTAAGGTTTCTTCTTCAATATAGCGGTCTCCGGCATATTCGCCCATATTTAGGTACATTTGCATCAGTTTTGCCAGGTCGTTGGCATTAGAAAAAAGCCCGGCATTAGCCGATACTCCACCCATCATAATCGCTCCTTCATCGTGCACCATCCCGTGAATAGGTTTTTTTCGGAATAAATAATCGTGTTCTGTAGGTACAATTCGGCTTTTTTCAACACGTTCCAGCGGATTATAACCTAAAGTTGTAGCACCCAGTTTATCGTAAAAATTTTCATTGATATATTTTCTGAAATCTTCCCCGGAAATCTCTTCTACAATAGAAGGTAACAAGTAAAAAACCAGGCCAGAATATTTATATTTTGCCTCGTCTTCCAGCTCAGATTTCTTGATGGCTTTAAACATCTTATTTTGATAATTGCGATGTAACCATAGATCTCCACTTACTTTTACAGGAAAGCGCCTGGAAGAATCTTTTTTAAACGTAAACCATTTGTAGCTTCCGTTTTTGCGCAGTGTATTTTTCCAGTATGGGATCCAGGGCTTAAACCTTGCCTGGTGCGTTAGAATTTGCCGAAAAGGAACTCCCGCTTTATTCGAGTTTTTAAAATACGGTAAGTAGTCGTCTATCCCGGCATCAAGCTTAAACTTGCCTTCGTCGTGCAACTTCATTAAAGCCGGTAAAGCCGAAGAAATTTTTGTTACTGAAGCCAGATCATACAAATCGGTTTTCTTAACTTTTATGGTATCGCTGTATTCATGGTAACCGTAAGCTTTGTGTAAGACTATTTTCCCATCTTTAGCGACTAGAATTTGCCCTCCCGGCGTCGCTTTTTTTTTAATAGCTTCGTGCATTAAGGAATCCACACCGCCATAAAGTTTTTCAGAATTCATCCCGGCGTCTTCGGGCAGGGTATATTTAAATCTAATTTTTCCTTTTACATCCATCCCGTCTCCCGACTTGAATTTCTCACCAATACTCACAGGAAGTCTTCCGTTTGCTCCTACGCCGCCAAAAATAAGCTGCGCGGCAAGGTCTTGCGTAGTTTTGCTATCCTGGTAGGTTAAAATTAAACCGGCTGCATTTTCAATCTTATCCAGTTTATTTATAGAATATGGATTTTTAAAATAGCTGAAAATCGTATGTTCTTTTTCGGCAAGTTCCGCGATAAAATCCTGTATGGGTTTAGAAAATTTCATCGTATTTCTCGGGAAACGGCTATCGTCGTGAATCCCACCAATTACAAGATTGTATGCTGAAAGTTTCTCTTTGATCTTCTCTATGTCTGAAGCTTTCGCATCAGCTTTTAACTGAAAGTTTTTTACTTCGGTATATAGGTTTAAGGTTTTCTGAAATTCGGTTTGCTTGGAAGCTCCAAAAGAAATTGAAGCGATCTTTAAAGTATCCAGCTTCCTAATTGGTAAAATGCTATTTTCATTTTTTAGTACGGTAAGCGAGGCTTCTACCAGTTTCCTGTTTAAGAATTTCGCATCAGCGGTATTGATCTCTTTCAATATATTTTTGGGGCTTTGCGCTTTAAATTGATTTAAACCAACCCACTGTTTTACCGCCAGGATCTTTCTTACTCGTTCATCTAACTGTTTTTGAGAAATTAATCCCTGCTTAATGGCTTTGCTTACTTCCTCAATAGCTTTTGGAACATCTTCTGTAAACTCTAAGAGATCGTTACCTGCTAAAATGGCGTCTTTATCAACAATTCCGGGTTCGTTTCCTTTGGTTACGCCTTTCATATTCATCGCATCGGTCACGATTAAACCTTTAAAACCAAGACTATCTTTTAAAATTCCGGTGATGATAGATTTTGATAAGGTGGAAGGCACTCCGGTTGAATCCAGTGCGGGAATATTTAAATGCGCTACCATCACGCCACCAATTCCGGCGTCTATAAGCTCTTTAAACGGGTACATTTCTAAAGAATCTAACCTTTCAAAAGGATGATTTATCTGCGGAAGCGCGTAATGAGAATCGGTATCGGTATCACCGTGGCCGGGAAAATGTTTTGCGGTGGTTAGCAAATTCGCATCCTGCATCCCACGCATATAGGCGATTCCTTTTGCGGAAACATTTCCTTTATTTTCCCCAAAAGAGCGGTAATTAATCACCGGATTGTTAGGATTGTTATTTACATCTACTACGGGTGCGAAATTAAGATGAAGCCCCGTACGCTTTATTTGGCGGGCCACTTCCTGCCCTAAATCGTACACCAAACTATCGTCCCGAATTGCACCCAGCGCCATTTGATAAGGATAACTAATGGTATTATCCAATCGCATTCCCAATCCCCATTCGGCGTCAATGGCACCCAATAAAGGAACTTCAGAAGCTAACTGGTAATCGTTCATCAACTTTAATTGTGTTTCAGGATCACCCTGGAAAAATATTAATCCGCCAATTTTTTGTTCGTTAATCAGTTTCAGAATTTCCTCCTTATGCTCATTATCCCGATTAGAATAAGCTGCCACCATAATAAGCTGAGCAATTCGCTCTTTTGGTGTAAGCTCTTTCATTATAGAGTCTACCCATTTGCTATTGGTGTACTGAAGAAATTCGGGTGATTTTTTAAGCTCTTCCTGGGCCTGAAGTGTTAAGCCAAAAAAGGCCATAGAAAAAATGAATAAGCGTGATATTTTATTTCTCATTATTCAGCAATTGAATTTATACTTTAATATAGATACGTTTTTTGTGTAACCAGTAACCAAGCAGCCACATAAGCAGCATATAAGAAATGGCAAACAGCAGCGAGGCGTTATAATTGTTTAGCCAGCTAAGATATAAGTTTTCATAAAGCCAGGGTTTTAAGGCCTGCCCGTTAACATAAATTATGTTCATAAGCATTACTACCAGGCCAGACATTACAAAAACAAATAAAGGGTTCTTTCCGAAAGCCTCGAAGAAAGTCGTCCACTTCTTAAAATTGAAAATTTCTATGATCAAAATTAATGCTGAAAGCACCAAAAGCGTCCAGCCTGTGCTATATAAAACATAAGAGCTGCTCCAAATAGGTTTATTTATAGGAAACCAAATATCCCAAATTTGCGCTACAACCAATAGCAGGACTCCATAAATACTTAACTTGGTTATCGTAGAAATATTATTCCCTGATCCTTGAATAAAAACGCCAGCAACATAGCCTGCAATTACATTTACAATTGCGGGAAGTGTACTTAATAAACCTTCAGGATCAAACGGAAGACCATAACCTTTATAAAGATTGGCATCATTAAATATTAATTGATCAAACTTCAGCGCGGCATTATGCTCTAAAGAAAGCGGATTGGGCTGATCGCCAAAAAACCACATAATTGCCCAATATCCAAGTAAAATTAGGCTTCCAAGAATAATAGATTTTTTCAGTTTTAAATAATGAAGAATTAGCGAGGCAAAAAGATAGCAAAGAGCAATACGCTGCAAAACACCCATAATTCGCATATTCGCTAAATTCTTAAAAACCAGTTCCCCTTCCTGTCTAAATACGAAAGGAAACGCGCTCAAAAACAATCCGATAAGAAAAATAAATGACGCCCGTTTAAAGACCTTTTTAAAAAATGCGCTTTCAGAAATGCTTTCATATTTGCGTAGACTAAAGCTCATAGCGTTGCCAATTACAAATAAGAAGGAAGGAAAAACCCAATCGGTTGGGGTAAAACCATGCCAGAGAGCATGTTTAAACGGTGCATAGATATGCGACCAGCTTCCCGGTGTATTTACCAATATCATTAAGGCTACGGTAAGTCCGCGTAATACATCCAACGCAAGATAACGCTCATTTTTTAGCGATTTTGCTCCCTTAAATAATTTGGTGGCTTCAGTCATCTTCGTTTAGAGTAATCCTAAATTTAGGTTGCTGGATATAAAAATTAGACTTCTTAATTATTCCATAAAAATATAAATTTCGATTAAATAATCAATCTTTTATAAAAAAATAGAAAAAGTATTTCTGAAAATAATTTTTTTATATACTTTTAAATTCAAAATAAATTCATTTTTTTAAAAGCTTAAATTTAACTGTTAATGCTTTTATTTTAAATTATGACAACTCACACTATGCCTACAGATCTACATGATTTTTTTATAGATGAAAAGAAACTCTCTAAAATTAATAATGTAGAGCGAAAAAAATTCCTTCAGAAATTAAAGATCATCAAACATCTATTTCTGAATGGAGAGACTTCAAACGCTGAAGTTTGCCAACGTTTTAATGTAAGCTTACCCACTTCCATGGCGCTTTTAAATCAACTTATTGAAGAAGGCATAGTCATAAAAAAGGGCCGAGGGAAGTCTGAAGGAGGCAGGAAACCAGATCTTTACGGATTGATTGAAAACTCATTTTTTGTGGTGAGCATTCATATAGAACGTTTTAGGATTAAGTTGGCAATTATTGATAATAATCACACCATACTTCACGAAAAATCGTGGCCATCAGAAATTTCTACAGATTCTAATATTGTAGATCTTTTATATGAATGGAGCCAGGAATTGCTTAAAGAAGCAAAAATAAAGCTAGACCAGGTTATGGGTGTAGGCATTAGCATGCCGGGATTGGTTTCGGCCGAAGCGGGTAAAAACTTCACCTATTATTTAAGTGAACAGGAACCAGAATCGCTTAAATTAAAGTTCGAGAAAAAATTTAAAAAACCGGTGGCCATTTTAAATGATGCTAAGAGTGCCTGTTTAGCAGAATTCCGATTTGGTACTGCCAAAAATAAAAACAACGTCCTGGTAATCTCTATGGATTGGGGTATTGGCCTGGGCATTATTATGGGCGGAAGAATGCACTCGGGAGAATCTGGATTTGCCGGCGAATTTGGGCATATCCCCATGACCGAAGACGGATTGCTTTGCCACTGCGGAAAACGCGGTTGCCTGGAAACAGAAGCTTCGGGACTCGCACTGGTTAGAAAAACAAAAGAAGGTTTAAAAGCCGGGCAAACTTCGGTTTTAAATAGTCTTAAAAAAGAAGAATTAGAAAAACTGGAGCCAGAAACTATTATAGATGCCGCAAATCGCGGAGATCAATTTGCGATAAACGTGCTTTCTGAAATAGGAATTAAACTCGGAAAAGGCATCGCCATTCTAATCCAAATATTTAACCCTGAATTGGTGATTTTAGAAGGGAAAATAGCCGAAGCAAAACAGTTTATCACCACCCCAATTCAGCAATCTATGAATACCTACTGCATGATGCAACTTAAGGAACGCACCCAAATAGAACTTTCTACCCTTGGAGCGAATTCCAGCTTATACGGCGGCACTATTGCAGTTATGGACGATATTTTTAAAGACCAGGTGAGCCTGGTGAAATCGCATATCAGCTAAATAATAAAATCAATAATCAGCTAAAAACTATGGCAAGATTAAATCTTTTAGAAGAAACACGTTTTGAAAAACTACCGGTAAAAGTTTATGAAGATGAACATATTGCTTCCAAAAAGGTAGCTAAACGAATTGCAGATCTAATTCGCCGCAAGCAGGAAAATCATGAAAATGCCGTGCTTGGGCTTGCTACGGGAGCAACTCCTGTAGAAGTATATGAAGAACTAATTAGAATGCATAAGGAAGAAGGATTGAGTTTTAAAAACGTGATCACTTTTAACCTGGATGAGTATTATCCAATGCTACCGGATGCCAAGCAGAGTTATGTGAAGTTTATGGATGAAAATCTTTTTAATCATATAGATATAAAAAGAGATAATATTCATATTCCAGACGGTACGCTTGCCAAGGAAGAAATTACTGATTATTGCCTTGCTTACGAAAATAAAATTGGCGCCGTTGGTGGATTAGATCTACAGTTACTTGGAATTGGTAGAACCGGTCATATTGGTTTTAACGAGCCGGGATCTGCTCCAAATTCTGGTACGCGACTGGTTACTTTAGACGATCTAACCCGCCGTGATGCATCTAGAGACTTTGGTGGTAAAGAAAATGTGCCTACCAAAGCCATAACTATGGGAATTGGTACCATTTTTAAAGCACGCGAAATTATTTTGATGGCCTGGAGTAAGAAAAAAGCTCCTATCATTAAAAAAGCTGTGGAAGGAGAAATGTCTGGTAATGTCCCTGCAACTTATCTTCAACTTTCAGATAATGTTGAATTTATTTTGGATGAAGATGCTGCTTCAGAATTAACAAGGTTTGATACACCATGGTTAGTAAAAGATTGCACCTGGGATAAAGCACTGATTAAAAAAGCGGTAATCTGGCTTTCTTCAGAAGTAGGAAAATCTATCCTTAAGCTTACCGATGAAGATTATAACAATAACGGAATGGCGCAACTTGCCACCGAGCAAGGTCCTGCCTACGATATTAATATAGATGTCTTTAACCAGTTACAGCACAGTATAACTGGTTGGCCAGGAGGAAAACCAAATGCCGACGATTCTCAACGCCCGGAGCGAAAAAGCCCTGCAAAAAAACGTTCTATTATTTTCTCTCCACACCCAGATGATGATGTAATCTCTATGGGAGGAACTTTTATTAGGCTTGTAGACCAGGGACACGATGTTCATGTGGCTTACCAAACTTCGGGAAACACGGCCGTTTGGGATACAGATGTTCTTCGGTATGTAGAATTTGCCATAGATTTTAAGAAAAGTACAGGAGAAGACACCGAAAGCCTAGAAGCTACTTATGAGAAAATGCGGGCTTTTATTGAGAAAAAAGAACCAAACGATATAGACTTAGATGAAATAAGGGACGTAAAAGCTTTTATTAGAAAATCTGAAGCGATCGCAGGAGCTCGTTACGCCGGATTAAAAGATAAGAACATCCATTTTATGGCTTTGCCATTCTACGAAACCGGAAAGCGTGTAAAAAGCCCGGTTACCGAGAAGGATGTGGAACTTACAATGGAGCTTTTAAAAGAAGTAAAACCACACCAGGTTTTTGCTGCAGGTGATTTTGCCGATCCTCACGGTACCCATATCGTATGTTTCCGAATAATCCTGGAAGCTATGAAAAGACTTAGAAAAACCGAATCCTGGACTAAAGACTGCTGGTTATGGATGTACCGCGGCGCATGGCAGGAATTTGATGTTCATGAAATAGAAATGGCCGTACCGCTTTCCCCTATGGAGGTTCAGCGTAAAAGACATGCTATTTATCAGCATCAATCACAAAAAGACAGACCTGTATTTCCCGGTGATGATGAAAGGGAATTTTGGGTACGTGCAGAAGAAAGAAATCGCGAAACCGCAGAGAGCTACCACTCTTTGGGACTAGCAAACTATGAAGCTATGGAAGCTTTCGTAAAATGGAAATTTGATTAAAAATGAGAAGTCTTTACCCGCTTTATATAATGCTGTTAATAGGAAGTATAATTACTTCCTGTAGTTCTAACCCTTACGCTAAAACCAATAGGGTCTATAAAAAGCAGGTAAAAAATTATAGTAAACAGTTACAGCAGTTCCCTACCCGGGAAAACCAAAACGAATCCGCACTCAATTATGGTGAATACTGGGTAGGAACTACTAATTTTAATATGCGCAAGCCAAATTATGTGGTTATACATCACACTGCGCAAGATTCTGTAGGGCAAACTTTAAATACTTTTACCCTGCCTAGAACACAAGTAAGCTCACATTACGTGATCGCCAAAAATGGCGAAATCTATCATATGCTTAACGATTACCTTAGGGCCTGGCACGGTGGTATTGGCAAATGGGGCAACAATACCGATTTAAATTCTTCTTCTCTGGGGATCGAAATTGATAATAATGGTAAAGAAGAATTTACCGAATTACAGATTATTAGCCTGGTAGAATTGCTAAGCGAAATTAAAGAAAAATACAATATTCCCGCCGAAAATTTTATAGGCCATTCTGATATTGCACCATCAAGAAAAGTAGATCCCAATGCAAACTTCCCCTGGAAACGGCTGGCCGAAGAAGGTTTTGGGCTATGGTATGATGAGGCAGAAGTAGAAAATTTAAAACTGGAAGCCGAATTTTTTAATCCGAATCCTTTGGCGATTCACCTCAACAGCCGGCTAAATACCCGAATTCCTTTTATAGATAAATTGGTTTTTCCTGAAGTAATTCCGGCCGATTTCAATATTGAAAATGCCCTTAAAATTATAGGTTATGACACTTCAGATCTTGAAGCTGCAAAGAGCGCCTTTAAACTTCATTTTATCCAGGAAGATTTAGAACAGCCTTTTGGTAAGCACAATCTAAAAGTGCTTTACCAATTGCATAAGAAGTATTTGTAAGCACTTTTTTTCAGAAAAAAGGATTTAAAAATTAAATAAGGCAATCTTATGAGTCATATAGGTAAGTTCATTTTACTTGTTTTGATTTTCAGTAGCTTTTCACTTTTTGCTCAACAAAATTCTGAAAATGAATTAGCTATGCTTCAAAGAGAAGATTGGAATGCAAAAAAACCAGTTATGGAAATGAAGTCGCATAAACCGCAATTCATAACTATTCACCATACCGGGATGCCTCAAAAACCGCAGCTTTCTATCGAAAAGAAACTGCAGGCATTGCAAAATTTCTCTCAAAAAGATTCTCCGATGGCCGATGGGAGCATTAAAAAAGCCTGGGCAGATGTTCCTTACCATTTTTATATCGCAACCAATGGTAAAATTGCTGAAGGAAGGAATATAAACTTCCAGGGGAATTCTAATACTGATTACAACCTTGAAGGTCACGTACTAATTGTAGTAGAAGGGGATTTTAACAACGAAAAAGTACTACCTCAACAATGGGAAAGTTTAAAAGAGCTTATCTCCTATATTTCTAGCGAATACGATATTTCCCGTAACACAATTAGCGGCCATAAAGACCAGGCCGAGACCAGTTGTCCCGGTAGCAACCTATATCAAAAATTACCTCAATTAAGATAACCTCCTAAATTTTATCGTTATGAAAGCACCTAAATTAATCATTAGCATTTTAGGTCTTTTACTTTTTTTACCCCTGCAAGCCCAGGAAATAAACCTTAACTGGCAGCCAAGAAAAGATCTAAACATTAACCTACCGGCATCCATAAAGATTTATGACGCTTATGGAACTTTACTCGATAATAAGCCCGTAAGAGCAATGTATGCTCTCATAGACTTAAGTGACGAAAATCTAAAATTACGCTCTATTGGCAGTAATACCATTAGGGAAACTACTAAAGAAACTTATAACAGAGGAAATGGGATTTTGGCTATAAACGGCGGATATTTTGCTTCAAACTCTTCGGTAAGCACTATTATTCAGGATGGGGAGGTTATTGCGCCGGGACCGAACGGTAAAATTTCCCGGGGTGCATTTGGAATGAAAAACGGAGAACCGGAGATCGCCTGGGTGAATTCAGGGAAAAATAATATTCCAATGAAATTGGTCTCACCAGATATTAATTCAGCTTCAGAAATTTGGAATGTAAGTCAGGCAGTTGGTGGCGGGCCGGTTTTATTGAAAAACGGAAAAATAAATGTAACCGATAAAGAAGAAGGGTTTAAAGGAAGCCATTTAGACCGGCATCCGCGAAGTGCCATTGGCTACAAAGACAAAAACACCCTAATTATGATGGTGGTTGATGGGCGGCAGGAAGCCAGTACCGGGGTAAGTTTAGGCGAATTAGCGCAATTAATGTTAGATGTTGGTGCTAAAGATGCAGTAAATCTAGATGGTGGTGGATCTTCGGCTATGGTTGCTGCCAACGAGGTGGTAAATATTCCTGCAGATATTACCGGCGGAAATCGGAATAGTTTAAGGAAGAATGCGGGAGCTTTAGTAATCGCTGAAACCCAGGTGCCGCAACGTCCAAAACCAATCATCTTTGATACCGAAGACAGGAATTATTCTGAAACAGGAATTTGGAACAGCTCGAACCAGGTTAATTATTATGGCGAGAGCGCCTCCCGGGTAGCCACTTCAAACAAAATAAATAAGGCATTCTATACTTTTGAAGGTATTGAGCGAAATAATTACCAACTAGCCTCCTGGTTCACCGTAAACACTCAAAATAATTCTGAACGTGTAAATTACATTCTACATACCGAAGGCAAAAGCGATACCCTTAGCATTAATCAAAAATCTCTCAATAATTTAGGAAAATGGAATGTATTGGACAATTTTGAAATTGGCCCCAGAGATACCCTGGAGATTATTGGAGCTACTAAAGGAAAATTTATAGCAGATGCTATAAGATTAGTCGCTAAAAAAGATTCTCCAGTACTACCCAAACGCGGAGATTTACGTATCGCTGTAATTTCAGATTTAAATTCCGGGTTGGGCGCTGCCAATTACGAGTGGCAGGTAGATAGCATAATAAATAGAATTCCAAAGATTTGGCAACCAGATTTAGTGATCTGTGGTGGCGATATGGTAGCGGGAATGGGAGTTTCTGAAACAACTCAACTACAAAAAATGTGGGATGGTTTTAAAGAACATATTATAGATCCCCTTCATAAAGAAAAAATTCCCTTTGCTTTTACCCTGGGCAATCATGACGGCCCTAGAAGCTATCCTGTAGAACATAAATTTGCCAAAAATTTTTGGAAAGAAAATATTGATAAAACGGGTCTGCATTTCATAGATGATTCTAATTTCCCGAACTACTATTCGTTTATAGCCAAAAACAACTTTTTTGTTTCCTGGGAGGCTTCTTCTTCAAAGATCACCGAAGAAAACCTTGAATGGCTGAAAGAACAATTTCAAACCCCTGAAGCTAAGAATGCACCAAATAGATTTCTAATAGGCCATATGCCACTTTACAGCGTAGCCCAGGAAAGAGATTCAAAAGGTAATGTACTCGAAAATGCTAAAGAACTCCAGCATCTTCTTGAAAAATACAAGGTGAAGACCTATATAAGCGGGCACCAGCATGCTTATTACCCGGGGAAAAGAGGAAAAGTGGAATTCTTAAACACGGGTGCTGCCGGTTCCGGCCCTCGTTCCTGGTTAACCCAGAGCCGAGAACCCGTAAATACTATAACGATTATGGATATTTTTAATTCAAAAGATTCTATTGTTTATAGTACTTATGATATAAAAAAAGACAAAGCTGCAGAGATGAGCTTATTTGAAGAAAAGACTTTACCTTCTGCAATGATAGGTGTAAATGGCTACATGTTGCGCAGGGATATCCCGGATAGTCAAAAATTTAAAGCTTTCCTATCTTCTTTAAATTCTAAAGTTCAAGATGTTGCCGGTATAGCCCAGGTGGAAGCTAAAATTAAAAACAATAAACTTCAAATTTCAGGAAGTTATTTCAATATAACTTCTAAATTTTCTGATGAAAAACCCATAGGTATTTATAAGGGAAGGCATACCGAAAAGGGCGAATTGCTGAAAGAAGTGAAGTTCAAAGCATCTTCTTCCGGAAGTGGTGACTTTTCTGCTGAACTAAAACTTACTGAAGAAATTAAGAGCTATCTGAATTTTGGTGGTATCTATATTCAAATAGATACCGAAAAAGGAAGTTTGAGAGCGCAATTATTACCGGTTCAAAATAAATTACCAGAACCTGCCCAAATCACTTCTCATTACTCGAAGAACACCTATGCAGTACGCGATATTGAGGCACTCTACGAAATAAAATGGAGCCAGGCCTTAGATGAAAACGGGGATTTTGTAAGTTATATCTATCAACTTTCACCTAATAAGAATTTTTCAGAAATAATTCTTCAAAAAAAAACAGGTAGGGAAACCAGTTTGAAAATGACAGAAAAACAATGGTATGACCTCCTTGAAGATTCTGAAATTGGTGAACAGGTAAGCTTTTACCATCGTGTGTTGGCAAGTGACGGTAGCAATTTTTCCTACTCTGCTCCTACTGCATTAAATTTGATGAAAACTAATGAAGCCTTAGATGATCTTGCGCAAATACCCGCTCCGAAATATACCTTTAAAGGAAAAATAGCTGAATCTGGTGCTGGCTATGGCGCCGAATGGGATCACGAAGGCAAACTATGGCTGGCTGATTACAACCGTGGGTTGATTATTCAAGATTCAAATAATAAAGAAACAGATTTTTCACCCTTAACTTCAGTAGAGATAAATGGCGAAGTCTATAATCTAAATCCTGTCAACGGAATTGGAGTAGATTTAGACGGAAATATTTTAGCGGGAATTAACCGCAGATTAATTAAGATTGATGCGAAAACCGGGAAAGGGCTTGCTGTTTGGGAAGCACCTAAAGGCGCACGAGCAATTACAGCACCACGCGCAGCTAAAAATGGAGAAATATACGCGATGTCGCTCTTTGGAGAAGATCCAAACTATGTACTAAAACAGCAAGGAGAAACTTTTAAACTGCTAAGAATTCTTGAGCTAAAAGATAGAAATTTATCGCGAACTTTTGATATGACTCAGGATGGCAAAACACTCTTTTTCCCCGATCCTGGCAGCCCTAAGATCCAGGTTTATAGCAGCGAAAATGCTAAAGACTATACTAAGAAGGAGGATATTACCAGCATTTCTGCAGGCTCTAGTGCAATACAGGTTGTAGATAATGCCATTTATGCCGCTGTACGTTCTAGCGGAATTTCGCCTTCGAGTATTCACTATAGAAATGAAGAAAAACAGCAAATGTGGACTTTAGAATTACCTGAGGTTAATGGTGCAGAGCCTCGGGGCATAGGAGTTTCAAAAAATGGGAATACTATAATTTTCTGCAGCTGGGATAAAGGTGGCGGTTATTACTTATTCGAAAAGGTTGAAAAATAGCATAAAAAAACCTCACAGGTTTTGGAAACCTGTGAGGTTTGAGTAATTAACATCCTAGATCCTGAAACGAGTTCAGGATGACGGTTGCAATAACACAAGCACAATTCCTTTCTAATAGTATAAGCTTTTTCTATAAACTACATTTTCACTTCTTCAACTTCAGAAGTAGTAAAAAGATCGGTATTTTTAAGATAGATTAAACCTTTATCTTCTTTGTTTAATATTCGCTTGGTTCGTAAGTAACGATTGTAGTTATACTCATCAAAATCTTCGGCTTCGGTATCAAAATTACTAACGTGAACCTCGCCCATAGAATGGATAAACTTGTTGTCCCCAATCCACATTCCTACGTGAATTACGCGCTCTGAAGTAGAATCGGTTGCCGGTTTTCCAAAGAAAAGTAAGTCGCCTTTTTCAAGATTTTCGAAGTTCTTATCGGTATCAACAACATCCCCGGTATGAATTTGCTGGGAAGCATCCCGCGGAATTACCATTCCGTTTAAAAAATAAACGGTTTTGGTGTAACCACTGCAATCCACTCCTTTAGGAGAAGTACCGCCCCATAAATAAGGTAATCCCATTAATTTATGCGCCGTGGCTACCAGGTCTTCTTTGTTTTGTTCCAGGGATGACACCCATTCATTATATGGCTGCGCATAGGCTTTCTCTACAAAGGCTTCTTTCCCATTTGGATATTTTACCCTATAAAAATTATTTTCCTCGCTTATAAGCTCTAAAACGTTCCCGGCAACAAGATCTGAAACTGTTTGAGCGTCTGAATTTGCTTCGGAATAAGAATTACCCGTTGGCTCGGTAAAAATTAATTTATCCTGAGATTTCCAGGCAGAAAATTCTTCTTCGGTCATATTTTCAATTCCACCGTAATCTACCCAGGCTAAATAACCCTCCGGAGTTTGAACATAATACCAACTTCCTTCTTTTTTATAAACTTTAAGCGGCATTCCCAGCGTAGCCTGAGTTACCAATTGTGCCGAATGTTTAGGCTCATCTCTTAGATTTGCCACTGAAATTTTTACAACTCCACGAATCTTATCTTCCAAAGCTTCAGTATCTGGAAGTACCTGAATGCTATCGATAAACTTGATATTTTCTGATTTTAGCTTTTCTTTTAATGAATCTACCGCTTCAGGATCGTTAGATTCTCCTTTAAGAATATAAGTTTCTCCATTTTTTTCGGCTGTAACTTCAAAGAGGGCTACCCGGCCATCTGGCGCGTAGTTTTTTTGTACTTCTACTATTTGATTTTGAAGCGGTTTCTCCTCTTTTTTTTCTTCTTTCTCCTCGCAGGAAGTGAACAAGAAAAGCGTTAGTAAAAAGGGTAAATAGGGTTTTATTAAATTCATTATTTCAATTTTAGTTTCTTGTTTTCGCCACAAATTCAAGAATGATTTTTACTTTTTTCAACAGCATAGATCCTGAAACAAGTTCAGTATGACGTAATAAATAATTACAAATTCAAAATTAGTGAATTCGTGGCCTGCTTTTAATTTTCATACAATTCAACTCCGGTGCCATTTCTTTTAGGAAAATGTACTTTTTCGTCATAGACTTTTACGCCATCGGCGATATCATTTTTAATTAAAAGTCCGCCATCCATATCTACATAATCCAAGAGCGGCAATAATTGTGCTATGGCTGAAATTCCCACAGTAGATTCGGTCATACAACCCACCATTACTTTTAACCCAAGGGATTTTCCTTTTAAAATCATTCTTTTTCCGGGCGTTAGTCCGCCGCATTTTGTGAGTTTAATGTTTATGCCGTGGAAATAGCCTGCGCACTTTTCAACATCGCTTTCTTCAATACAACTTTCATCGGCAATAAGTGGCAAAACCGATTCTTTATAAAGTTTTTCCATTCCTTCCCAATCATTTGCTTTTAAAGGCTGTTCCAGGAATTCAACATTCAATTCTTTTAAAGCTTTGGCATTTTCTATAGCCTGATCTACCGTCCAGGCGGCATTAGCATCCACCCGAAAAACAGAGTTTGTATGCTTTCGAAGTTCTCTAACAATAGCTACATCATCTTTGGTTCCCAGTTTTATTTTGTAAAGTGGCCACGGAAATTCTTTAATTTTCTGAACCATTTTTTCCACGGAATCTATCCCGATGGTATAATTGGTAAGCGGAATGTTCTTTAAATCGAGCCCCCATAATTGATAAAGCGGTTGCCGATTTCTTTTTCCGTGGAGATCATGCATCGCCATATCCAGTGCACATAGCGCAAATGGATTTTCTTTTAAATGCGGATAAGTTAATTCCCAAAGTTCCTCAGGTTCTAACAGGATATTTTCAGCAATTAAGTCTTCAATATTAAGAATATCGGCTTGCATTTTCTTAATCGTAACTCCGTAATAAGAAGTTGCCGTAGCTTCTCCATAACCTGTAAAGCCGCGGTCGCTTAAGGAAACGATTAAAGTGGGCTGAACATCTCTTGAACCATGACTTATGGTAAAAGTGTTTTTTAGTTCCAGGTTATACGGATGAAATTTTAGCTCCATTTTCTTAGAATTTTAGTCAATAGAAACCTCATCGGTTTTAGCTCTGTACAAGGCGAAAAGACCTAACATCGTAATTGCGGCGTTAACCAACAAAATTTCAAAACCAAACTGATAGCCGTTTAACCAGGCTTCAGAATTGAAATCTAAAATTACTGAAATTACCGGTGATAAAATGCATACCACGGGCACCCATTTATCCCTAACCGGATTTTTACTCAACAAACCATAAGCAAATAAACCTAAAAGCGGGCCATAGGTAAAGCCGGCAACTTTAAATACAGCGCTTACCACGCTGCTATCATTTAGGGAATTAAAGACTATAATTACCACGAACATTAAAATGGTAAACCCAATATGAACCAGTAATCTTGTCTTTTTTTGATTTTTTTCTTTTTTCTGAATATCTAAAATATCTACGCAAAAAGAAGTAGTGAGCGCCGTTAATGCTGAATCTGCACTGGAAAATGCGGCGGCGGTAATTCCTAATAAGAAAACAACACCAGCGAGAATTCCAAAGTGATTTAATGCCAGTAATGGATAAAGATCGTCTGTTCTTTCAGGAATGGCGATTCCCTGGTCCATCGCGTATTTGTAAAGCAAAACTCCCAGAGCTAAAAAAAGCACGGTAGAAAAGAAAAACACGATAGAAAACCAAAAAATATTCTTTTGTGCCTCGCCTTTACTTTTACAGGTTAAATTTTTCTGCATTACGTTTTGGTCAAGTCCGTTCATGGCGATGGTAATAAAGATTCCCGCCAGAAAACTCTTAAAAAATGCATTATTAGAGCGCCAATTCCAGTCAAAAATTGTGGATTTTTCACTGTTGGCTACCGTTGTGAATACGTCGGTAAATTCAAGTCCCATATGGTCTACAATCATAAAAATACTGATCACCACAGCTAACAATAAGAAAGTGGTTTGCAGGGTATCTGTCCAAACAATAGTTTTAATTCCTCCGCGGAATGTATATAACCATATTAGAGCAATGGTGATCATTACCGTAACCCAAAACGGAATTCCAAAGGCATCAAAAAAGGCGATTTGCAAGACTAAAGCCGCTAAAAATAATCGAAAAGAAGCACCTACAGTTTGGGAAATAAGAAAAAACGAAGCTCCTGCATAATAAGAATTTTGCCCGAAGCGATCTTTTAAATATTCATAAATTGAAATTAATTTCAGTTTATAGAACAACGGAATTAAAACAAGGGCAATCACCGCGTATCCCACCATATTCCCCATCACAAATTGCAAATAGGTCCAGTTGGAGTTACCAACTTCCCCGGGAACCGAAATAAAAGTAACACCAGAAAGGGTTGCGCCAACCATTCCGTAGGCTACCAGGAACCAGGGCGATTGCCTGTTTGCGGTAAAAAAGGTATTGTTATCGGCTTGTTTTGAAGTAAAATGACTAATAGCCAGTAATAAAAGAAAATAACCGGCTATTACACCAAAAACGAGAATAGGGCTCATATATGATTAATTTACTCGATAATCGAGATTTATTGTTCCGAGGCATGCCTCGAAATCTAAAATACTTTTCATTTTTTACATCGTGGGCTTGCCCCGAATTAATTTACTTTAATTTCTATAAACTCACTCTGATTCCCGGTACGATCTACCGAGGTAATCCCAATTTTCTGAAGTTTAGTCTTCTTTTCTCCTACTTCTTTCTGTAAATCCTGACTTCTTTTTTCGGAATTTAAAATTTTATAATCCCAATTTCCAGTTTCGTATTTAAAGTATAGCACCCATTTGTGAATATCTTCATCATTTTCAACTCCCCAGGTCATTTCAATCTTATCAAGGTTTTCATTCACAGTAACGTTTGGAATTTCCGGTGGGGTGTTATCTAACCAGGGACTTGGCGGAACCAGGGTTTTCTTTCTGTAAGGTCCTTCTTTTATCGCTTTTGCCAATTCCTTATTTTTCAACAAGGGACCAATACTCCAATGCACCGCACCTTTACTTTGCGGAAGCATTCCGCGGGTAATCATAATTTGATTGATCACTTCGGTAATATGCATTTCATCTCCTTCACCGCCAACATTCATTCCCGGCCATAAATGGCGTTGTTTGGTGTTTTCACTTTGCCACCAGCCCAATAACTCAGGAAAACTCTGTCCTAACTGACTTATTTTCCAATACAACTGCGGGGTGTAATAATCTATCCAACCTTCGTTTAGCCATAGTTTAGCATCGGCATATAATTTATCATACTGGTCATAACCCTGAACAGATTCAGGATAACCCGGGCGCCAAATTCCAAAAGGACTTAAGCCGAATTTTACATGCGGCTTTTCCACTTTAATTTCCTCATAAATTCTTTTGATAAAAACGTTTACGCTTTCCCTACGCCAATCGCCACGTGAAAGTTCGCCACCGGCAGCCTGGTAGGCCCTCCAACTTAAATCGTCTGGAAAGTCTTTACCGTTATTATAAGAATCGTAAGGATAAAAATAATCGTCAAAATGAATACCGTCAACATCGTAACGCTTTACAATATCCATCACTACTGCCGAAGAACGATCTTGAGTTCCTTTTTGGGCAGGATCCATCCACCACATCCCATTTTCCAATTCTACCACTAAATCTGGATTGGTTTTGATCACAGATTCTTCACTAATTTCTTTCCCGGAGGTATGATGAGCGCGATAAGGATTTAACCAAACATGCAATTCGAGTCCGCGCTGGTGAGCAGCATTGATCCAAAATTTAAGCGGATCGTAATAAGGGTCGGGAGCTTTTCCCTGTTCTCCGGTGAGATAATAAGACCAGGGTTCTATTTCACTATTATAAAGGGCATCAGCCTGCGGACGAACCTGAAAGATTACCGCATTAAAATTATGTGCTTCTAAAAAATCTAAAAGTTCCAGCGCTTCTTGCTGTTGAGCAGAAGTAGAAAGACCCGGCTTACTGGGCCAGTTGATATTAGCAACAGTGGCAACCCAGGCCGCCCGGAATTCCTCAATATTTTTTGGAGTATTTGGATTCCATACTACTTCTTCTTTTGGAGTTTTTTCAGGAACATCAATCTCTGTAGGGATTTCTTCAACTACTTTTTCAGGTTCTGGCTTCACTGGTGTTTCTGGTTTTTGCTGTACTTCCTGGGTTGTTTTACAGGAGTAAAAAAACAAGAGGACAGCAAATAAGGAAAGAATTGTTTTTTTCATAGTTTGAAGATTCTGGGAGTAAATTAAAGAAAAGTCCTTCAGAAAAATTCTGAAGGACTTATAGCTAACTCACCTGTAAATATAAATATAATTACCAACCTGGATTTTGTTCCAATTCTACTCCCTGATCTCTATACAGGGTAATTTGATCTAAAGGAATAGGTTGAAGATAAACTCTGGGATCATCAAAAGTTCTTAACGATTCTTCAGCAGATGCCGGAATTAAATAACCTTCTTCTCCTCCACCGGTAACAGCAAGATTCTCCAAATTAGCATCGGGATAATCTGATTTATCTATCCACGCACCTCTGTTAATATCTGGATACTGAACCATATCTGAATACTCCAGTTTCTTCCAACGTTTTAAATCGTCTAATCTAAATCCTTCAAACATTAACTCAACTCTTCTCTCACGACGAATTTCCCATAAGATTGGAGCTACATCTGGATCTCTTTGTGGATCATCATAGGTTTGCCCGTTAACCGCAGGCTGGTCTCCAGAAACTTCCAGGTATGGAAGGTTAATCTCAGGCCTGTCTCTTAATACATTAATAGATTTATTAAGATCTTCTTGTGTAAAAGCGGGACCACCTACTGTAGATAGTTCATAAGCCGCCTCTGCATAATTAACCAAAATCTCGCCGTACCTAATTACCGGCGCATCTGTAGGGTTTAAGTTAGAATTTCCTCTTGGCTCATCGGCAATTTCTTCATTTAAGAACTTATGCGTAGCAATTCCTGTGGTTGAATAGTTAGGATCTACCCCGTTAATTCTTAATTCATTTGAAACGAAAGTTTCATAGATTCTAGGATCACGGTTTGCCATTAAGTTCTCAATTCCTTTATCTCCCTGGTACAAGTCTGATATTCCAATAGGCAGACCATCTTCAGCCAAATAAGATTCAATTCCGTCTTTAGACACTCCTGTTTGAGGTTCTTTATTGTTATAACTGTTGAGGGAGTGAGTAACCATTCCTTCTTCATACTCACGGTATAGTAATACTTCCGGATTTCCAGATAGATCCAGGGAATTAAATACCTCTCTATAATTTCCTAATGAAAAATTACCAGACTCAATTACTTCTTGAGCAGCCCATTTTGCCGCCTCAAGATATTCGGCTGCTTTCTCATTATTATTTTCGTGATATTTTTGCCAGGTACCTTCGTAAAGGAAAACTCTAGACATAAAACCAAGAACCACGCTTCTATCTACTTCTAAGCCTTCATTTTCAACATTGTCTCTAACATTTTCTGCCGCAAAGCGAAAATCTTCCAGAACACGGTCCATTACAAAAGTTCTATCGTCGCGTTTTTTGTATAACATTTCCTGATCATTTTCAGCAAGTTCCTGGTCGTAATAAGGAACGTCACCAAAAGCTTTTACCAAATCATGATATTCTAAAGCTCTAAAAAATCTTCCAATACCTGTCCAGTGGTTTATGGCTTCTTCTTCCATATCTACCCCCTGCACCCTGTCTATAAAGATATTTGCTTTACGCACCCAGGCAAAGCTCCATCCGCCACCTGAAGTAGGAACCTGTAGTGTGAATCTTGGAGGGTTTGTAGGTGCAAAATCATCGTTTAAGCTTTGGCCAGAGAAATATTTCCCCCAGGAAAAACCTGAGCCATATCCCGAAAAATATGCTGTATAAAAACCGTAAGCAAAGGTTTTTACGTTTACTTCGCTAGACCAATACGTTTCGTCTACCAGGACATCCTGTGGTGGAGTGTCCAGGAAATCTTTTTCACAACTTGCAACACCTAAGGCAAGAAAGAAAAGAATAAATATTTTGTTTGTTACTTTCATAATAACTAGATTTTTAAAATTATAGTGTTACCTGAACTCCTAAAGAAAATGATCTTCTAAATGGGTAAACACGTCCAAAGGTTGAGGTGTCATTTAAACCGGCTGAGGTATAGTCTACTTCAGGATCTACAGGAACCTGTGCACCTGTGAATTCGAAAAGATTCTCACCACTGGCATAAATTCTAAACCTTTCTACCTGAAATTTTTCTGTTAGAGAAGTTGGAATAGTATATCCTAAGGTGATGTTCTTCATTCTCAAATAAGACATGTCTAATAAATATTTTGATTGCGGTAAAAAGTTCATCGCATTATTAGATTGTTGCTGGTCGTTAGGTCTTGGATAATATGCGTTTGGATTTTCTGGAGTCCAGTAGTCTAACTGGTGCTCATACCAGGCTTCTCCATAACGATAGCCAGGAATAAATACCGGCCCGTTTGCCCAGAAATCACGTTTTCCAACACCCTGCATAAACATGTTAAAATCAAAACCTTTCCAGTTTGCTCCTATTTGCAATCCATATTGGTAACGAGGTGTGGAGTTACCAATTCTTTTCATATCTCCGGAATCACCTACTGTTCTAGATCCAAAATCTACAACACCATCACCATTTAAGTCTTTGTATTTTATATCTCCGGGACCGTACTGAAACCATCCATTTGTTTCGAAGATTTCCTGAGAAGGAATGCCTTCCGCTAAGTTACCGTCGGAATCAAAATCGGCTTCAGTAAAAAATCTATCGGTTTCATATCCCCAAATTTCTCCCAATTGTTTCCCTTCATAATAAGAATTAATTCCCTCGGTAGTATTTGCAAATTTCGTTACTCTCTCTTTAAAGTCACTTAAGTTACCTTTAGTGTTTATGCTAAGTCCGTTATCAAAAGTATGGCTAAAATCAAGTTCAAGCTCCCAACCTTTGGTTTGAATCTCACCAAAATTTCTAATTGGAGCTGAAGTACCAAAAGAATTAGGCAAAGTTACCCCTGCACTATGCATATCGCTAATTGTTCTCTCGTACCAGCTAAAACTAGCTCCTAATTTATCTTTAAAGAAACGAGCATCGAAACCTAAATCTAAGGTGGTAACAGTTTCCCAGGTAAGATCTGCCGGTAAAGCTCCAGGAGTTCCTGTAGTTAACTGGTTTTCACCATCTATTAACCATCCGGTATTGTAGGACGACATTGTTCTATAAATGTTAGAGATTAGCGCATTTTGGTTTCCTACAGATCCATAAGACCCTCTTAACTTTAGGAAAGACAAAGTTGGCTTTACAGCATCCATAAAATCTTCTTTGGTAACAATCCAACCAGCCGACATAGATGGGAAAAATGCCCACTTCTCATCTGCTGAAAGTCTGGAAGAACCATCATATCTACCATTTACGTTAAGTAGATACTTTTCTTTATATGAATAGTTAATTCGAGCAAAAGCACCTAAAGTGGTCCAATTTTCTCTATCACCTCCAACGAACTGATCTCCTGTAGCCAGGTCTAACTCTCCCTGATCTGGGTTTAATAAATCTCTTCTTTGAGAAGATTGTGCCCATAATTCAAACTCTTCGGCATCACCACCAACAGTAACTTCAAATTGATGATCATCAGCTATATTAAGATCGTAAGTCGCAAAAGCTTTTGCGGTGTTTCTTCTACTCCAGGAAGAATTGTAAACCACCCTATCATACGCTGGGCTGGTATATGGCTCGTAAACTAGATCTGGCCCGGTAGCCCAGAAATTGTAAGCCGAAACCGATCCACCAACCTGGTGTTCGTGTCTATCTACACCGTCAAAAGTATAATCAAAATTAATATCTAGATTTTCAATAGGATTGATAGTGGTACCTAAATTAATTCTGGTTAGAGCCCTATCATTTTGGTTCATCTTTGCCTGGGCCACTTCGTTTACGTGACTTCTAAAAGGATTTCCTTCGTAAGTTCCGTAAGGATAATATGCCGGCCATCTGGTGGTATAATACCAAGCATCATAAGTAGCAGATCCAAAAGCAAAAGGTTCTGTTGTTTTTGTATTGGTATATAATACTTTGGCTCGAACATCCATCCAGTCTGTAATAGAAGTATTAACACTTAAGTTAAGGTTATATCTTTCAAATTCATCTGGGTTTGCTTTATAAACTCCACCTTGTTCCAGGTAACCAAGACCAACATAGTAGTTAGTTTTTTCACTTCCTCCTGAAACAGAAAGATCGTGTTTTTGCTGTGGCGCCCATTCTTTTACGAACTTATCTTCAGGATTCCACGGACGATAGAAAAACAATCTTCCATCTCTTATTTCAAAATCACGGCCAAGAACCATTTCATCACTTAAATTCTGATCTCCATATAGTTCTTCCCATTCTCGCATTCTTTCAATCGCGGTATCATCTAAGTACATATTCACCAATCCAAATGCATCTAAAGAAGGAATTCTTCTTCTCACAGCCGCAAAAGCCATCTCGGCTCCGTCTGCTGCTGGTGCAACTGTAGGAGTATTGGTTGGAGTAGACCATGAAATGTTATTCGAGTAGTTAACGGTTGGTGCCTGGCTTCGTCTACCATTTTTAGTAGTCACCAAAATCACACCCCAGGCAGCTCTGGCTCCATAAATAGAAGTAGATGCTGCATCTTTTAATACTGAAATATCTTCAATATCCTGCGGGTTTATAGATTGCAGGCTGGAAACCTCAACGTTGTCTACCAAAATTAAGGGTTGAGCACCGCCACCTCCCGGGCTTAAAGTTCCTACATTACCACGCAATCTTATAGTTGGGTCCTGACCAATCTGCCCGGTAGGAGATGTAATCGTTATCCCGGGACTTGCACCTTGCAAACCACGTGCAACATCGGTAATTGGTCTTGAATCCAAAACTTCTGTATCTATCGTAGAGATTGAACTGGTTACATTACTCCGTTTTTGACTACCATACCCAACTACCACTACTTCATCCAAACCTTCAGTATCGGTTTGCATAGTAATAGTGAAATTGTTTTGATTCCCCACAGTAATCTTCTGTTCCTGGAATCCTAAAGATGAAAAAACCAGCACTGTACTGTTTTCATCTGGAATACTTAGAGAAAATTCCCCATCAAAATTACTTACAGTTCCTTTGGATGTATTCTCTATAAATACGTTCACCCCTGGTAGAGGCATTCCATCCGTATCAAAGATTTCTCCCGAAACTTCTCTCTCCTGTGCCCACACCTGAATTGAAAATAGGCAGAGCAACACTAAAATAGATTTACGAAAACGTTTTCCCATAATAATACATTAACAATTGATTATGAAACAAACATATCATATAAATTAATTAATAGCAATAAAAACTTGCAATAATTTACTTATTTTGCTGTTTTTTTGCGCTACTAGTCTATTTTTTGCTATTTTTAATTGCATAAATAGAATTTTAATAAAAAAACAGTAGACTTACTTTAAAAATCATAATTCAAAAATTTTAACATATTAATTTGATTCGAGTTAATTTTGTTATATACTGTCTTTAACCCAAAAACCAGTTCCAAAAATTTAATATGAAAAAAACTGAGCGCCATCAAATTATTCTTGACGAAGTACATCTACATAACAGAGTGTTACTAAGCGACTTAACCAGAACTCTTAACGTATCTATGGATACTGTGCGAAGGGATCTCATGGAATTGGATAAATTAAAACGCCTTAAAAAAGTTCACGGCGGAGCGGTTTCAAATGGATTTAATATTCATTCCGATAATACCCGGGAGGTGTACGAATATGAAAACAAATCTATTATTGCTAAGAAGGGAGTAGAACTTCTAAACCATGGTGACGTGGTACTTATTAGTGGTGGGTCTACTAATTTAGAACTTGCAAAATTACTTCCCAGAAAAATGAATTTAACTTTCTTTACTCCAAGTCTCCCTATGGCTGTAGAACTGCTTAACAACGCCTCTAAAAATGATGAGGTACATCTTATAGGAGGAAAATTATCAAGAGGATCGCAACTTGCGGCAGGTGGAAGTGCTATTAATCTTTTATCGGAAATCACAGCCGATATCTGCTTTTTAGGTACCGGTTATATGGATATTGCAAAAGGTGTTACCGAACTGGATTGGGAGGTTGCGCAAATGAAAAAAGCCATGGTTAAATCTTCCAAAAAATTGGTTTCACTTACCATTTCTAAAAAGCTCAACACCTATAACCGTTTTAAAGTTTGTGACGCGATTGCTGTAGATACACTAATTACAGAGTTAGAACCTAACTCACCAGAGCTACAAAAATATAGAAATATAGGCCTGAATTTATTATAGAATTATTTATAAAAAATAATGCCTGAAAATTAGGTGATGCCACTTCAGAAAGGTAATACCACGATATTCGGCAGAATATTAACTTTCATATTTTGCCAGTACATTTCTTACACTTTTATATGTTTCAAGCAATCGTGCGGCTTCAGCTTCATCTACATTTAACTCTTCCATAATCATCCTGGTACCGCGGCCTACCAATTTCTTATTGGAAAGTTGCATATCTACCATTTTATTGCCTTTTACCCTGCCTAGTTTTATCATTACACTGGTTGAGATCATATTCAATACCAGTTTTTGCGCAGTTCCGGCTTTCATTCTTGTACTACCAGTTACAAACTCGGGTCCGGTAACCACCTCTATAGGGAATTCGCTTGCTGCGGCCAAAGGACTGCCAGAACTACAAGTTACGCAACCCGTCACTATTCCTTTAGATCGTGCATCTTTAATTCCGCCAATAACGTATGGAGTAGTTCCTGATGCAGCAATCCCTACCACCACGTCTTTTTCTGAAACTTCAAATTTTTGAAGATCTTTCCAGGCCTGGTTGGTGTCATCTTCGGCATTTTCTACCGCATTTCTTAATGCAATATCACCACCGGCAATTAAGCCTATAACTAATTCATCTGATACCCCAAAAGTAGGAGGACACTCAGAAGCATCTAAAACCCCCAGTCTTCCACTTGTTCCAGCGCCAATATAAAATAATCGGCCACCAGCTTCCATTTTAGGTGCTATGGCATCAACCAATTTTTCAATGGCCGGAAGCTCTTTTTCAACACTTTCTGGAACGGTTTTATCTTCCTTGTTTATATTATGAAGCAGAGTTGAAGTACTCATTTTCTCTAAATCATTATACTTCGAAGTTTTTTCGGTATCGGGATTATTATTCTCCATTTTTAAGTTTAATTATAATATATCTCCCTCAATAACTCGAGGAGAAATGTTTTCAATAAAATATCTAAAATAATTTAAAATTTAGATTTAGGCATAAATTCTGAAAAAATCCCTTTTTTAGGGTTGCTATTCCAATCTACTTCTGGGCTTCTAAAATAATTTACATCCATAAGATCAAGTCTTAAACCTTGTTCTCCCAGACGTTTTATAAAGTTCTTATAATCTTTTTTCTCTGCCTTAGTCCAACCCACTTCTGCCATGGCTATTGTTCTTGGCCAGAACCTATCGTCTGCAGCTTCGTTAGAAAGTACCATCTCGGTCCAAACCGGAGCCTCTACCCCTATGGTATTCGGACTTTTCACCTTAAAGGTATAAGCATCTTTTAAAGAAACTCCATCTTCCTTGCACCAATTATTGGTCATTTCCTGTCCCGGTACGTTGGCGTGATCATAATAAAAACTCGAACAAATAGATTCTATTATAGGCGTATTCACTACACTTTTGGTTTTCCCATTCCAACGCTGACTAATAAAAGTAGTGTCTACTACTGCCTGAGTTACTTCTTCCCAACCTACAGTTGTTTTGCCAAGATTTTGAACAATAGAATCGGCTTTCACCACAAATTCTTTGTAACGTTCGTCTTCAATCTCATCACCTCCAATATGTAAATAATCTCCGGTAGTGATCTCTGCCATTTCCCCTAAAACTGTAGCTACAAAATCATAAATTTCAGGCTTATCTAAACATAGTTTACTCCATCCTACTTTGTATTCGTGAAATAACTCCGGTGGAGTCGCCATCCTGGGTTCTATATTGCTAAAATCGTCACAATTTAATTCTGGATAAGCCATTAAGGCTGAATAAATATGTCCTGGCATATCAATTTCAGGAACAATTACAATATTTCTCGCCGCAGCATATTCCTGGATTTCTTTATATTCTTCCTGGGTTAAATACCCAGACCTACCGCCTTTAACGGCACCTTTACTACCTAATTCGGTTAATTTAGGTTTTTGTTTTATTTCTATACGCCACCCCTGATCATCGGTTAGGTGCAAATGAAGTCTGTTTAATTTGTAAAAAGCCATTCGGTCTAAATGCTTTTTAATATAATTTGGACCGAAAAAACTACGAGCAATATCCAGCATAGACCCGCGCCATTCAAATCGTGGACTGTCGGTGATAGATACCTGGGAAAGTTTTATTTCTTCCGAAATTTTTTCATTTTCAATTTCCGGTGGAAACATTTGCCGCAAGGTTTGGATAGCATAAAATAGTCCGGCTTCAGTTGCCGCTTCTAAACTAACGGTACTTGAAGTAATATCTAAATTGTAACCTTCTTTACCAAGAGTTTCTTCTAGTTCTGGATCAATATTAAGGTTAAAACCGTTACAATTTTCTCCCCGCATCTCATAGCTTTGTGTATAAGTATTACTCAGCAATCGCTGCAGCCAGGCAGCCGATGCTTCTGCACCGGAATTAAAACAAACCACTGTTCTTTCCTGTAGTGTAAAGAACTCGTCTTTCCACTCAATTTCTGCTGGCTGCGGTATGATTGCTGGTTTTTCAACTTCGGGTTCTTGTGCGGATAAACCCAGTTGAAAAAACACTAAAACTAAACCTAACTTGAAACTTAAACTTTTCATTCTAAAATCTTTATTTTATTTTGTGTCCTTTTGCTGCGAAAAACCAGATATACAAATAACTTGGAATTACTATCCAGTAGGCCGATTGAGGATCAAAAGTATCGGCTAAATATCCGTAGATTAGTGGTAAAATAGCTCCACCGGCCAGTGCCATAATTAGGAAGGAAGAACCTATTTTAGTAAATCTACCCAATCCATTAAGTGCTAAAGGCCAAATTGCAGGGAATACCAAAGCATTTGCTAAACCTAAGAGCGATATACAAAGCACTGAAATATAGCCATCGGTAAAGATTGCACAAAGCCCAAGTATAATTCCCAAAATACCTGAGATCTGTAATGCTTTTTGCTGACTTATATATTTTGGAATAGTTACCGTACCAATTAAATACCCCACAATCATGGCAATTAAGGTATACGTAGTGAAATATTTAGCGATATCTGTATCAATATTCTGTCCATCGCGAGCATAACTTATCACCGTATCTCCGGCAATTACCTCTACTCCAACGTATAAAAACATAGCCAGGGTTCCTAATAGTAAATTTGGGAACTGAAGCACGCTGGTTTTACTTTTATTCGCAGCAGCAAGGGTCTCATCTTCTCCATCGGTTTCAATTTCAGGTAAAGCTGAATAATAAATAAGCACTGAAAGACCTACCAAAATTACCGCCATAATTATATATGGTGTGATCACCCGGTTAGAAAGTTCATCCAGGGCTGCTGCTTTTTCTATAACATTTAATCCTGCCAATTTCGCTTCTTCAGAATCCATATTCTTCAGAAGTATGGAACCAAAGATAATAGGAGCTAATGCACCAGCGACCTTATTGCAAATACCCATAATACTAATTCGTTTGGCGGCACTTTCAATAGGCCCAAGAATAGTGATATAGGGATTAGCTGCCGATTGTAGCAAAGCCAAACCGGTTCCCTGAACAAACAACCCGAATAGGAACATCGCGTAAGTTCTGGACATCGCAGCCGGTATAAAAATTAAAGCACCTATCGCCATTACAACCAGGCCTAGTGACATTCCGTTTTTAAAACCGGTTCTTTTTAATACCCAGGCTGAAGGGATAGCCATTACGAAATATGAAATATAAGAAGCAAAGGCTACTAAATAAGATTCAAAGTTATTTAACTGGCTGGCAGTTTTTAAAAATGGTATAAGTACAGAATTTAACCAGGTTACAAAGCCGAAGATGAAAAATAACACGCCTATAATAACAATAGATCTACTGGTGTTGTTCTGATTAGTTGCGGTTTCAGCAGCCATAAATGTATATCTTAAGTATAGTTAATATTTAATTCTGGTTAAACTTAATGCCTTTTTAGAAAATTATAACAAAAATGTTCCTTACAAAAAAAGGAAACTTTTTTATAACCAACGTATACTTAGGTAAGTTTTTTTATAAATAACTAAAAGATAAGTCATTTTTTTATTTAAATGATTTCCAAAGAGCAATACTTAAGGATTAGAATTTCTTGCAATTCTTATATTCTATCTTTCTTTTTAGGACTATGAAATAAACTATATTTGTAAACTTAAATTTGTTGATTACCTTTTACTCGATAATCGAGATTAAATACGCCGAGGCTTGCCTCGATTTGAAAATGAGACTTCCAATTCATATTTCTCGGGCTTGCCCCCGAAGTTTTTTGATGGAATTCAATAATTAAAATTACCTAATGAAACATATAAGAAACTTCTGTATAATCGCCCATATTGACCACGGAAAAAGTACCCTGGCAGATCGTTTACTAGACTTTACAGGTTCGGTAACAGATCGTGAAAAACAGGAACAACTCCTTGACAGTATGGATTTGGAACGCGAACGTGGCATTACCATTAAAAGTCACGCCATACAGATGGATTATGAATATGAAGGCGAAAAGTATGTTTTAAACCTAATTGACACACCGGGACACGTAGACTTTTCTTACGAAGTTTCCCGTTCTATCGCGGCTTGTGAAGGTGCTTTATTGGTAGTGGATGCCGCTCAAAGTATACAGGCACAAACTATTTCTAACCTTTATTTAGCCCTGGAAAACGACCTTGAGATAATTCCGGTGCTTAACAAGGTAGATTTACCAAGTGCAAACCCAGAAGTGGTAAGCGATGATATTGTAGATCTTCTGGGATGTGAATATGAAGATATTATTCCTGCAAGTGCAAAAACAGGACTGGGAATAGAGGAAATTCTGAAAGCTATAATAACCAGAGTTCCGGCACCAAGCGGAAAAGTAGATGCTCCTTTAAGAGCACTTATTTTTGATTCGGTTTACAATCCTTTTAGAGGTGTTGAAACCTATTTTAGAGTTATTAACGGGTCGATTAAAAAAGGCCAGAATATTAAATTCGTAGCTACCCAGAAAAATTATTTCGCCGATGAAGTAGGAACTTTGCGTTTAAAGCAATTCCCGCGGCAGGAAATAAAAACGGGTGATGTTGGTTACCTAATCACAGGAATTAAGGATGCCCGCGAAGTAAAAGTTGGGGATACTATTACCGATGCTAAAAATCCTACTACTGAAGCTGTAGCCGGGTTTGAGGATGTAAAGCCTATGGTTTTTGCCGGTATTTATCCAGTAGATACAGAAGATTATGAAGAACTTAGAAGTTCTATGGAGAAACTTCAGCTTAATGACGCCTCTTTGGTATTTTTACCGGAAAGTTCTGCTGCATTAGGTTTTGGTTTTCGTTGTGGATTTTTAGGAATGCTTCACCTGGAAATTATTCAGGAACGATTGGAACGTGAATTTGATATGACGGTAATTACCACCGTACCTAACGTATCTTATAATGCCTTCACCAATAAAAATCCAGATGATCTGATTTTGGTTAATAACCCTTCAGATTTACCGGAACCTTCTTCTTTAAACCGCGTAGAAGAACCTTTTATTAAAGCTACCATTATTACTAAAGCCGATTATGTTGGGAATGTTATGTCGCTTTGTATAGAAAAAAGAGGGGAAATCACCAACCAGGTGTATTTAACTCCTGAAAGGGTGGAGCTAAGTTTTGATATGCCTTTAGCTGAAATTGTTTTTGACTTTTACGATAGATTAAAAACCGTTTCCAGAGGTTACGCTTCCTTCGATTATTCACCTATAGGAATGCGCGAGTCTAAACTGGTTAAAGTAGATGTTTTACTTAACGGGAATATTGTAGATGCCCTTTCTGCCCTACTCCACGTAGACAACGCTTACGATATTGGAAAGAAAATGTGTGAAAAGTTGAAGGAATTAATTCCAAGGCAACAATTTGATATTCCAATACAGGCGGCAATTGGTGCTAAAATTATTGCGCGTGAAACCGTAAAAGCACTAAGAAAAGACGTTACCGCCAAATGTTATGGTGGTGATATTTCACGTAAAAGAAAACTGCTGGAAAAACAGAAAAAAGGTAAAAAACGTATGCGCCAGGTAGGAAATGTTGAAATTCCGCAAGAAGCCTTTATGGCGGTACTTAAGTTGAATGATTAGTTAGTCGGTAGACTTTAGTCTTTAGACGTTAGTATTTATTTCCTGGTCAGATATTTCATTAAAGAGGTGATCATTTTAGATAGTTCTGCAAGATCTTTTCTATAATGATTATATTCTTCTAGTCGAAGATATTTTTGACGCTGTGCAATCTCTACGCAAACGACACATTCTTTAACTGAATTCAAAGATATTTGAAGATAACGGCGAAATTCAGGATTTGAACTACCTGAGCCTTCTGCAATATTAAGGGCTATAGAAATGGCAGCTCTTCGAAATTGTGAAGTTAGTCCATAAACTTCTTCTTTGGGAAATTCTTTGGTTTCCGCATAAATCCTATCAATCAAAATCAAAGACTTTTGGTAAACCTTAAGTTCCTCAAAATTAAATTTTTCCATTTCCATTTATCTAAATATATAAAATCTTTCATTGGATAAACATTTTCATATCATTTCTTAACTTGTAGTTCATTTTTTAAATTTGTGGTGAATTAAATTCAGGGGTAGCTTTTTCTAAGGTCTACCGCCTAATGACTAAAGACTAAAAAAATGGCCGGACATAGTAAATGGGCAAATATTAAACACCGAAAAGGTGCGCAGGATAAAAAACGTGCAAAGCAGTTTACCCGAGCAATAAAAGAGATTAGCGTTGCGGTAAAAGAAGGTGGCGGCGCAGATCCTGAAACCAATCCTACGCTACGTAATGCAATTTCTAATGCCAAGGGTGTGAATATGCCCAAAGACACCATAGAACGCGCTATAAAGAAGGCCAGTGGAGCTGATGCCGATAATTATGAACTGGTAACTTTTGAAGGCTATGGACCCAACGGAATAGCTTTCTTTATTGAATGTACTACCGATAACACAAATAGAACCGTAGCATCAGTTCGCTCTACTTTTTCTAAAAACGGCGGAAATTTAGGCACGAATGGTTCCCTGGAGTTTCTTTTTGATAAAAAAGGAGTTTTTACCATAGAAAGGGAAAAGATAGAAATGAACCTGGAGGAATTTGAACTTGAACTTATTGAAGGTGGAGCCTCAAAAATTGAGAAAGAAGAAGACTTTATCACCATCTACACCAATTTTACTGATTTTGGACTAATGTCTACAAAATTAGAAGAACTGGAAATTGAAGTTAAATCTTCTGAAGTTCAGCGTATTCCATTAAATACTGTAGAATTACCGGTTGAAGATGCCAAAAAAATACTCAACCTGGTAGATAAATTTGAGGACGACGATGATGTTCAGAATGTTTATCACAATATGGAAATCACCGACGAATTGGTAGCAGAAATGGAGCACGAAGATTAATTATCTTCTTCCTGCTCCTGCTCTTTTTTTTCTTTTATATCTTGTTCTGCCTCTTCTTTATCTATGGTTTCATCATAATCTTCTTCAGCTTTTTCTTCCCGTTGAATTTTCTTCCCAAGATAAACCAGTTGATAATCCTCTTCAATTTCAACTTCAGAACTGTGTGAAGGAATTATAATTAAATCTCCATCTTTACTTTTCACAAAAAGCGGGATAATATCGGTATCGGTTTTTGAAATCTCTATTAGACCTTCATAATGCTCTTTACTGTTAAGCGTAATCTCGTGGATCTTAGGATAGTTTCTGGAAACGTCTGTAAGTTTTATATAATCGTCTGTATGAGAGAATAAACCTTCAGTTGGATTCTTCTCCGGATTATTCATTTCGTCTGCAGTAATAACCCTGAATGATCCATTTTCACCAAATTGCTTTTTAAACTTTGAGATGGCGGTTTTGTTGATATCGCTATTTCCGGTCATAGCCATCAGGTAACCAATATCATTCAATTCAATATTATTCATTAAATCATCTGCATATACACTTCCTTCAATAGCATCAATTCCCAATTTTCGGGCCTTTTTTACATTATCAGAATTGTTATCTAAAAGCACTACATGACGCTTGTTATCGTGTAAGTATTTTCCTATTAATCTTGAAATTGAGGAAGCGCCAATGATTAAAATTCCCTGAGAATCTTTAATAAATACGCCTACCAAGCGGGCAAAAACCCTGGCTGTAGCGGCATTTAGTAAAACCGAACAAAGCACGATCATAAAAACAAGCGGCGTAATATATTCGGCACCTTCAATACCTTCACGAGCCAAACGCAAGCCAAATAAAGAGGCGATACCTGCAGCAACAATACCTCGCGGTCCAACCCAGCTTATAAAAGCTACTTCGTTCACCTTTAAGCCAGAACCGAGTGAACTTAAGATCACCCCAATTGGTCTTACCAGTAAAGCAACAATTCCAAAAAGAATAAGTGAATTCCAGTTAAAGACCAGTAAAAGTTCTTCAACTTCAATATTGGCCGCCAATAATATAAACAGAATGGAGATCAATAAAACACTAAGTGACTCTTTAAAATACAGTAACTCCTTAATGTTAGGTAGATCCTTATTTCCCATTACCATTCCCATAATTACCACAGCTAAAAGTCCGCTTTCATGGGCAAACATGTCTGCCATAACAAAGACACCCAGTACGGTTGCAAGGGTGAAAACATTCAATAAATAGTGTGGAATTATTTGTTTTTTAATCAGAAAAGCTAATAAATGAGCGAATGTAAATCCGAAGGTAAATCCAAAAAGTAAGATCTTACCGAATTCAATTAGTGCAGTTTGCGTAAAATCCTGTCCGCCTTCTACCCTAATGAATTCAAACATCAATACAGAAATAAGTGCCCCAATAGGGTCTATAAGAATTCCTTCCCATTTAAGAATAGAAGAAACGTGAGTCTTTAATGGAATATTTCGCAGAATTGGCGTAATAACCGTGGGCCCGGTTACGATAATTAATGCTGAAAATAAAAAGGAAATCTGCCAGGTAAGGTCAAAAATAAAATGCGCTGCAAGACCGGCTCCCAGAAAAGTGACGATAGTACCAACACTTATTAATTTTAAAATTACAGGGCCAATATTACCAACTTCCCCTTTTCTAAGGGTTAAACCACCTTCAAAAAGAATTACCGAAATTGCCAGTGATACAAAGTAGAAAAGACTTTCGCCCGGAAATAAACCTTCAGAGCCATTCCAAATAGGTTCTACCCATTTGGTTCCATCTTCACTAATTAATGTTGAAATAGGTCCAACTAAAAGCCCTATTAATATAAGTGGTAAAATTGCAGGAGTTTTAATTTTCCAGGCCAACCATTGGGCCAGGATCCCCAATATTATCAAACTTGCCAGTTCTAACATGCGTACGTCATTTTAGCTATAAATTGCTATTTACAAAAATACCTCGATTTAACCGCAAGTATATAAGGAATTCAGTTATTTTGAAATAAAAAAAGAAATTTTTATTGTAAACTACATTTATTTTATCTATTTGCATATATATTCTGAAATTAGTAATATTTTGTATGTTAATTAGCCAAATTATTAATTATGGAAGAATTAAATATCCTTAATTTGTTAATCATCTTAACCAGTGCCTGGTTAGGAGGATCGGCCGCCAAAAGGTTGGGCTATCCGGCCATCCTGGGAGAATTAATCATAGGAATTTTACTTGGTCCTGCGCTACTTGCATTCCTTGAAACTTCAGAAATGATTAATGTGTTGGCAGAAGTAGGCATCATCCTGCTTATGGTTTACATAGGAATGGAGATCAATTTTCGAGACCTTGGGAAAGCTTCCTGGCCGGGACTTTTAGCCGCGATTGGGGGTTTTATAGTTCCGTTTGCACTGGGTTATTACACGATAATTTATTTTGGAGGGACCCAAATGGCTGCAATTTTTGTGGCTATTGCTGTAGCTGTAACCTCTCTCGCCACCAAAAGCAGGATTTTGGTAGACCTAAAGTTGCTCAATACCAGAATAGCTTATGTACTTATGGCCGGTGCCCTTATTTCGGATACCCTCGCGCTGGTTATTTTCGCAGGAATTATAAGTTATGTAGATGCCGGAAGTATTGATACTCTTGGTTTAGCCTGGGTTGCCGGAAAAGCTATCTTGTTTTTTGTTTTTACCGCCCTGGCGGGAATTTATCTATTGCCATTATTGGGTAGGTTTTTAATGAAGTCTAAAATTAACAGCCGCACCCTTCATTTCACTTTAATTCTTATTATCGTGCTGGGCTTTTCAGAATTAGCTGAAGTAGCCGGTTTACATAGTATTTTAGGAGCTTTTATGGCAGGATTATTTATTAGAGATGGCGTTTTTAATCGGCAAATTTCTAAAGATATAAACAATATATTTCACGATATTTCTATCGGATTTTTAGCGCCTATTTTCTTCGTTTCCGCAGGATTTAATGTAACTCTGGAGGTATTTCAAACAGATCTGGTGATGCTTATTGTAGTTACATTGGTGGCGATGGTAGGGAAAATTTTTGGTACGGCCTTATTCTATCTTCCAAGTGGTTACGGCTGGCGCGAAGGTATCGCCGTAGGAACCGGAATGAATGGACGGGGAGCGGTAGAAATTATTATTGCGGGTATTGGTTTGCAAATGGGGATAATTACTAATGAGATCTTTTCTATCCTGGTTTTTATGGCCATTTTCACGACGTTAACAGTACCATTTCTTTTAACCTGGACCACAAACTGGCTAAGAAAAAGAAACGAATTGGTTCACCAGGAGTCCAAGAGTGGTTATATCATTTTAGGTGCCAATCCGCTTGGTTTATACATGGCGAAAAAACTTCAGGATAAAAATGAGGTGATTATTATAGATGCGAACCGCGAAATGGTGGCTGAAGCTAAAAAACAAGGTTTCAACAGTATGTACGGGAATATTTTAAAAGAAGAAACCATGGAAGATGCAAAAGCCATAGAAAAAGGCACTTTTATTGGACTTACGGGTAATAATGAGATAAACTTCCTTGCCGCACAACTTGCCGAAGACGCTTTCTATATACCTAACAAAATTGTATTGGTATCGCCCAGTGAGACCGGGGCAGATGTAAATATGCTCGATAAAATTAATGCTACTTCGCTTTTCGCTAATAAAACCGAATTAGAACCCTGGGCCTCTAAAATTAGTAATGGAGATTTTAAAGAAAATACACTCACTATTAAAGAAGAGATCTCCACCCGGGAATGGGTAAAAGAGCATAAAGGAGATAAAAATTCAATTTTACCGTTTTTTATAATTAATACTGAAGGAATTATAAGACCATTCCATTACAACGATACCATAGCCGAGGGTGAAAAAGTAATTTACCTGGAGTAGAAACTTTTTACAGTTGAAGTTTTAAAACATGCCTACTAACAGAATTTTAGCAGTGCATGTTTTTTGCTTTTAGTAATTTGCAGAAACTAAATTGAATCTTATGAAATTATATCCCATAGAATCAGGAAATTTTAAACTGGATGGCGGCGCAATGTTCGGCGTGGTTCCTAAAAGCCTTTGGAATAGAACTAATCCTGCCGATTCTAACAATATGATAGATATGGCGGCTCGCTGCCTTTTAATTGAAGATGGAGATAAACTTACGCTTGTAGACACCGGGATGGGCGACAAGCAAAGCGATAAATTCTTCGGTTTTTATTATCCCTGGGGCGAACATTCTATAGATAAATCACTGGAAAAACACGGATTTCACCGAGATGATATTACCGATATTTTTCTAACCCACCTGCATTTTGATCACGTGGGAGGCGCTATAAAATGGAATAAAGATAGAACCGGTTATGAACCGGCTTTTAAAAATGCTAAATTTTGGAGCAATAAAGATCACTGGAAGTGGGCTACAGAACCTAATGCCCGCGAAAAAGCCTCGTTTCTCCCTGAAAATATTCTGCCTATGGAAGAAAGCGGGAAACTTCAATTTCTAGATCGTAAAGAGAACGAAATTTACACTCAGGCTAAAGAATTTGATTTTGGCGTATTGTTTGTAGATGGACATACCGATAAACAAATGATTCCGCATATTCAATATAAAGATAAAACCCTCGTGTTTATGGCAGATTTGCTGCCAACCGCCGGCCATATTCCTTTACCTTACGTAATGGGTTTTGATACCAGGCCGTTGCTCACTTTAACTGAAAAAGAAAAATTCTTAAAGAAAGCGGCAGATGAAGGTTATTATTTGTTCCTGGAGCACGATGCCCACAACGAAATTATCACCTTAAAAAACACTGAAAAGGGAGTTAGGTTAGACAAAACCTTTACTTTTAACGAACTTTTCAATTAAAAAATAAATTAAGTAAACTACCTCGGAGCAAGCTCACGAGACATTCATAAAAAATAATATTTTTAATTTCGTGGCCAGCCTTGCTGCATTAAATCTCGATTATTGAGTAAATAATTTTTCAAAAGTAATTTATAAAAATAATGAAGATACCTTTTTTAAAACCCGCGCTAGTTATGGGAAGCGCACTTATATTAGCTTCCTGCGGAAGTGGTTCCCCAAAAATAGTTTCTACGCCAATAGCCAACATAGATTCTATTCCGCTTAAAATTACAGATCTCTCTGAAACCCAGTTAAAAGGTTGGGGCGGTGCCGATCTTATGACAGATACCATCCCCGGTATGAGCGTTGAGAAAGCATATTCAGAAATAATTAAAAACAATAAAGGTCAAAAAACTATTGTTGCCGTGATAGATAGCGGCGTTGATATTGAACACGAAGACCTTGACGGCGTTATCTGGACAAATTCAGATGAAATCCCCGGTAACGGGAAAGACGACGATAACAATGGTTATATAGACGATATGCACGGCTGGAATTTCCTTGGCGATGCAGTAGAAGAAAATTTAGAGTATACCCGTATTTATAAGCGCTTAAAGCCGAAATATGAAGGTAAAACTGCAAGCTCTATAAGCACTGCAGATCGTGCTGAATTTATCTATTACCAGGAAGCAAAAGAAGAATACGAAAAAGAATATGAAGAAACCGTTCAGAATAGAAATCAGTATGAGCAGATCAAAAAGCAACTGGTAGCTGCGCACCAGGCTGTTTCTTCACAACTTGGTAAAGAAAATTATACCAAAGAAGAGCTTAATAAAATGGAAGCTTCAGGCCAGATGGCCCAATACAAAGGAATGCTGCAGCAAATTCAGAATAACGTAAATGAAAATATTCCGGAAGCGCTTGAAGAACTGGATGAAGGCATAGAATATTATGCAAACAGGCTGGAGACTCATTTTAACCTGGAGTTGGATGGACGTGCACCCGTAGGTGACGATCCTTATGATATTACAGATACTGATTACGGAAACGCCAATGTGATGGGACCATCAGAAGATAAAGAAGATCTTAAACACGGTACCCACGTAGCCGGAATTATCGCTGCCGAAAGAAATAATAACATGGGCATAAATGGTGTAGCAAATAATGCTGAAATTATGGTTTTACGCGCTGTGCCAGATGGAGACGAATACGACAAAGATATTGCCCTGGCTATTCGTTATGCTGTAGATAATGGTGCAAAAGTGATCAATACCAGTTTTGGGAAGTATTTTTCTCCAAACCCGGAATGGGTTACGGAAGCTATTAGATATGCTGAAAAGAACGATGTGCTAATTGTTAATGCCGGAGGAAATGAAGGCCTTAATTTAGACGAAAATACCGTTTATCCTAACGATCAAAATCCTGAGGCTCCACAAGAAATTGCTGATAATTTTTTAACTGTTGGTGCTCTTAATTACGATTATGGTGCTCAATTAGTAGCCGATTTCTCCAACTACGGAAAAACAAATGTTGATGTTTTTGCTCCCGGAACTAAGATTTGGTCTACCACACCAAATAACGAGTACGAATACCTACAGGGAACCTCTATGGCGGCTCCAGCAGTTGCAGGTGTGGCAGCTATTATTCGTTCTTTTTACCCAAAATTAAGCGCTGCTCAGGTTAAACAGGTAATTATGGATAGCGGTTTAACCACCAATGCCGATGTTATTGTAGGCGGCGATAGAAACAATACACAGGATTTTAAAGAATTATCTACTTCGGGGAAAATGGTAAATCTTTACAATGCGCTTATTTTAGCCTCACAAACCAAATAGAATTCAAGTAAACTACCTCTGTGCAAGCCACGAGGCATAAATAGAAAAAAATATTTTAATTTCGAGGCATCCCGATGCTTCGGGACGGAGCATTTAAATCTCGATTATCGAGTAATATTTTGATCATAAAAACCACAATTAAATGAAGAAATTATTTTTAAGTCTGGCCCTTGTTGCAACCTCCCTGGCCAGTGCCCAAAACAACACCAGCTACTGGCAACAGCACGTAGACTATAAGATGGAGGTAGATATGAATGTTGAAAATTTTCAATATACCGGTTCCCAGGAATTGATATATACCAACAATTCACCTGATACTTTAGACCGTGTTTTTTACCATTTGTATTTCAATGCTTTTCAACCGGGAAGTGAAATGGACGTACGTTCCTTAACCATAAAAGACCCGGATAGGAGAGTAGGAGACCGTATTTCTAAATTAACCGAAGAAGAACAGGGATATTTAAGAGTGTCTAGCCTGGATCAAAACGGTAACGAACTTTCTTATGAAGAAGTTGGTACTGTGCTGGAGGTTGAGCTTGATGAGCCTATTTTACCTGGAGAAAAAGCCACTTTTAATATGGAATTTGAAGGCCAGGTGCCAGAACAAATTCGCCGATCAGGAAGAAACAGCTCAGAAGGTGTAGCGCTTTCTATGAGCCAGTGGTTTCCTAAAATGGCAGAATATGATTTTGAAGGATGGCACGCAGCGCCTTACATTGGTCGTGAATTTCACGGGGTTTGGGGCGATTTTGACATAAAACTTACCATTGATAAAGACTATACCGTTGCCGCTTCAGGATACCTTCAAAATCCTGATGAAATTGGACATGGTTATTCTGATGAAGAAGTACAGGCTGAAGGCGATACACATACCTGGCATTTTGTAGCACCAAAAGTGCACGATTTTACCTGGGCTGCAGATCCTGAATATATTCACGATAAAAGAACTGCTGAAGACGGAACCGTACTTCACTTTTTCTATAAAGACAATGATGAGATAAAGGAGAACTGGAAAAATCTTCAGGAAAAAACCGAAGATTTATTGTTGTTTTTCAACGAAAATATCGGCCCATATCCATGGGATCAATATACCGTGGCACAAGGTGGTGATGGCGGTATGGAATATGCCATGCTAACCTTAATCACAGGAGAACGTAACTTTGGAAGTCTTGTGGGTGTTACTGCACACGAATTGGCTCACGCCTGGTTTCAGCATTTAATGGCTACAAACGAAAGTAAACACGAGTGGATGGACGAAGGTTTTACCAGTTATATTTCTAGTGTTGCAATGAACCAGGTGATGGAAACTTATGCTGAAAACCCTCATACAGGATCTTACCGCGGATATATACAATTGGCAAACTCTGGCGTTGAGCAACCACAAACTACTCAGGCAGATCGTTATAATTTAAATGCTGCTTATGGAGCCGCTGCTTATTCTAAAGGGGCTGTATTTTTAGCTCAGTTAGGGTATATTATCGGAAAGGATAATCTTGATAAAACTTTAAAGCGTTATTATGATGAATGGAAATTTAAACATCCTACCCCAAACGACTTTATTAGAATTGCTGAAAAAGTTTCGGGAGCAGAACTAGACTGGTATTTAAACGACTGGACACGTACTACCGCTTCTATTGATTATGATATTAAAGAAGTTACCGAAGCAGATGAAAATTCAACTAAAGTAACTTTAGAACGTAAAAATTTGATGCCAATGCCTATAGATATCACCGTGCGTTACAGCAACGGGGAAGAAGAAATGATCTATGTTCCTTTGCAAATAATGCGTTGGGAAAAGCCGGCAGAACACGAGAACTGGACCGTAGCAGAAGATTGGGCCTGGGCCTATCCAACCTACGAGTTAAACATAGATAAACCACTTAGCGAGATAGAAAGTATAGAAATAGACGAATCTCAACTAATGGCAGATGTGAAAAGAGATAACAATCTTTATACTGCCGAAGAACCTTCAGAAGAAGAAGGACAGGAGTAATATTCTTTTAAAATTAGCATTTAGACCTCACAGGTTTTTGAAACCTGTGAGGTCTTTTTTTATAACAATTTTTAAAATCGTTATTCTGAATTTATTTCAGAATCTAAGCCTGTTAGAACTCCGAACAAATTTCGGAGCAGGCTCTGAAACAAGTTCAGGTTGACGTATATAATTCAACTCCTATAGCTTATTAATTCCATTTATTTCCGCTTAAATTTTTCATAAAGAACTTAAAACTATGCTTACTTTTGAACTATGGATGAAAGTTTTGGAAAAGACGAAAAATTAAAGAGCAAAAAGCTCATAGATATATTATTTCAGGAAGGAAAATCGGTTAAAAAATATCCGCTAAAACTCATCTATCTTCCCATTACCAATCCTGAAATCAAGCATTTTAAAACCGGAGTTTCTGTCCCTAAAAAACTGGTAAAAACTGCTGTTGGCCGCAACCGTATTAAACGTTTGATGCGGGAAGCTTTCAGAAAAAATAAGTATCTTGTAACCAGCAACTTCACACAACCTTATGCTTTAATGTTTATCTACATTTCCAGAGAAGAAATTAGTCTGGAAAACCTAAATAAAGCAATGATAAAAGTAATGGAGAAGTTTAATGAATCGGAAAATAAAACAAGCTGAATTTCTATAAATCGGCTTAAATCACCTCAGAAAATTTAATCTCGGTTATCGAGCAAAAATACTGAAAAATGAAAAAGAAACTCATCAAAAAAATTGCGGTAATTTGTCTGGGTGGCACGCTAATATTCAGCAGTTTTGGCTTTAAATCTGATTTCTTTGAGATCGCCAAACAAATTGAAATCTTTACCACGCTTTTTAAGGAAATCAACATGAATTATGTTGAAGAAATCAATCCCGCCGCTTTAATGGATACCGCGATTAAAGCCATGCTGGCAGATTTGGATCCATATACCAATTACTGGAACGAACAGGATGTAGAAGCCGCAAGAATCAATAATTCCGGAGAATACAGCGGCATTGGTGCTACCGTGCAGGTTGTTGATAATACTTTGCTTATTATGGAACCTTATAAAAATTATCCCGCTGATAAAGCCGGATTAAAGGCCGGGGACGAAATTATTGAAGTCGAAGGAATAAAAGTAGCCGATTATACCGATGATGTTGGAGAATTACTAAATGGCTCACCAGATTCTCAGATCAATTTAAAATATAAACGCCAGGGAGAAATAAAAACAACCCAACTTACAAGGAGTGCTATTCAATTAAAAGCAGTCCCTTTTTATGAACTTTTAGACGAAAAAACCGGGTATATAGTGCTTTCTCGCTTTAACGCTAAAGCTTCTTCAGAAACAATAAGGGCGCTAAAAGATTTAAAAAACCAGGGTGCAGAGGAAATTATTCTGGATCTTAGAGGAAATCCCGGTGGTTTATTAACTGAAGCTATAAACGTGAGCAATATTTTCCTACCAAAAGGCGAATTGATCACAACCACCAAATCGGTTATAGAAAAATATAACAAAGCATACCAAACCCAAAAAGAACCTATAGATACGCAAATTCCCTTGGTGGTTTTAATCAACGGACGGAGTGCTTCTGCCAGTGAAATTGTAGCTGGTGCTATTCAGGATTTGGATAGAGGAGTGGTTGTAGGTGCCAGAAGCTTTGGAAAAGGCCTGGTACAGCGACCAAAAGAACTCGCTTATGGTACCCAGCTTAAGATTACTATTTCCCGTTATTATACACCAAGTGGAAGGTGTATTCAGGCTTTAAATTATGCCGAAAGAGATGAAGATGGGAAAGCGATAAAAAGAGCTGTAGAAGATTATAACGAGTTTAAAACCCGAAATGGACGTAGCGTTTTTGATGGCGGCGGAATTTCTCCCGATGTTAAACTGGAAACCTCAGAATACAGTAATATTACCAATGCGCTACTCGCACAGAATGCTATTTTTAATTTTGCTACAGAATATTATTATAAAAATGACTTGAAAGATCCTGAATCATTCGAGTTCACCGATGTAGATTTCAACAATTTCAAATCCTTCTTGAAAACCTCTAATTTCGACTATAAAACCGCTACAGAACAGGAACTTGAAGAACTCCTTACCATTGCTTCAAAAGAAGGTTATGAACAGGATATTCTAGGTCATTATAAAAGTATTTCCACTGAAATTGAAATTCAGAAGAAAAAAGAATTAGACGAAAAGAAACACAAAATAGTAAGCATTTTAACCGATGAGATTATTAAACGCTATTTCTATAAAGAAGGCTTGTATGAATACTACGTTGAAAACAATCCTGAAATATTAGAGGCTAAATCTATTTTAAACGATAGCCAGCGTTATTCAGAAATTTTGAGGTAGTATATCCCGCATTTTAAAGGCTTTTAAATGCTTCGGAAGTAAAATTCAATCTTTATATCTATTCTTATTTAACCATTGCAATATGCGGAATTCCATCTTCTAGATAGCCTTCGCCTATTTGCATAAAGCCATGGCTTTCGTAGAAATCGGTTAAATATTGTTGAGCAGAAAGTTTGATATTATCGGTTTTAAAACGCTCTTTAATAGCTTCTACAGAAGCTTTTAGAATAAGATGGCCATAAGCATTTTTACGTTCAGATTCTTTCACCACAACCCGCCCAATAGCGGCTTCGTCAAAATAGAATCCTTTATCAAAGCAGCGAGTGTAGGCAATTACTTTTCCATCCTTAACGCCTAAAATGTGTAATGCATTTTGATCTTTACCATCTATATCCTGGTAAACACAGTCCTGTTCTACCACAAAAACTTCAGACCGAAGTTGTAAAACCTGGTAAAGCTCTTCAAGACTAAGTTCATTGAAATTTTTAATAAGGATTTCCATATTTTTCTAATGAATATTTGTTCAGAAATAATAATATAAAAGACTGTTTAAAATGTTTTAAACAGTCTTTTATATACATTGATAATATCTCTAATTTTCAACCGGAATCTTATCTACTCTTTTTTGATGTCTTCCACCTTCAAAAGAAGTTTCAAGAAAGATTTTAACCATATCTACTGCCTGGTGTTCTGAAACAAAACGAGCTGGAATACTTAATACATTAGCATTGTTGTGTTCTCTAGCCAGTTTAGTGATCTCACCTGTCCAGCATAAAGCAGAACGCACACCCTGGTGTTTATTAGCGGTCATATTTGCACCATTCCCACTACCACAAATTATAATTCCAAAATCTACCTTTTGGTTTTCAACATCATCGGCTACGGGATGCACAAAATCTGGATAATCTACACTATCATCACTGTTAGTACCATAATTAATAACTTCTATACCCTTGTTTTTCAGGTAATCAACAACTTTTTTCTTGTATCCGGTACCGGCGTGATCGTTTCCTATTGCAATTTTCATAATTAAGGTTTTAGCTGCAGCAAAGGTAAAAAAACCACTTAGTAACATTGCTATTTTCAATTGTTAATTACTTTTTAAATAAGCTTATAAATCAAGGCTTTAGTATTGACATAGCATTGTGGATAAGCATTGATGAGAAACTGAGAAACTTATTTGTGGTATTGGATTTAAATTTCAATAGCAAAATATCTGCGAGTAAATCAAATTATAAGTCTGTTATTTTTAGAGAAGTTATCAGCATATAAAAACAGGTTGTGAACACTAAATTATTTTCTAATTATCCCGATTAGATATTAAGATTCGGTTATCAACTTTTGTTAAGTAAATATTAAAATACTAAGATTTCCAGTCTTTTAGAACTTTAGAAGTATGTTAATAAGTTGTTATCAAACTAAGCTAACTTAAAAACCAAGAAAAGCTTAAAAAAATTGTTCTACAAGTTAACAAGCTATAATAACCATCAGTTTTAATTTTTATAAAAAGAAGAAAAAAAGATAATTATATATAGTGTTAATAACATTGACTGATATCTTTTAAAATTGAAATTTGAGGCTTAGATTTTTAAATTAGAATCGTAAAAAAACTAAAGGGCTGAGAATGAATAAATTCGGGATTATAGATCTTTAAATAAAAAATAAGAAAATTAAAATACTGAAAAACAGTATTTTAAGTTAATTTAAATAATAAATTGTTTCTTCTGAATAACTTAGTGTGTGATCCATATATAACTGAGCAGACTTTACATTTACCTGGCTTTTCTTATTTAAAGAAGAGTTTATAGATGCGATAAAACCTATTAATCCAAAAAGGAAAATAAGAAAAAAAAGAAGCGATATTTTTTTAGCTTTATCCATAGTACTCAGATTATCAAGTATTACAAAGATGGAAATAAAGGATTCTATGAACCTTAAATTAAAATTAAGAAAAAATTAAGAATTAGATGTTTTCTTAATGGCTGAGAACCAAAAAAGAAGGGTTTTCCCCCAGCGCTAAAATAATGTTAAGTAAATGTTAAAATATTTTATAAGCAGATAATTTTCAGGACGCTTAACAAAACTTTAATCGCAAATAGGCTTCATGTAATGCAGAAGCCGTAATTTTATACTTTAAATATTGAAATGAGTAAAAAGAATAAAAATAAATCCCAACACCAGGGTAATCTTTCCAAAAGTATTTTAGATATCCTTAGAAAGGACGCGGGTAAAACCTTTAATCATAAGCAAATTGCCGCTAAGCTTGGCGTTAATGATGCTAATAGTAGAAATAATATTATTAAAAAATTAGCCCAATTAGCTGCAAAAAAGCAAATTGAAGAAGAGGGCCGCGGAAAATTTAAAATAGTTAAAAGCAACGATTATTACCGCGCAGTAATAGATATGACTACCAAAGGTTATGCTTATGCGATGGTAGACGAATTAGAAGACGATGTTTTTATCTCACCAAGAGATCTAAATACCGCTTTTAATGGAGACGAAGTAGAAATTTATATCTACAACCGCAAGCGCAATAAAAAATCTGAAGGAGAAGTAACTAAAATTTTAAATAGAAAAAGAACCGAATTTGTTGGGGTTCTTGATATGCAGAAGGATTTTGGTTTTGTGGTTATTGGAGATCCAAAAATGTATACCGATATTTTTGTTCAGAAGAACAAAATGGGAGAAGCAAAAGATGGCGATAAAGTTGTTGTTGAATTAGAAGAATGGCCGGAAAAAGCCGATTCTCCTTTTGGTAAAATTATACAGGTTCTTGGTACCCCGGGTGAACATCATACCGAGATTCATTCTATTCTGGCTCAATACGGTTTGCCGCATGAATTTCCGCAGGAAATAGAAGATTTTGCGAATCAAATTGATACTTCTATCCAGCCTGAAGAAATTAAAAAACGTCGTGATATGCGCGATGTTTTGACTTTTACCATAGATCCTGCAGATGCTAAAGATTTTGATGATGCTTTAAGTTTTCAAAAACTGGAAAACGGAAATGTAGAAGTCGGGATCCATATTGCCGATGTTTCACATTACCTGCAACCCGGGACAGTGCTGGACGACGAGGCTTACGAACGCGCAACTTCAGTTTATTTAGTAGATCGGGTGGTACCAATGTTACCGGAGGTTCTTTCTAATAATGCCTGTTCTTTAAGGCCTAATGAAGAAAAATATACCTTTTCAGCAGTTTTTGAAATCGATAAAAATACCAAAGTGGTGAATGAGTGGTTCGGGAGAACGGTTACTTATTCTGATGCGAGATTCGCTTACGAAGAAGCTCAGCAAATAATTGAGACTGAAAAAGGTGATATTCCTGAAGATATTTCTATCCAGAATAAAGCTTATACGGCTAAAGATGAAATTGTTGATGCTGTTTTAACTATGAATTCAATGGCTAAAAAGATGCGTTCTACCAGGATGCGTCAGGGTGCGATTTCTTTTGATAAAGTGGAAGTTAAATTTCAATTAGATGAAGAAAACGAACCTGTTGGTGTTTACTTTAAAACAGCTAAAGATGCCAATAAACTTATTGAAGAGTTTATGCTTTTAGCTAACCGAAAAGTGGCTGAATTTATAGGAAAAAAAGATGAAAAGAAGACTTTTATTTATCGTTGTCACGATGAACCTGATGAAGAAAAACTGGTTTCTTTAAACAGTCTTGTTTCCAGGTTTGGCCACGGTTTAAATCTTAAAAACCGGAAAACCGTATCTTCATCTTTAAATCAATTACTACAGGATGTTCAGGGAAAAAAGGAACAGAATTTAGTAGATACGCTAGCCATTAGAACGATGAGCAAAGCTTATTACGGCACCGAGAATATTGGACACTACGGTTTAGCTTTCGATTATTACTCGCATTTTACCTCGCCAATTAGAAGATATCCAGATGTTATGGTACATAGATTATTGCAGCGTTATCTGGATGGACAGCCTTCAGCTAAAGAAGATGAATACGACGAAAAATGTCACCACAGTAGTGAAATGGAAAATCTTTCTACTAATGCCGAAAGGGATTCTATTAAGTACATGCAGGTAAAATTTATGCAAGATCACCAGGATAGAGAATTTATTGGGGTGATTTCCGGGGTAACAGATTTCGGAATTTTTGTGGAAATTGTAGAGAATAAATGTGAAGGAATGATTCGCCTGCGAGATATTAAAGGCGATCATTATGATTTTGATGCTGATAATTATGCCATTGTAGGTAGAAAAACTAAAAAGGTTTATCAGCTTGGTGACGAGGTAATTGTAAAAGTGAAGAATGCCGATTTAGTGAAAAGACACTTAGATTTTACCTTGATTGGTAAAAAGGAAGATTAAGAACTTTTTAAATCAATTAGAGATGAAAAAATATTTTTTTGCACTGTTTTTAATGAGTGTGGGAATGCTTAGCGCTCAGGAATTAACTCAGGATTTGGGTGACTTCAACGAAATTAAGGTTTATAATGGTTTAGATGTAATTTTAAAGGAAGCTAATCAAAATAAAGCCATAGTTACCGGTGAAAATAGAACCGATGTAAAATTTAAGATGGATAATGGAGTTCTAAAAGTGAGAATGAGCATTGATGAAATTCTCGATAATGATAATACTCAAATCACTATTCAGTTTATAAAACTTGATAAAATTGATGCCCGCCAAAATGCTTCTATTAAGGTGGATTCTAAACTTAAGCAGGAATCTCTGCATTTAAATGCTTCTGAAGGAGCCGATATTTTTGCTGATGTAAATCTTAGTAATCTTTATGTAGATGCTAATACAGGCGCCGAAATAGAAGTAGAAGGAAAAACGGAAGACCAGGAAATAAGTATCAATACCGGCGGAAAATTATTCGCTAAAAATCTAAAATCTACAAATACTATAATTAGCATAAAAGCAGGCGGAGTTGCCGATATTACAGCTAATGGTAGGGTAGAAGCAAAGGTTAGGGCCGGGGGCACCGTAAATGTTTATGGCAATCCTAAGACCTTAGACCAAAATACCCTGTTTGGCGGCAAAGTAATTAGAAAAAACTAAAAGTCTACATTTGTAAAATAATACAATTGTATGTTTCAGGATGTATTAGCAGCCCTACCACTAGGTCTTTTTTTAGCTTTTTTATTAGGTCCGGTTTTCTTCGTATTACTGGAAACCGCTGCTATAAAAGGATTTAGAGCTGCTTTTGCTTTCGATCTTGGAGTGATCCTCGCAGATATTATATTTCTTTTTATTGCTTATTTAAGTACCACAAAATTACTTTCCCGTATTAAAGACGATCCTGCTTTGTTTCTATTTGGCGGAATGATTCTGGCTACATACGGTGTTATGAGCTTTGTACAGACTAAAAAAGTGCTTAGGCAGGACGATGACACCCCAGAGATTAGAAAGCTCAGCAAAAGCGATTATTTTGGATTAGCGGTAAAAGGTTTTCTACTGAATTTTATCAATATTGGCGTACTTGGTTTCTGGCTGGGATTAATTATTGTTTTCGGCCCAAAACTGGATATGGAACAGGATAGAATAATGGTTTTCTTCGGAAGTGTTTTAGGAACTTATCTCGTTTTAGATGTTTTTAAAATTTTACTCGCCAAAAAATTGAACCGAAAACTTACCCCAAACCGAATCTATCTTATGAAAAAGGGAATAAGTATAATGCTTATCGTTTTTGGCGGAATGCTAATTTTCCAGGGAGTCTTTCCTAACCAGGTTGATGGAATTAAAGATCAAATTGAAACGATCACTCCCAACGATACCATTAAGAATTAAGCAAAAATTTAAAAGTATTAAAGTTATATGGGGTTCCTGAAACTTCAGGAGACCTGAGACACTATTCAGTTTTTAAATAATATAAACCTTGAATTTAACGCATAAAAAAAGCCCCTTTAAAAAAGGAGCTTTTTGAGGCATCGAGCGGATTCGAACCGCTGTACAAGGTTTTGCAGACCTCTGCCTAGCCACTCGGCCACGATGCCCTATTTTGGGGTTGGCAAATGTAATAAAAAATTTAGCTTTAAAAAATAAAAGACTTGCAGCAATTTATGATTTTAAGTTTTAGCGTGATTTACTTCTAATAACGCTAACCATAGCCACGTTTCCACCAATAGGCGGATTAATCTTAGATACTTCAACTTTAACCTTTTGAACTAAAATTATTTCATCTAAAACCCGTTTTAGGATACGTTCGGCAACAGCTTCCAGAAGTTTAGACCTAATAGCCATTTCTTCCTTTACAATTTTGTTTAAATGCACATAATCTATGGTATCTGCCAGCGCATCTGTTTTGGCAGAGTGAGACAGATCTCCTTTAACTTTAAGGTTTACACGATAATCGCTTCCTATTTTGCCTTCTTCATCAAGACAACCGTGATAGGCAAAAACCTTGATATTTTTTAATTTTATATTTCCCAAAAGATTGTTTTTTTACTCGATAATCGAGATTTGTATGTTCTGTAATATCTTGGAAACTTACTCCAGGATAGTTTACAAAGATAGGTTTGCAGGTTCTTTATTTCAATTTATTAATGAATAAGTTTATCGCCAATAATTCCTATTAAAAATCCCAGGTTTGCCCCTAATGCCGGTAGCCAGGTCTTTTTCAGCTTTACACTTGGTGCAATATCCTGGAAAATAAGGTACAAAATTCCACCACTGGCAAAAGTCATAATTCCTGCGGTGACCTGGGGCAAATCACTAAGCAAATAGAAGCCGGTAGTAGCACCAATTATACCCATAAAACTTAATAAAAACAGGATGCTAAGTGCTTTTTTTGGTTTAAATGTATTAGCGGTTAGATCCTGGTAAGAATTAAAAGATTCCGGTAGATTTTGGAGCCCGATAAAAACAGCCAGTAGAATTCCGGTTTTTCTATCGGTGGCAAAAATAGCTCCCAGCGCAAGTGCTTCAGGAATAAAATCAAGTAACATCGCTATAAGCTGTGAATATTTACTGCCCGATTTTTCTATTTTCTTATCCAAAAAGAAGAAAATCAAGGTTCCTGCAGCGAAACACAACATTAACGGTAAAAGCTCCAATTCTTCAATGCCCTTAGGAATCAAAACCAGGGCAAGTGCGGCAAGAATAATACCGCCACCAAAGGCAATTACAAAATGATTAATTTCCTTTTTGTGTTTATTTCCGCTAAATTCTTTTCCGAAGAAATAAGATAATAATCCACCAAAAAATACGGTAATTCCTGAAAAAGCAGAGTAAAGTATAATTAAAAGAACTTCTGGCATAATAGATTTTTAGCTGATATATTATGAAAGATAAATATATTATTTCTTGTTTTGGAAAGCTTGGGCTATGCGATCTAATTTTTGGTAACTTTGCGCTTTATTCCTGTAAAATGGGGAATAATCCAAAATATTCGAATTTATAAATAATTGTCTGATTTTAACCTTCTAATCCTGGAGGTTCTTGATATATTAAATTATGGCTGAAGAAAAAAGACCACTCAATTTTATTGAGCAAATTATAGAAGAAGACCTTCAAAATACCCACAAAAGGGAAGAATTAAAATTCAGGTTCCCGCCAGAACCTAATGGTTACCTGCATATTGGGCACGCCTCTTCTATTTGTCTCAATTTTGGTTTGGGAGAAAAATATAATGCACCTGTAAATCTTCGATTTGACGATACAAATCCTATAAAAGAAGAGCAGGAATTTGTAGATGCCATTAAAGAAGACGTTTTATGGCTTGGCTTTAAATGGGAAAAGGAATGTTATGCTTCAGATTATTTTCAGCAGTTGTACGACTGGGCCGTGGAAATGATTAAGAATGGAGATGCTTATGTAGACAGCCAAACTTCAGAAGAAATAGCTATGCAAAAAGGAACTCCTACCGAACCCGGAAAGGAAAGCCCGTATAGAAAACGTTCTGTAGAAGAAAACCTGGACCTGTTTGAGAAGATGAAAAACGGGGAAACTCCAGAACGTGGACACGTTTTGAGAGCTAAAATAAATATGGAATCTCCAAATATGCTTATGCGGGATCCTGTTATGTATCGCTGTTTACACAAGAGTCACCACCGCACCAAAGATAACTGGAAGATTTACCCAATGTACGATTGGGCGCATGGCGAAAGTGATTTTATAGAAAGTATTTCACATTCTTTCTGTACGCTTGAATTTTTACCGCACCGTGAATTATATAACTGGTTTGTAGAAAAGGTAAGTAAGGAAGGCGAATTAAAGCCAAAACAACGTGAATTTGCCCGTAGAAACTTAAGCCATACTGTAGTTAGTAAACGTAAACTGATGCAACTGGTGGAGAAAGGCGTGGTTAATTCCTGGGACGATCCCAGAATGCCTACAATTTCCGGTCTTAGACGAAGAGGTTATACTCCTAATGCTATAAGGAAATTTGCCGATTCTATAGGAGTTGGGAAACGAGAGAATATGATAGACGTTGCGCATTTAGAATTTTGCGCCCGGGAAGATCTTAATAAAACAGCTCCAAGAGTTATGGGCGTTTTAGATCCTGTAAAATTGGTGATTACCAATTACGAAGAAGGAAAAGAAGAGTGGTTAGAAGCAGAAAATAACCCGGAAGATGAATCAGCTGGCAGTAGAGAAATCCCATTTTCAAGGGAACTTTATATTGAAAAGGAAGATTTTAAGGAAAGCGCCAACAGAAAATTTTTCAGGTTAACCCTGGGGAAAGAAGTGAGATTAAAGAACGCTTATATTATTAAAGGGGAAGAAGTAGTAAAGGATTCCGAAGGAAATATTACCGAAATCCATTGTACTTACGATCCTAAAAGTAAGAGTGGAAGCGGTACCGAAGAATCTATGCGAAAAGTGAAAGGAACCTTACACTGGGTATCTGCTAAACACGCTTTGGAAACCGAAATAAGGCTTTACGATCGCTTATTTAGCGTAGAAAATCCGGATGGAGATAAGGAAAAGGACTATATGGAATTTGTAAACCCAGAGTCTTTAGAAGTGATTACAGGATATGTTGAACCAAGTTTAAAATCGGCAGGAGTTCAGGATAAATTTCAGTTTCAACGCATAGGATATTTCTGTGTAGATAAAGAATCTAAAGAGGGACAACCTATATTTAATCGTACGGTAACACTAAGGGATTCCTGGGCAAAGAAGAAATAAGCTGTTCTTCATTTGGTTAAGTGGCTTTTTAAGAATATTTTAGTAAAGGATTTTAACATATTAACCGGTTATTAACAGCATACCCTTAATCCATCTTGTATATTTGGATTTAGTATTAACTTAACTAATAAAAACTATTATGGCGAATACAGGAAGTACACTATTAGCATTAATTACCGGAGCTGCAATTGGAGCAGGAGTAGGTTTATTATATGCTCCAGATAGCGGTGAAAAAACCCGTAAAAAATTAAAAGATGAGTCTAAAAAGGCTCAGGATAAATTGAATAAAAAGTATACTGAAACTTCTTCTAATTTAACTGAAAAAGCTAAGCAAGCTCGTGTAGATTTTGAAACACGTTTAGAAGAAACACTTTCTTCAGCCAGCCACAAGGCAGATGATATCCTTACTGCAATGGAAACGAAATTGGAAGAGCTTAGAAAGCAGAACGCCAAACTACAAAAAGAAGGCGATAGCGGAGACAAAGGTAAACCTAACAAAGCAGTAGTATAGAAACATATTTATGGCATTTGAAAAATTATCCAGGAGTATTGATGAGTTAAATTATAATTTAAAGGCATTCGCCCACAGCAATACCGAATATTATAAACTCCAATTCTTTAAATCTGCTATGAAGGGGGCCATTGGTCTCGTTCAGGGTTTATTGTTGGGTATATTTTTCATTTTTGCTTTAATATTGGTCTCTGTAGCCCTGGCTATTGTTATTAGCGAGGCTATAGGTACGCCGTCTTCAGGTTACTTTATTGTTGGTGGATTCTATTTTTTACTATTCCTCCTTGTTCTTATTTTCGGAAAAAAACCCATTGAAAAGTTACTTTTGGTAAAAGTTTCAAGAAAATTTTTTAACGACTAATCACTATGAAGGAATACAGTTCATTTAAAGAAATAGATAGGGATCTAAAAATCCTGAAACTTCAAACTAAAATCGACCAGGAAGAGATAAAATTAAATGTGGAGCGGACTAAAAGCGCTTTATCGCCATTATCTCTTGCCGGAAGTATGGTAGGATCAATTTTACAAAAAGCCTTTATCCTTAAAGCTGTAACAAAGCTTACCGGTTTAAAAAAGGTAACTGCTAAAGTAAAAGGCTAAAAGACTTCTTATAAATATATTATAAGGGTTTGAAAGTTTGTTTTTTAAATCAAACGTCATTCTGAATTTATTTCAGAATCTAACATTTTAGAACTCCGAACAAATTTCGGAACAGGTTCTGAAACAAGTTAGTTCAGGTTGGCGCAGATAGAAAATAAACCTTCAAACCTTTTTTTATTTACACAGGAATAGGTTTTAATTATTTCCTTTTCGAATCATCCTGATTCTTTTTCTCCTGTTCAATTTCTTCGTTTTTCTTACGCATAGCTTCTCCAATCTGGTTAGAAGCCGTAAAAGAAGCCACCATATTATTTAGCATATCGCTGCCGGCCTGGGGCGAATGATCATCCCCCAAAAATTAGGACAGTAAGTTAAGTTCAAAAATAACCTTAATTTTACTGTATTATGACACGAAGAAAATTCACATCCAAGTTTAAAACGAAAGTAGTCCTTGAAGCCTTGAAGGAGCGGCAAACTGTCAAGGAGCTTGCACAAAAATTTGAAATCACCCCTCAGCAAATAGGTGCCTGGAAACGCGATTTCCTTAAGGAGGCCGATACTGTTTTTTCCAAGGGTGAAAAATCAAAAAAATCGGAAGCAGAGGAAAAGAAAGACCAGCTTCTTAAAGTCATTGGGGAGCTTAAAGTGGAGAATGATTTTTTAAAAAATGCCTTGC
>NZ_FVZF01000009.1 GCF_900168265.1 Salegentibacter salarius | reverse complement strand
TTGACCGCTGAGCCACATAAAATGAATGTTCTCCTGAAGGGCCTGCTCAATTTTACGAGAGGAATACATATTGCGAAGGTACGCATAGATGGTCACCTTGAGCAACATCCGGGGATGGTAACTGGAGGTACCTCCTCCTTTATAACTTCGCTCCAGGTCAGCGATGTCGATTTGATCAATAATCGTATTGACGATCCTAACGGGATGATGGGCAGGGACCAGATCATCATAACTGGGAGGTAAAAGACTTAACTGCGACTGGTCATAGGTCTTAAATACTGCTTTGGCTTTCATTACATGAAAATACTAAAAACCAGAAAATAATACAACAAAAAAGGCTGCCTTTTCAGACAGCCTCTTTTAGTAGCGAGACCGAGATTTGAACTCGGGGCCTCCGGGTTATGAATCCGACGCTCTAACCAACTGAGCTACCTCGCCATAATTTATTGCAAGACGCCTGCTGGCGTGACTTAACAAGCATTAACACTAATTGTGAATGCGGGTGCAAATATATAAACATTTTGTATTGACGCAAACATTATTTTCTAAAATATTTATTTTGTTTTCTTTTTATCCTTCCAATTAATATCTATATTGCCCGAAACTAATTAAATCTAAAAATGGAAGATAAGATCAAGTACGAAATGGAATTTCCCATTCACGCTTCTCCTTCATTGTTATACCAATATATATCAACCCCTTCAGGATTAAGTGAATGGTATGCCGATAATGTAAATTCACGGGGCGAATTGTTTACTTTTATTTGGGAAGGAAGTGAAGAAAAAGCCAAATTGGTAAGCAAAAAGAGTGATGAACGCGTAAAATTTAAGTGGCTGGATGATGAAGACACTCCATATTTTTTCGAAATAAGAATTCAGGTAGACGAAATTACTAAAGACGTCTCTATAATGATTACAGATTTTGCCGAAGATGAAGATGAAATTGAAGAAGGCAAAATGCTTTGGGAAAATATGATTTCAGATCTTAAACAGGTACTTGGATCGGTTTAATATTTCTAAGATAAACATTACCTTTGCCCCGTTCTAAAACGGGGCTTTTTTTATGATAAATCTAGACGGAAATTTAGTAGAGGAAAATAAAGCATCACTTTCGGTAACCAATCGTGGATTTGCCTATGGAGATGCTGTTTTTGAAACCATTCGCGTAATTAGCGGAAAAATAATGTTCTGGGAAGATCATTATTTCAGGTTAATGGCTTCAATGCGCATCATGCGAATGGAGATTCCCGCAAATTTTTCTCCTGAATTTCTCGAAGAAGAAATTTTAGATCTAGTAAAAGAAAATGGCCTGGATACCACTGCAGCGCGTGTAAAATTTTCGGCCTATCGTAAAGAGGGCGGCTATTATAGACCTGCTACTCGTGAAATTGGATTTATTATTACTACAGAAGAACTTGCTGATGCTTTTTATTTGCTGAATGATGACGATTATGAAGTTGAACTCTTTAAAGATCATTATATAACCAGCGGATTATTTTCTACTATCAAATCGAATAACCGTGCAATTAATGTTCTTGGAAGTATTTTCGCTTCTGAAAACGGATATGAAAACTGTTTTCTGATTAATGAAAAGAAAAATGTGGTGGAAGCCCTTAACGGAAATCTTTTTCTCGTAAAAGGTGATAAGATCAAAACCCCACCGCTAACAGATGGTGCATTAAACGGGATTACCAGGAAAAAGCTAGTTGAAATAATTAAGACCTTACCCGATCTAACTTTAGAAGAAACTTCAATTTCGCCTTTTGAGCTTCAAAAGGCAGATGAATTGTTTATCACTAATGTAATCAAAGGAATTCAACCGGTAACGAAATATCGTAAAAAGAAATTTGAGAATAAAGTGGCTAAAGATCTGCTTTCAAAATTAAATGTAAAAGCAAGATTGGGTTAATTGTAGCTTGGGTTTTCTGGGGCGTTAGACCATAATATATATTCCCCGCCAAGTTGCATCATTTTATCTTTCCAAAATGAACGGTAAGGACGTTCTATAATGTCTTTAGTGTCTTCGTTGGTGGTAATGATCCAGGAATGTGAGTTTAGTTCCTCATTTAACTGGTTAGCATCCCAACCGGAATATCCTAAAAAGAATCGGATCTCTTTTTCGCTAATTAAACCTTGATTAATTAGTTCTGTAACTACATCAAAATTACCACCCCAATAAATGCCATTCGCTATTTCTACGCTTTGCGGAATTAGATCTGGTATTTTGTGAATAAAGTAAAGATTGTCCTGTTCTACCGGGCCGCCATTATATATTTTAAAATTAGCGGAGAGATCGGGGACAAGATCTTTTAAGGTGAAGTCCAGTACTTTGTTGAGTATAAAACCTACAGAACCTGCTTCAGAATGCTCAGCAAGTAGCACTACAGAGCGGTTAAATGCAACATCTCCAATTATAGATGGTTCTGCTACCAATAGATGGCCTTTGGTTGGTTTTAAAGCAATCATTTTAGCATAGTTTTACTCTAAGCTACCATTTATTTAAAAAAAATCAAATAAAATGCTAAAGTATTTTCATTAAAAAAGCCTCCCATAGAGGAGACTTTTAATGTTTTACTAATACAAATTATTAGTTTACAGCTTTTTGTAAATCTGCACCGGCTTTAAATTTCACTACATTTTTAGCAGCAATTTTAATGGTTTTTCCGGTTTGTGGGTTTCTTCCTTCACGAGCAGCTCTTTTAGAAACTGACCAAGATCCAAATCCTACTAAAGAAACGCGATCTCCTTTTTTAAGAGAACCTTCTACGTTTTCTAAGAAAGATTCTAGGGCTTTTTTTGCTGCTGCTTTAGAAATTCCAGCATTTTCAGCCATTGCGTCGATTAAATCTGTTTTGTTCATAATTTGAATTTTAAATAAATTGTTGGTTAAACATTCTGTTAAATTGCTCTACAAATTTATATGGAATTCTCGGCCGTGCAAGTAATATCAAGGGAAATGCAGGATTTTGTTAATAAGTCGGTCATTTTGTTAATAAACAAGTCTCGATTTAGTTGATTTTTTACCGTTTCAGTAACCATAAGGCCTTAGAGGAATTTTGCTCCTTTTGAAAAATCGTAACCATTTAAAAGTGATTTTACATCCATTTTTCGCTTTCCGGGAAGTTGTAATTCTTCAATTATAAGGTAACCGCCCTTTGTTGCTACCTTCAGCTTTTTATCTTCAACCAGAATACTTCCATTTTCTAAAGAATGACTGGTGATTTCTTTTTTACAATGATAGATCTTGACTTTTTCTTCTTTCCCATCGTTAAACAAAATAGACCAGGCCGCCGGGTAAGGGTTTAGGCCGCGAATTAGGTTGTAAATTTGATCTAATGAATCGTTCCAGTTAATTTTTGTATTCTCTTTATTTAGCTTTGGCGCGTCTTTTAATAACTGGTCAAATGGCTGCGGAGTAGGAGTGAGGTTACCTTTTTCTATAAGCTCTAAAGTTTCCACTACCACTCCAGCTCCTAATTCCATTAGCTTATCATGGAGTTCTCCAACACTTTCTTCTTCAGCTATATTTATTTCTTTCTGTAAAATCATCGCCCCGGTATCAATTTTTTCATCTAGAAAAAAAGTAGAAACGCCGGTTTTAGTCTCGTTATTGATAATGGCCCAGTTAATTGGCGCCGCACCCCGATATTGCGGAAGCAGGGAAGCATGTAGATTAAAAGTGCCAAATTGTGGCAAATCCCAAACCACCTTAGGTAACATTCTAAAAGCAACTACTACCTGTACATTGGGATTTAGAGCTTTTAATTCGTCAATAAAGGCTTCATCTTTTAGATTTGTGGGCTGCATCACCTTTAAACTTTTGCTAATCGCGAATTTTTTTACCGGGCTTTCCTGTAATTTTCTTCCGCGACCTGCGGGTTTATCGGGTGCGGTAATTACACCAACAACCTTATAATCGGCGTTTAGAATACTTTCCAGACTGGCCACCGCAAAATCTGGCGTGCCCATAAATACGATTCTTAATGATCTCATCAATTATTTATTTTATAGCTATTCCCTGATTCACGGGAAATAAATTCTTTATCTAATAATAAACGTAATACTTCCAGAACCTGATCTTCCGGGTAATTTATTGCTTCAGTAAGTTCGCGGGAAGAAGCTTTAGAGGTTTTTAAAACTTTCATAATTTCCAGGTAAATTGCATTTTTAAGTTCCCTGGTTAGTGGCGTCATTTGTTTTTGACAAACCGAACAAATACCACAGTTTTTAGCTTTTTCCTCTCCAAAATATGCTAAAAGTTGTTTGCTCCTACAAATTTTATCGTTTTCTAAATAGCCTAAGACCGCGTCAATTTTTTCTTTTTTAGATTTATTATGCTGTTTTATGTAGGGTGCAAGCGGAAAAATAACCGAATCGTCTTCCCGCGGAACCAAAAATAGCACAGTAGCATCATGTTCGGCAAAAACATATTCCAATACCTGGGCTTTTTCTAATTCCTTGAGATATTTAAGCGCTGTTTTTTGATCTGTATTAGATTTTTTACAAACCGAAGCCAGGTCTATATTAGTTTTGTTTTCTAAAATTCCGCCATAGGTTCTCAAAAGAGCCTTGACAAAGTTTTCGTATTTCTGGTTCTGATCTAAATAAAACTGAAGTTGTTTTCCGGAAACCATAAAATGTATACTTGTTTTTTTATGAAATTCCTTTGAAAGCTTTAATACGCTACATCGGTCTAAAAGCTGAAGTACTTCGTAAGTTTTAGAAAACGGAAGTTCGTACTGAGCGCAAAATTCCGAAAAACTAAAATTATGTTCGGTTTGCTCCCCTTCGCCATAAGCGATCCTAAAATAGGTGTTTAGTTTTTTATAAACCAGTTTTACATCTTCCAGTTGCGGTAAATTTGCAAGGAACTGATTTTTTAAAATAGGAATATCGCTCTTATTGGTTAAAATAGTGGCGATCGCTTTTTTTTCATCTCTCCCGGCGCGCCCTGCTTCCTGGAAATAACTTTCTAAAGATTCCGGAAGATTTAAATGAATAACCTGCCGTACATCGGCTTTGTCTATTCCCATTCCAAATGCGGTGGTGGCCACCATTATCTGGTGTTTATTTTCCAGCCAGTCGCTAAGTCTTTTGGTCTTTTCTTTTGGTTGCAAACCACCGTGAAAAGCATCAGCTTTATAGCCTTTTTTATTTAATAACTCAGCAATTTCAAGGCTGGCTTTCCGGCTTCTTACATAAATTATCGCAGGCTCGTTTTTGTTATTCAACAGTTGATCCAGACGATAATATTTATCTTCAGCTTTTAGCACATTATAGGCTAAATTGGCCCGGTAGAAAGAGTCTTTTAGTACTTCTATATTTTCCAGTTCCAACTCTTTCACAATATCTTTAACTACGGCTGGGGTTGCGGTTGCTGTAAGCGCTATAAATGGTGTGCCGGGTTTTAAGTCTTTTAATTGAGAAATATTGCGATAAGCCGGTCTAAAATCGTGGCCCCATTGCGAAATACAGTGCGCTTCATCTACAGCAATAAGATTAACATTCATCAACTTAATACGCTCCTGTACCAGATCCTGCTGAAGCCTTTCAGGAGATAAATAGAGAAATTTATAATTTCCGTAGATACAATTATCAAGAGCAGCATCAAGATCGCGATATGCCATTCCGCCAGTTAGGGCCATTGCTTTGATACCTTTTTGCTGAAGCGCGTTCACCTGGTCTTCCATTAAAGCCACAAGAGGGGAAACTACAATACAGATTCCTTCCTGCATTAACGCCGGGATCTGGAAGCAAAGCGATTTTCCGCCACCGGTAGGCATTAGGGCGAGCACGTTCTTTTGCTCCAGGAGTTTTGCTATTACGGGTTCCTGCAGCGGCCTAAAGGACGAATGTCTCCAGTATTTTTTTAATATGTGATGTGCATCCTGCAAATAGCTTATTCAATTTGATTTAAAATAAACTGAGTTCTTTCAATAATTGAGGTTTTGGGGACTTCAATAGGGTTGTAACCGTAAGTTTTATACGTTTCAAAAAGATATTTTGAAATTAGACTGGCTTCTTTAAAAGATTCGTAACGCTCGTTATCACTCTGATAAATTTCTTCCCAGGGCGGTAAAAAGAATATCTTGTCATAAGCATATTCTGTACAGGCATCGGTAAAATATGTGGAATACTCTGTTTTAAAATAATCCATATATGCCAAAACATCTGGGATGCCGCGATCTATAAATATAGTGGAAGTAGGAATCATATCGGCTTCCCTATGTTGATTTTTTCGGCCTTCCAATAGCTTTTCGCTAAAGAGCACAGGTTTTTCGAGGAATAACTGAGCAATTCCCTGCTTTTGCGCTTCTAGGGTTACCTGCCGGGAAATCTCATGAAGACATTCGTGCCCGTGTTTTTCCAGTTGGCGAATTATTGAAGATTTCCCTGCACCGGGGCCACCGGTAATTACTATTTTTTGTTTTTTCACGCTGCAAATTTCGACATTTGAAATTGATTATAAAAATGTATTCAATCCTTGTATCTTTGCAACCTAAATTTAAGTTAGAAAATTATGAGTGAAGCGAAAGATCAGGAAGAGTTTTATAGCAAATTAAAGTCGCAATTGCAGGATACATCTCTTTGGCCATCTGAGTATCTTTATAAATTTATAGTACCGGCAAAGTCAAATCAGGTGAAAATTATTGAAGATATTTTTGATAATATGGGAGCCGTAATAACGACTAAGAAATCAAAAAAGGGAACGTATATAAGCACTTCTGTAAATGTGCGAATGAAAAATCCTGACGCCGTAATTGAAAAATATAAAGAAGTTGCAGATAAAGTAGAAGGAGTGATCTCCCTTTAATCAATCTTGGAAATGGGGTAATTCATTTTTGGTTTGCTCTGACGGAAGAAATAATTTTCAATTTCCTAAGCGAGCTTTAAATTTCCTTATTTTTTAAATTCTTAAAATTTTATCTATTTCGATAATATTTAGTATTTTGCAGCGATTAACTTCTACAGCAAATTACCTCTGGGGGAAGCCTATGAGGCATTAAAGGGAAGATTTTTTTGATTTTGAGCCTGGCCTCAAAGTATTTAAGTCTCGATTATCGAGTAAAGTATCATCTTATAAATTTCAATTTTGACACACGCATTAGAATATAACTCCGAAAGGAGCTACTTAATTATTCCCGAATACGGAAGACATCTTCAAAAAATGGTAGAAGAAGCCGTAGAAATTGAAGACGATAAAGAACGTAACCAGGTTGCAAAATCTATAATTGCCGTAATGGGTAATATGCAACCACATCTACGTGATGTGCCAGATTTTCAGCATAAATTATGGGATCAATTATTTATAATTAGTGATTTTAAACTTGATGTAGAATCGCCTTTCCCAAAGCCTAGTAGAGAAATGCTAGAAGAGCGACCTGAAATGTTAGGTTATCCGCAGAATTTCCCGAAATATCGTTTCTACGGAAATAATATTAACCGAATGATCAATGAGGTTAAAGATTGGGAAGAAGGCCCTTTAAAAGAAGGTTTGGTTTTGACTATAGCCAACCATATGAAGAAATCTTACCTAAACTGGAATCGTGATGCAGTAGAAGATGATGTGATCTTTGAACATCTTCGTGAACTTAGCGGCGGTAAAATTAACTTAAAGAACGCCGACGAAGATCTTAGCGATGCTTCCAGTCTTGTTAGAAATAAGAAGAAACACAGCAGTAAAAACAATCATCCTAAAAAGTCCAACCGCAAAGGTGGAGGTGGACGTAAGCGCTACTAAAAAAATACTTTACTTTCATGGGAACTTTCCAAATTGAAGGCGGGCAGCAACTTAGCGGAGAAATTCAACCGCAAGGAGCCAAAAACGAAGCCCTGCAAATTCTTTGTGCCGTATTATTAACTTCAGATGAAGTTGTTATCAATAACATTCCGGATATTCTGGATGTGAATAAATTAATTCAGCTTTTAGAAAATCTTGGAGTTAAGATCAAAAAACTTGGAAAAGGAAGCTATTCTTTTAAAAGTGATGATCTAAATCTTGATTATCTAAGCAGCGAACAATTTAAGAAAGACGGTAGCGGTTTACGAGGATCAATAATGATAGTAGGGCCACTTTTAGCAAGATTTGGTAAAGGTTTTATTCCGAAGCCGGGTGGCGATAAAATTGGTAGAAGAAGACTGGATACCCATTTTGAAGGATTTATAAAACTGGGTGCTAAGTTTAGATATAATAAAGAAGAGCGATTCTACGGTGTTGAAGCTCCAAACGGACTTAAAGGTGATTATATGCTTCTTGAAGAAGCTTCAGTTACCGGTACTGCTAATATTGTAATGGCTGCCGTGCTTGCCGAAGGAACTACTACAATTTATAACGCAGCCTGCGAGCCTTATTTACAGCAACTCTGTACAATGCTAAATTCAATGGGTGCTAAAATTAGTGGTGTTGGTTCTAATCTTTTAACTATTGAAGGAGTAGATTCTTTGAAAGGTTGTGAACATCGAATTCTTCCAGATATGGTAGAAATAGGTTCCTGGATTGGGATGGCTGCAATGACTAAAAGCGAAATTACTATAAAGAATGTTCGGTGGGATATGCTGGGTATTATTCCAACTACCTTTAGAAAATTAGGAATTACCATTGAGCACAGGGGAGACGATATTTTTATTCCAGCACATACCAGTGGCTATGAAGTGCAAAGCTTTATAGATGGTTCTATAATGAATATTAGTGATGCGCCGTGGCCAGGATTTACGCCAGATTTATTGAGTATTCTTCTGGTAGTGGCGACACAAGCTCGCGGAAGTGTACTTATTCATCAAAAAATGTTCGAAAGCCGTTTGTTCTTTGTGGATAAACTGATAGATATGGGCGCGAAGATCATTTTATGTGATCCGCACCGTGCTACAGTAATTGGCCACGACTTCCAGTCGCAGCTAAAGGCTACTACAATGACTTCGCCAGATATTAGAGCAGGTATTTCTTTGCTTATTGCGGCGCTTTCAGCTAAAGGAACTTCTACCATTCATAATATTGAACAAATAGACAGAGGTTATGAAAATATAGATGAACGTCTTAAAGCAATTGGCGCTAAAATAGAGCGAGTGGCTTAAGGCTAAATTATTAAAATATAGATCTCCGAATAAATTTCGGAGCAGGCTCTTAAATAAATTAAGAATAACGATTAAACATAAAAAAATCCGGATGATGATTTATCCGGATTTTTTTATGCTTGCAGTTCAGTAACTATACTTCAGTTTCTGCTTTTTTCTTGTTTTCTTTATAATGAAAAAGATTATGCTCTTTAATCATTCTAGTAGTTTTTTCGGGTAACATATCTTCCCAACCTTCTTTTCCTTCGCTAATCATTTGAAGTACTTCTCTAGAGTATACATCGAGAATCTCAGGGTTGTAGTTTTCAATATCTTCAACTCTTCCATTATATTTAAAGAATTTATACAATTCTTTCATTCTAGGATGCACCTTAAGGTTGTCGCTGGTAGTAATTTCTCCGGTCTCAGGATCTTTAAGAGGGTAGAGGTAAACCTTAAGATCTTTAAAGAATAATTTTCCGAAAGCTTCTAATATACCACCACTTAAATGTCTGTAATATTTCTCATCAAATACATCAATAAGATTATTCACACCCATACCTAAGCCCATACGTTGTTTAGAATATCTTGAGAAATACTCAACCACACGATAATATTCCTGGAAATTGGAGATCATTACGGTTTGTCCCAGGGAACATAGAAGTTTTGCCCTGTCCATAAAGTCACGTTCATCAATTTCACCTTCGGCCCTTAGGTTAGATAAAGTGATCTCAAAAATAACTTCGGTATTTTCTTTTTCTACCTTGCTTTCTTTAAGGAATAATTCAAGCGAACGCTCGTACATATCCATATTAACCTTAGTCACAGGTCTAAAACTTCCGCGGAATGCGAGAATATTCTTTTTATAAAGAATTTTGGCAGGCAGAACGTTATTTCCGTCAGGAGCAAACATCACGGCATCTGTCATTCCATTCTTCACCAGCTGTAAACTCATTAGGCGATTGTCTACACCTTTAAATCGAGGTCCGCTAAAGTTTATGGTATCGATCTCAATTTGATCTTTATCTATATGATCGTAGAGGTAACGTAAAAGTTTTTTCGGATTATCATATTTGTAATAGGCACCGTAAATAAGGTTTACACCAAGTATTCCTAAAGTATTTTGTTGATGACGTGCGTCATTTTCGTGAAATCTTACGTGCAGGCTTATTTCATTATAATCCTCTTCCGGGCTCACCTGGTATTTAATACCTACCCAGCCGTGGCCTTTATACTTCTTTGCAAAATCTATAGTTGCAACGGTGTTAGCGTAACTAAAGAAAAGTTTATTGGGATGTTTTTCGCGGGAAATTCGCTGTTCAATCAAGCCAATTTCATGCGAAAGCATCTTTTTTAATCGCGCTTCAGTTACATATCTCCTATCATTTTCAACTCCATAAATAGCATCACTAAAATCTTTATCGTAAGCACTCATCGCTTTTGCGATAGTACCAGAAGCGCCTCCAGCTCTAAAGAAATTCCTTACAGTCTCCTGGCCGGCACCAATTTCAGAAAAAGTTCCGTAGATATTTTCATTTAAATTAATGCGAAGTGCTTTACTTTTTATAGAAGGAACATTTTCAAATTCCTTATCGCCCATTATTGTAATTGGCATAATTTTTCTTTTAAGTGTGATTTCTTTTTTGTGTATACCAAAGGTACTAAAAACGGTAAGGTATAGAAAAAAATTATCTTTACTTTTGCAGGAAAACATATAATTCTTGGAAGTAATATTTTTAGGCACAGGCACCTCTCAGGGAATTCCAATAATAGGCAGCAAGCACCCGGTATGCCTCAGTGAAAATCCAAAAGACAAACGTTTACGGGTTTCGGTTCTGGTAAAATGGGAAGGCAATAATATCCTTATAGATTGTGGTCCCGATTTTAGGATGCAAATGCTTTCAAATCCTATAGAGAACCTGGACGCTATATTGTACACGCATGAGCATAACGACCATACCGCAGGTTTAGACGATATTAGACCATTTTTTTTCCGGCAGGGAGATATTCCGGTTTTTGCACATAAACGGGTACTGGATTCTTTAAGAAAACGCTTTGAATATATTTTTACTTCCACCAATAAATATCCCGGAGCTCCCGGGGTAATTGAACACGAAATTGTAAATAAACCTTTTTATTTTAACGATCTAAAGATCACGCCTATAGATTATAAGCATAATCGCTTACAGGTTTTTGGATTTAGGCTTAAAGATTTCGCTTATCTAACCGATTTAAAATCTATTGAGGAAGAAGAAGTGCAAAAACTTGATGGTGTAAAAGTTTTGGTGGTGACCGCTTTAAGAATTGAGCCACACCATTCTCATTTAAACCTTGAGGAAGCTTTGGAATTTATAGATCGCGTGAAGCCGGAAAGGGCTTATTTAACCCATATTAGCCATTTACTCGGGTTTCATGATGAAGTTCAGGAACAACTTCCAGAAAATGTATTCGTTGCTTACGATAACCTAGAAATCACTATTTAAGATGCGTAAAAACTTATTACTCTACCTTTTTATTTTTTCTCTTTTGTTTACCATTTTTATTTATGTGAATGATAAAAAGATCCTTGATTCCAGGGATGCTGATATTCAGGATTTAAAAGGAGAGGTTGAAAGACTGGAGTTTGAAAATGATTCTTTAGCTGAACTAAACGAAAATACTGGCTATTTTTCTTTGCTTGATAATGGAGATGCGATGAGCTATTTTGAAAATAAGGGAATTGAAGCTGTAAATGTTTCTGAAGCTATAGAAAACGAGCTCATGAGTCAGAATAAAGTAGATGCCGATAATTCTTATGTGCCTTTCGCCGGGATGGAAGGTGATATGCGCATAAACAAGATCAAGATTCTAAATCATAAATGGATTATCGCCGATTTCACCGATGGTAAGTATTGGGGCGAAGTATTTTTTACTTATGAAATAGATGAAAACGGAGAATTAGCGCTAAATGCAGAAAAATCATTTCTCTACCCTGCAAATTAGATTCTTTTTTTAAGCCATTCCCGCAATTCAAAGAAATTCTGTGGAGCAACACCGTGACCCACCGGGAATTCTGAATAGCTATTTTCAATATTAAGCTCGTCTAATGCAGGTTTGGTTTTACGTGCCCATTCTACAGGAATAACCTGGTCTACCGAACCGTGTGAACAATAAAATGATAGGTTTGAAAAATCGTTTTTCTCAAATCCGGGTTTTATAATTCCCTTGTTTATATAACCGCTTAGCGCAGCTATATTTTTAACTTTATCTGGGTAGGAGAGTGCTACTGCATAACTTAAAATACTGCCCTGGCTAAACCCTAAAAGCGTAACATTTTTAGCATCTAAATGATAAGCTTCCACCGCTTCATCTATAAAATCAACGATTTTTTCACGAGATTCTTTTGCCTGCTCATCGTCACTAAATTTCCCGTCCTGGTTATCCCAATGGATCGCATACCACGCATTACCGTAAGGTTGCATCGCGTAAGGCGCTTTTACTGAAATCACGAATAACTCATCTGGTAATTCTTCAGCAAAAGAAAAAAGATCGTTCTCGTCGCTTCCGTAACCGTGCAGCATAATAAGCATTGGCGGCTTATCGGATTCTATTTTGGGTTTTCTTATAAGATGTTGTAGGGAAAGTTGTTTGGTATTCATTTATTGTATTGTACTAAACCATTTTTGAAAATATGCACCAAGAATTGGTACTTCTTTTTGTTCGCCCTGTATGGCGGTTACCAGCCCGTAAATGCCTAAAACTGCGATAAAAATATAAAAGGCCGATGAAATTAGCCAGCTGTCAAACAAGCCCACCAGAACTCCTAGTACGTAGAAAGTCACGTGTATTCCTAATGCCTGCCTAATGTGAAAGGAAGCAAAAAGATTTTTATGCTCATTATTCATGAAATAGGCTATAATAGTACCAATTATCGTGAGATAGGCAACTATAGCTGGGGTTTTTCCTTCTTCGGCCACTGTTTTCATAGCTGGTTTTGTATGTTGTAAAGGTATTAAATTTAAAGCGAAATTTATAAACCGAAATCCCCCGCTTTGGTAATAATTCCTAAAGCTTTTCCTTGAAGTGGATAGGCTTTAAAAATGCTGTTTTTAGATGTTGAAAAAATATAAGCTTCGGTAAATTCATATTTTTCCTTCGGAATAAACAGCGTTAAATCTGCGGCATTTCCTTTTTTAATTTCTATATCTTCCAGGCCAAAACGTTGCTTTCCTTTGGTTAATAGTTCAATCACTTCTTCCGTTGAAAAAATGGTGCTCAAAGCGCCAAATGCCGATTCTAAACCAATAGTACCATATAAAGCATTATCAAACTCCACTTTTTTGTGCTCGGTATCAATAGGAGTGTGATCGCTGGTAAGCATATCTATAGTACCATCTTTTATCCCTTTTATTAAAACTTTTATATCTTCTTTGGTTCTTAATGGTGGCAAAACTTTAGCATTAGTGTCAAAGTCTTGCAAGAGTTCATCAGTAAAAATTAGATTATGAATGGCCACACTACAGCTAACATCTAAACCTTTCTTTTTGGCTTCTTTAATCAGCGCCACCGATTTTTTAGTTGAAATTGTAGGAATATGTAATTTTCCGCCGGTATATTCCAGTAAATAAAGGTCTCGTGCTATTTGTAATTCCTCTGCGAGATTAGGAATTCCTTTTAATCCTAGAGAGGTGCTGCTTTGTTCTTCGTTTACCATTCCATTTCCGGCAATACGGTCTTCCTGTGGAAATGATTGCACCAGCGCATCAAAATTTTGAGCGTATTGAAGTGCAATCTTCAGTAGATTAGGATTTTTAATCGCTCTTTTATAATCTCCAAAAGCTACGGCACCGCCTTGTTTCATATCATAAAGTTCGGCAAGATCTACACCTTCAGCTTTAACAGTTAAAGCCCCGGTGGGAAATAATTTAACCGGGTGATGAGCGGCCTTAGATTTAACCGAAGTGATCGCGCCATTATTGTCAATTATAGGGTAGGTATTGGGATTTAAGGCAATGCTGGTAAATCCACTTTTAGCTGCAGTATCTAATCCATTCGCTATGGTTTCGCGTTCCTCAAAACCGGGTTCTCCAAAACTTACACTACTATCAAACCAACCCCTGGAAACATGAAGATTTTCTTCATTAATCACTTTATCGGCCTTTGAAGAAATGTCTTTGGCAATCTCTTTTATAATTCCATTTTCAATTAAAATATCCAGCCTTTTATTGTTGTAAACCGATTGTTTATCAATGATTGTGGCCGATTTTAAGAGTAGTTTCATTTCTTTATAAATTTAATCCCAATGCGGGAATTTATTACAGGCATATAATCATTTTCCTGTATATTTTTTGATTCCGATATCGTACTGATTTCACTTAAGAAACTTTAAGAGTAGCATCTCTACAACTAGAAATAGCAATGCAAAAATAACAAAGCTTTTCCAAAGCTCATGGCTTTGGCTGGCTACTTTTAGTTCGTTAAAATAAGCACCTATATTTTGATGAATTTTTATGTTTTCTGTTTCTTCTGGAATGTTATACTCAAGTTCACTCTCGCTTCTGGGAGAGTTAAAACTCAGGTAAGTTTGTTTCTCGCCCCTATATTCTAAAGAATAATTTCCAGACGGAATTTCAAGTGAATTAGTATTAATTTCTACATTGTCACCAAGAGATCGTTGCTGCGGAATAAAATCTTCAGTTTCTGAAACTATATGAACTACTTCGTCTTGTTGGGTTTGAAGCGGAATTTTAATTTCGATATCTTTTCCTGTTTCGTAATATAGGTCTGGGCTTTTTAAAGCGCTAAGACCCAAATTATAAAATACAGGAACTATTAGAGGGGAGTTTCTGAAATTCGAATTTTCAGTATTCAATGGTGCCGAGAATAGATAAACTCCATTTCCTTCCACTAGAAAACCTGAATTGTCCTGAAAAGAAATTACGTTATTTCCATTTTGGATTTCATAATAAGTCTGGACTTTGGGATAGTCAAAATTTTCAACTTTTTCGTTGAAAACACCAGCGAGTAAAGGATGATCAAAAGCAAGTTCGGTAATTAAAGTTTCTTTGTTTTTCAATCCAGAATATAAAGGAGCATTTAGCTGAGTAAGGAAGTTATTGTAAGAATTGAGGTTACTGTTTCCTGACGGAATTATTACGAGCGGCACTGTGTTACTATGAAGGTTTACTAAATTAGTTTTTAAAGCCCCTGAGACTGATTCCAATTCATTTAGAATTACAAGATCGGCAGTATTTAGTTTATTAAAATCGAGCTGATCTATTTCAAATATTTCTGTTTTAAATTCGGGAGGAGTAAGAATACGATTTATGAAAGTAGCATCTGAATTTGCAGTTATAATCACCATCTTGGCAGGGTTTGGTTTATTAAAACTAAAAAAAAGTGTATTATCATATTCCAGAGAAGCATCTTCAATTTTTATCATTCCATCTTCAATTTCTTCGGCATCAATTTTAAAACCGGCTTGTGCGCTTTCGTTTTCTTGAAAACTCACCGCAGTTTTTGCCAAAAGATCTTCCCCATTATAAACAGATACACTTATGTTTTCAGAATAACCAGAGGAACTGCTAAGCAACACCTGAAAATTAATTTCATTGGCTTCCCGATTGCTAATAAACATTGAATCTATACTTATATTCTGGGTGTTTTCGGGAACCAGGGGAATAAAATGATAGTTAGTAGTAGAATCTATTATTTTATCTAAATTCAAATTTTCCTGAAAATCGGAAATGAAAATAAAGTCTTTTTCTTCAGCAGATGCCTTTAAAAGCTGATTTGCTTTTAGTTTTAGGGTGTTGAAATCTAAAGGATTTTCGGCAAAACCAAGATCTTGAAGTTCTGTAGTTAATTCTTCAGCAGAAAGATTTCTAAATTCATCATTATGGGTAAATAGGCTTATTTCTTCATTTTCAGGAATGCTTTTTATCAAGTTCTGTATCGCAGCCGTGAGGAGTTCACCATTTTGGCCCGTAGCCTCCATACTGAAAGAATTATCTAGAAAAATAACTTTTGCGCTAGATGCAGCTTCTGGATCTTCTGCAGGGAAATAAGGTTGGGCAAAAGCAAGGATCAAAAATGCAAGCATCAGCATTCTTGTGGTTAGTACCAGCCATTTCTTTAATCGCGAGCTTTTTCGGGTTTGCCGGATAACCTTTTTTAGAAACTTTACATTAGTAAAATCTTCTTTTTGAAATCGGCGGAGTTGAAATAAATGAACAGCCAGTGGGATAAGTAGTAAAAACAGGGCATAAAGAAGTTCCGGCTGTTTAAATTCCATAAAGCTTTAAAAAGTTTATCAAATATAGGAAATGGAATTTAAGCTAAGGGCGTTTAATTTTGAATTTAAAAGTGCTGCCTTCACCTTTTTTTGAAATAACATCAATAGAGCCCTGCATTTGTTCTATATGTTTTTTAACTGTTGCGAGGCCAATGCCGCTGCCGTGATTTCCGTCCCTATCTTGCGCATCTAAAGTTGTGAAGAGTTTAAAGATCTTTTCTACATCTTCTTTTTTTATTCCATTCCCGTTATCGCTAACGGCAAAACAATAATAGGAGTCTGTAGTTTTAAAGGTAATATCTACTTTTCTAAGGTTTTTATTATTGTATTTTAAAGCATTGCTAATCAAGTTCATAAAAACCTGGCTAAGCGCAGCCTTGTTTACATTTTTTAAATGCCCTTTATCTGGATACGTAATCTGTACGTTTTCTTCTAAGCTATATAGATCGGTGATTTTTTTTAGTAGAGTAGGGAGGTGGACATCTTCAAAATCTTTTTCCAGAATGTGATCACTGCGGTAAAATTTTAAAATTCCGTCTACGTAATTACGAAGGGAATAAGACGATTCTACCAGAAAATCGAGATACTGCCGGTTTTGTTCGTCCAGTTTTTCTTTGTTTTCATCTTTGAGTAATTCGGTTAAAGAAATGATATTGGCTAAGGGTGATTTGATATCGTGCGAAACCAGGCTGGCAAATTTCTCTAACTCTTTATATTTCTGCTTTAACTTGCGCTGAACGTGTTGAAGTTTGGTTTTGTGTTTACGAGCCTCGAAAAGGTTCATACACTGGTTGGCCAACGCCAGTAATGACTTTTTCTGCTCTTCCTCTAACTTTCTAATTTTTGTATCGAAAATACTGAAAACCGCTATGGCATGACCATTTGCATTTAATAAGGGCACACCGGTATAAAAATGATAATTGCATTGATAAACTCCTTTAGCTTGCTCAAAGAATTCCGGATGATCTTTACTGTTAATGCTAAAAATTTCTTCTCCTGCCCAGATACTTTGTTCGCAAAATGAGTTTTTCCTTGATATTTCATCTTGCTCCACACCGTAAACAGATTTATACCAGATCTTATTTTTACCTATAATACTAATCTTAGCTACAGGAACCTGGCAAATTTTAGCCGCCAGGTAAGTAAGTTGATCATAATCTTTGTCTTCTCCAGAATTAAAAATTGCATATTCTGCAAGAGCTGCCCGGCGTAATTTTTCTTTTGAAGAGACTTTTTTTTGCTGCATATCATCTGCTATGTTACTCAGTATAAGTTATTTGATAAACTAAAAATGTGCTGTGAGGATTTTGTTGTGGATCCCGCTATTACAGCTTAATTTAATATAGAAAAAATTAAACATTTTTCTATAAAAAAGCAGCATCAATTATGTTTTTTTCTAATCGAAAAATCGAAACGAGTACCTTCTCCTATTTCTGAATTCACCTTTAGGTTTCCGCCTAAATTACCTACGAGTCTTTTTACTGTAGAAAGGCCAATGCCATTGCCTTTATTGCCGGAACGGTCACTTTTGGCTACGGTAGTAAAGAGTTTAAAAATGTCTTCTTCTTTTTCTTTAGGAATTCCTATACCATTATCCTGAATACTGAAGTAATAGAAATCGGGGTTTTGGGAGAATTCAATATCAATTATAATTTTTTGCTTATCGTTGTACTTTAGGCTGTTCCCCAATAAATTCAAAAATATTTGTTCCAGCGCGGCGCGGTTAGAACTTATAATGGTATTATCTTCAGGAAGGTTGATGATGCAGTCTTCGGTAATATTTAAGAGGTCAATAATTTCCTCTAATAATTGATGTACGTCAAATTCTTCATTATTTGAGGCAGCAATATTATCGCTTTCGTAATGATCTAAAATGCCATTTATGTACTCGCTAAGTCTTAACCCTGCCTGTTTTAGATTTTTTAGGTATTCTAAACCTTCTTCTCCCAGTTTTTTGCCGAATTTTGCTTTAAGGATATCTGCGGTGATAATCATATTTGCCAGGGGCATTTTCATATCGTGAGATACTACCCCAGCAAAATCTTTAAGCATGGCGTTGTGGTCGTTCAGTTCCTTTTTTACATTCTCCAGGTAATCGTTTTTCCGTTTTAATTCTAAGAGAATTTCTACTTGTTTGGCAAGCGATTTCAAGGCTTTCCTTTGATCCAGATTTAATTTGTTTGGTTTGGTGTCTATCACGCACAGTGTGCCTAGAGCCATTTTATTAACGTCTTTTAAAGGCATCCCGGCGTAGTATATAACAGGATCATTTTGGGTGAGTACAAAAGGATTGTCTTCAAAACGTTCGTCTAGCCTGGTATCCTCTACTTCCATTAATTCCTCCGGGTTGAGAATAGCGTGACTACAAAAAGAAATGTCACGATCTGAAGTGCACAGATCGGTGCCGTATTTAGATTTAAACCATTGTTCGTGCTCGCCAACCAAAGAAATTAAAGAAACCGGTGTCTTGCAAATAAATGAAGCTAACTGGGTAATATTATCAAATTCTTCCTGGGTAGGACTATATAAAATGTTAGCATCCTGAAGCGCTTTCAGTCGTTGACTTTCGTTTTCTGGAATCGCAGGTCGTAACATAGAATGTAAAATTGAATTAAATCAAATTTAACAAAATTACCGGACAATGTTAAATTTTTACTAATACTTTTCAAAAACTCCGAGTCCGAATAAAGCAAAGTCATATTTCACGGGATCTGAAGCATCAAGTTTTCTTAATGAAGTATCCAATTCGGCTAAAGCTTTTGCATCGTTAGCTTTTCTTTTTAAAAGTTTTAATTTTCTTGCTACGTTTCCCGAATGTACGTCTAAAGGGCAACTTAACTGAGATGCATTAAGCTTTTTCCATAATCCAAAATCTACACCGGCCTTATCATCTCTTACCATCCAGCGCAAATACATATTAATTCGCTTGGCTGCAGAGTTCTTCAGGGGATCACTCACATGCTTAGGTGTTCTGGGGGGATGAGGAATTTCAAAAAAAATCTTTTTGAATTCGTGAATAGCCGGTTGTAAGGATTCTTTTTCAGCATTTTCAGTAAAAACAGTTTCAATCCCGCCGTGATTTTTATAGATATTCTTTAAAGCCGAAATAAAATAAATAAGATCTATTTCATTAAAAGTACGATGCACAAAACCAGATAGATTTTCAAGATCGTTTTCTGAGTGATTCAAAATAAAATCGTACGGACTGCGATCCAGCATTTCCATTAAACGATTAGCGTTTTTAAGAATGCTTTTTCGGTTTCCCCAGGCAATGGTGGCGGTAAGAAATCCAGCAATTTCAATATCTTCTTTTTTACTGAAGTGATGCGGAATTTGCACCGGATCGGTAGCTATAAATTCAGGAGTATTGTATTGTTCGGCTTTGAAATCGAGAAAAGATTTGAGTTCACTTTTTTTCAAACTGCTTAAATTTCCTTTTTATCAATAATTTTTCCGTCCTGCATCGTGATTTTCCTATCGGCCATATCAGCTAGTTCCTCGTTATGGGTTACAATCACGAAAGTTTGTTGAAACTCATCCCGAAGCTTAAAAAATAACTGGTGAAGATTTTCTGCAGATTCGCTATCTAAATTTCCCGATGGTTCATCGGCAAAAATTACAGCGGGATTATTTATAAGTGCCCTGGCCACAGCAATACGTTGCTGTTCCCCACCGCTAAGTTCCCCGGGTTTATGGTTGGCCCTGTTTTTAAGTCCTAAGAAACCCAAAAGCTCTTGGGCGCGTTCTTCAGCTTTTTCTTTTGGGGTGTTGTGAATATAAGCAGGAATACAAATATTTTCCAACGCGGTAAATTCAGGTAATAACTGGTGAAACTGGAAAATAAACCCAATATTCTTATTTCTGAACTTTGATAATTCCTTTGAAGAAAGTCGGTAAATATCCGTGTCGTTAATTTGGAGGGAAGATTCCTTATTTTTTTCGGGTTTATCTAAAGTCCCTAAAATTTGAAGCAAAGTGGTTTTACCGGCTCCCGAAGCTCCCACAATAGAAACGATTTCGCTTTTTTTAATATGAAGATCAAGACCTTTTAAAACGTGAAGGTCTCCGTAGTATTTATGAATATTTTTAGCTGAAATCATTTCTTCTATTTAGGCCCGGAAAATTAGCCAAATTAAGGAAAACCCCCAAGCTAAGAATTGAATATGTTTTTAACCCGGTTGTAATCTATGTAATATACAATACGCAGGCTAATATTATGTCTTGCCGGCCTGGCGAAAAGATTATCCATACTTTGCTGAAAGTCAAGATCACTCAATTCATCCTGGTTAAAAATGGAATTTCTATATAGTAAAATGGCTTCACTGCCGGGTGCAAATTGCCAGCGATAACTTAGATCAAGATTCCAAATATTAAAATTAGCATCGGGATTATAATTCTCTTCAGGATTGTAATTTACAGCCGATAAACTGCCATCTTTATTTAATTTTGAAAATTTATCTTCTTCAAATTGAGCAACTGACCAAAAGTTACGAAAGCTTAAGTTTAAACCCTGTCGCGTGGTAAAATTATAATTTGCCTGTAGCGAGTTTTCAAAACTTCTCATATCTCTGTTGCCAAAAATAATATCGTGAGGCTGAAGCGTGACGAAGCTGGGACGATTAATCTCATTGTCGTATTCAAAACCATAAATTACCAGGAATTTATTGCTTATTCGAACCCTGGGCTTAAAGATAAAATTGAAACTTTCGCGCGAATTCTCACCAAAAACCTGGTAAGTAGAGCGAATATCTAAAGCTAATTTCTTTCTATAATCTGAAGAGATCCAGGCATTCCCGGTAATATTGGGCTGGTAAGTGATAAAAGTGTTCCCCCGGCGCGGTTCAAAAAAGTCTTTAAAAGCTGAATTCACTTCTGCAAAACCACCAAAAGCAAATCTATCCCGCGTCATTGCAAATACACTTGCACCGCCGCCACTGGCTACATTAATATCTGGGCGATATCTGCGTTGATGATTTCCATACAATTCTACACTATACTGATTGAAAATTCCGCTGGGTTCAAAAATTTGATAGGAAGTGTTCAGGTAAAAATTATTGTAATTATTGGTGAAACTAATTCCAAGGTCATTAATGTCATAGGTCTCATTAGCTAATTCGTGAGAAATGCCATATCTGAAATTACCTTTAGTTCGATTCAATGAAAATTCAGAAGCAAAGCCGGTTTCATTTTGCCCCGGTAAGTTCACATTGCTCATTTTTGCTTCTCCGGTTACATTAAAAGAATTCGATTTATTAAAAACATCAAAAAGAAAGCCGGTTACATTACCATCTCTAAAATGTCCCTCTCTCGTAACATTCGTGTTAATTAAACTAATAGAAGAGTTCTTGTTAAAACGCTGATCAAGAACTAAAATATTATAATTAGCCAGTGGTTCGGTCACTTTCTCGCGGTTATTACCGGTGAGGGTGTCTCTAAAAATGGCTTTAGTTTCAGCCGTAACCGCATTAAAAAAACCAACTCCAAGGCCGCGCTCTGTTCTTCCGGAAACTTTTAATGCATTTAGAAGATCTGTTCTTTCTGGGTTTTCAAGAATTTCTTCATTTTCAAGCTTTTCACGTTGTGCATTGTTAAATCCTATAGGAGTATTTCCCACCCGTCTGGAATAAAAGAGATCTCCTTTTGTAAACAGCTCAGTTCCTTCAGTAAAAAAGGCACGATTTTCTCCAAAGATTTGCTCAAATGGGCCTAAGTTGAGTTCTACATCATCGTAAGCGGTTTGACCAAAATCCGGGACCAAAGTCATATCTAAAGTAAAGGCTTTGCTAATTCCGTATTTAACATCCAGCCCGGCATTAAAGTTAGTTTCGGTTTCCCCATCAAATCTATCTACTTCAGCAGAAGTATAAGGGTAGAAACTCAATCGGGTAGGAGGGTTTATATTTCTTATTCCACTAATTAAGCCTGTTTGCTGACTCATTTGCCCTACGGCTTTGTTTACATAATTCCAGGTGTAACTTTCATTTTTATGAGAAATTTGCCTTAAAAACTGAATTCCCCATTCCTGTTCTTTGCTCTCTGGAAATCGTAGCGCAGCATAGGGAATACGCATCTCTACATACCAGCCATTTTGATCTTGAGAGACTGCAGCATCCCAAACAATATTAAAACCAAAATCTGTATTCTCACCGGTTATTTTTGCATCAGCACGGGTTCCAGCCGCTGTTACCGCAAACCGAATTTGATTTTCACCATCGTCGTAAGTATTAATATCTACCTGGAAATAATCGCTTTGCTCCAGATTATCTCTTTGGGTAAATTGCTTTACAATTTTTTCAGGATTTTTGTCAATCAAAGTAGCGGCTATATATAGTGCATTATTGTCATAAACCACTTTAACCGTAGTTTTATGACTTTCAGGAATTGGATTTCCATCTCCGGGATAATACATTACAAAATTATTCGCCACAGGCACTTTGTTCCAGGCTTGGTCGTCTAAAACTCCATCTATTATTGGAGCTTTTTGCGTTGCTACTGCCGTATAATTTTTACGCTGAAGACTATCAATTTGAGCATGAATTTGATGAGTAAAAATGAAGAATAATGAAATAAACCAGAATTTCGAAAGCATTAATTGATGATTTGGGTAAAAATGAGTTCAAATATATCATAGTTCTCAATGGAGAACAAGCTATAATTTAAATTCAAGTTAAATTCGCTGTTTTTGTTTATTAATACCTTAAATTTGCTAAACAAAATTAATCTATGAATTCAGAAAATTTAGAACTTGCAACTTTAGCAGGAGGTTGCTTTTGGTGTACAGAAGCTGTTTTTCAACGTTTAAATGGAGTAGAAGAAGTGCTTTCGGGATTTACCGGGGGAAATATAAAAAATCCTGCTTACCGTGAAATCATCACCGGTAGAACCGGCCACGCCGAGGCTATCCAAATAAGGTTTAATCCTGAAATTATAAGCTTTCAGGAATTACTATACGTGTTCTTCGCGACGCACGATCCTACAACGCTAAATCGACAACAGAATGATGTAGGCACTCAATATAGAAGTGCGGTATTTTATCATTCAGAAAAACAAAAAGAAAAAGCTGAAGAAGTAATTCAGAAACTGGAAGAAAAAGAAATTTTTGAGAATAAAATTGTTACCGAAATTAGTGCGGTAAAAGATTTTTATATTGCCGAAAAGGAACACCAGGATTTCTATAATCAGCACAGGCAGCAGCCGTATTGCCAGTTTATAATAGATCCTAAAATAAAGAAACTAACAGAAGTCTTTGCAGACAAATTGAAATAGAAAGATGGCTTACAAATTTAAAGAAGAGTATAATATTGAAGTCACCGATGGACTTCAGGAAAATTACAGAAATATCCTTGAAGGAATAGGAGAGGATATTAGCCGTGAAGGCATAGAAAAAACACCCGAAAGAGCGGCTAAAGCCATGCAGTTTTTAACCCAGGGCTATAAGATGGATGGGGAAACCATTTTAAAAGAAGCCATGTTTAAGGAAAGTTATGACGAAATGGTGGTGGTAAAAGACATTGAGTTATACTCGATGTGTGAACACCATATGTTGCCTTTCTTTGGGAAAGCACACATAGCCTACATTCCTAATGGGCATATTGTTGGATTAAGCAAATTACCACGGGTTGTAGATGTTTTTGCAAGAAGGCTGCAGGTACAGGAACGTTTAACAAATGATATTCTGGAATGTATTAATAATACAATAAAGCCAAAAGGAGCAGCGGTAGTTATCGAGGCGGTGCATATGTGTATGATGATGCGCGGTGTACAAAAGCAGAATAGTGCGACCACCACTTCAGGGTTTAGGGGACAGTTTGAAAAAATAGAAACCAGAAATGAATTCTTAAAACTCATCAGCTCAAATCTTAAATAGGGAATTGGCACTTTATTTGCTTTATTAAGGTTAAAAGCAATCAAAATGAAACTTCTAAAAGATAGATTATTTATAAAGGGCCTTATGTACGATGCGGTAGGTATGGCTACCATGGCAATTCCGTTAGTGGGGTCGTTTCTAGATTTATTGTGGGCACCCTATGCAGCCAAAAAAATGGGCGAAATGTACCCCGGTAAAAAAGGAAAAGTGGCATCGGTATTAGTATTTATAGAAGAGATTTTACCTGGAACCGACATTATTCCAACCTTTACCCTAATGTACTTCTATACTTTTGTATGGGGCAAAAACAAACAACGAAATAACCGGGTGATAGATGTTGAAATTATAGAATAAAAGTTCAACATATTTTTTAGAAAAGTTACAAGATCCCAAAATTTGGATCTTTTTTTTGTTTTAATCTAAATTATTTAAAAACTCTTTAACAGCTATATTTCTTTGGTTTAGAGCACATTTATGTATTTTACTCGATAATCGAGATTGAATGCTCCGAGGCTTGCCTCGAAATCAAATTATATTTTTCAATAATAATGCTTCGTGAGCTTGCTCCGAAGTAGTTTACTTAAATAAAACTTATAAAATGTCAGAATTTGAAAACGACAGACCAAAAATTTCTAAACCATCGAAAATATCATTTTCAGGATGGAAGAAAATAGCTTTTATAATAAAGGACAAAATAGACGAAAATAACCTGGGAATTGTATCTGCCGGTGTAGCTTTCTATTCATTTCTGGCGATTTTCCCGGCTATAATGGCTTTGGTTTCTATTTACGGTCTAGCAGTAAGTCCGGCTCAAATTGAAAATCAATTAACTCAAATAGGGTCTATGATTCTGGAACAAGCTTTTGGAATTGTAGAGGAAAGGTTACAGGAATTTATTTCTACTTCGGGAAGCACTCTCGGTTGGGTTATGGCCCTCGGTATACTTTTTAGTATTTGGAGTGCAAATAAGGGAATGAAATCTTTATTTAGGGGTGTAAATGTAGCCTACGCTACCCGCAGTAAACGTGGCTTTATAAGAGAAAATGCGCTTACCTTATTATTTACTTTTGGCGCCATAGTACAAATAATTCTAAGTATGGCCTTAATTGTAGCCTTTCCGGCTATTATTGGGGAATTTGGTTTGCCTAAAAATATTGAAGTCTTAATTAACTGGTTGCGTTGGCCTCTTTTGGCAATAATTGTCGGGTTTTTCCTTTGTGTTATTTATAAATATGCACCCCAAAGAACTAATCCTAAACTAAAATGGGTAATTCCCGGTGCGCTGGTTGCTACTATTTTGTGGTTAATCGCTTCCTGGGGTTTTTCATTTTACGTAAGTAATTTTGGAAGTTATGGTGAAGTTTATGGCTCTATTGCTGCCGTAGTTATCATGATGCTATGGCTTTCTATTACTTGCTTTACGGTTTTATTAGGAGCTCAAATTAATTCTGCTTCAGAAAGATATGCCAGGAAACTAACTTCTTTTAGTTAAAAGATTGAACTGAATTTCACAAAGAAACATCATACCGTTAAAACTGTGTTATTTGAAATCTCTTTAACGCTTATCGTATAAAATTACTACGATATTTAATTTACCTAAAAAATGGTATCAACCAATAAACATAGAATTATGAATAATCAAGTAGTAGAAAAAGGAGTAAAATGGCTCAAAAGAGCTGTTATTCTGAAAGCAGGAAAAGCTATCCTTAAAAAACCGGCAAGTGCGCTGGGAGTTGGGGCATTAGCCGCGGGAGCAGGTATAGCTGCTTACAGCTTTATCAAGAAAAGAAAAAAGAACGATTTAACTCATATAGATAATATTGAAGACAATAATCCTGAAGTAGAAGGAAAAAAGAAAATAGTAGTATAAATAACTGCTAAAAATAAAAAGGCCTCACAAGTTTATGAAACCTGTGAGGCCTTTTTTTTGGTTTAAACCGAACCTGGTTTAACTTCTTAGCAGACTATTAAAGCAACCATCTAACCGAAACCGAAATGTTTCTCCCAATATTTGAAATGCCATCAGGTTTTAAACGGGAAAGGTGCGAGATATAATCTTTATTTAAAATATTATTTCCACTTACTCCAATTATCATTTCTGTTGAATTAATAGCAAACTCACCTCCAAAGCCGGCGCCTAGAAGACCGTAACCTCCGGTTTGGGTTTCAAAAGCGCTCACATTATTTTGATCAAAAACATTTTTTAATCTAACAAATGCGTATTTGCTATAAATCTTTTCATCTACATCTTCAAACTCTACTCTAAAAGTATTGGTTAAAGAGTTGGCAGGAATTAAAGGTAAATATTCACCATTATTTCTCTTACCGGTTACTGTTTCAAAGCTACTTTCCAAGTGCAACCAATCTAATGGGTGAGGATGAATGTGAAGTCCGATTTCTCCACCATACAATTCAGCATTATTCTGTGTATATTCAAAAACAGGGTTTTCTTCAATCAATTCTCCGGTAGGTTGCAAATAAATATAATCGTTTATCGAGTTATGAAACCCGTTTACGAAGGCTTCAAAATGCTTGTTTCGCCATTCTAAAGAAAGATCTACCTGGAAATTTTGTTCGTTTTCAAGAGTTTGATCTCCAACTTCATATCTATTAGTTCCGTGGTGAGCCCCGTTAGAAGTCAATTCAGATAGGTTAGGAGCTCGAAAACCGGTAGCAAGATTCAAACGAGCACTTAGTTTATCGGTAATAATATATTTTGCCCCTAAGGCTCCGTTTATACTCTTGTAAGATCTTTCTACAGCCGCAATTTCTCCACTTTCGTGCCCGTGCTCATCCTCCTCTTCGTGTTCTTCTTCGCCGTGTTCTTCTTCGTGAGGCTCTACTGCTTCGCTATCAATATTTCGTACATCATATCTAAGTCCACCTTGAAAATCCCACTTATCAAAATGCACGTGGGTAGTGGCAAATATGCCAAAATCTGTTGTTGTTGCATCAGGAATTAAAATTTCTTCGCCGTAATTAGTATTGGTTTGGTGCATTCCCTGAACCCCTAAAATAGTTTCAAACCTTCCGGTTCGTGGCAAATTATATTTTAAGTTATAATTTAAAGTTTCAAGATGCATCTCTAGCGCAGGATGATCTACACCTTCTTCTTCGTGCTCTTCTTCAGCGTGTTCTTCCTCACCTTCGTGTTCCTCTTCTCCGTGTTCTTCGTGATGATGTTCTTCAAATTCCTTTCGGTCATTATATTGATAACCAATCTTAAAATCCAGACTCGATTTGTTGAAGTAAATCTTATTTTCTAAACTTAGAATATGGTTATCTATTTCCTGATAGGGAAGAAGAGGGTCTTTATCTGTAGATTGTACACCAATCTCTTCCGGAATTCCAATATTAGATTTATTGAAATTGTATCTTAAATCGGTTTTGAATTTAGCATCCTGGTAACCAATTCCTGCTTTGAAATCGGTTGCATTAAACCGGGTATTGGTAACTCTTTCACCATCTCCTGTCTCATAATCACTATGCGCGGCGTAACTCCCACGAGCAAGAAATTTTAATTTTTCTCCCGAAGTCTTCGCCATTAAACTTCCCTGGTAACCCTGGGTATTACTGAAATAATTGACGTCTGCTTCAGCATTGGTTTCATTTTCTGCAGCATAGCGTTCAGGGTTTAGATAAAGAACACCACCAATAGCGTCGCTCCCATAGAGTAGGGAAGCGGGACCTTTTATAACCTCAACACTTTCAATTCCTTTAGAGCTTATTCCCAGCCCGTGTTCATCTCCATATTGCTGATTTTCCAACCGAACGCCCTGGGTGTAAACCAAAACGCGATTAGAACTCAAACCACGAATTACAGGTTTGCCAATTCCCACGCCGGTAGTTAAACTTTCTACCCCGGCAATTTGCGTAATCCCGTCACTTAACGTGATAGCACCTTTTCGATTAAGTTCTTCCACATTTTCACGTTCTACACGCATTACATTTTCACTTTGTAACTGGTGGAAAGGAGTAGAGACGATCACTTCTTCCATTTCTATGGCAGATTTTTCTAAAGTGATGTTTAAACTTGAAGTTCCCGGGAAATCCAGTTCATTAGAATAAGTAGCGAATCCTACTGATGAAATTACCACTTTAAATTTTCCGTTAGGAATATTTTGTATGCTAAAACTTCCATCAATATCGGTCATATCGCCTTTACCGAGTTCTGGGAAATAAATATTTGCGCTAAATACCGGTTCTCCGGTTTCAGCATTGGTAACCTTGCCAGAAAAAGTATTCTGAGCATATATAATGGGGCTCACTGCCAAAAATAGCAATGAGAAAAGTAAACTTTTCATATTAATTTTTTAAATAATTATACTTCTAACAAATAAAAATCGAAATGTTAGGCAGTCGCTGGCGGACCGCGAAGCTGGAAAGGCAGCTTCTGATAATCACTTAAAAATTGATAAAAATCGAAGAATTGTTTTTTTACCTGCTTTTCTACAAAGGGTTCAAAATTAATGAAGCTTGTAGCCAGTGCAGGGTTTTTGTGAAAAGAATGTAATTCACAGTCAATGCTGCTTGCGTGAAAATGTTCATCGGCATAATTATAACACAATTCGTGCCCGTGCCCGCTAAAGATATGCGAGAAGCTAATTATCACGGGAAGCAAAAGTAAAGCTCCCAGTGAGATGGCGAATATGTGTTTAAAGATCTTCAAAAAATATTATTGAAATAGTTTAGCAAGTCCCATTCTACTTAACATTTTCTTCTGGAAAGACCAAAAGAACTGGAACTGGCCGAAGATCCAGCCGAAACTAACCAATAATACCTGGTAAATAGGAAATATCAGAAAAATTCTGGCGCTCCAATAAACAGCCCAATGGGAAGTAGTTTCATAAATACCTAAAAAATTACATAGAGGTTCAGCCAATTTAGCCGATGTAGATCCAGTAATAGCGAATACTATAAGAATTATAAATATTTGCCAATTAGAATCTATACCCCAACGCGCTTTTAATTTATTCATACGGCAAAAGTACTAAAAGCATTGAAGAATTAAAATAAACACTGTTAAATGCGTGTAGGCACAGAGAATTTTTGGTTGTAATGCCTGCTAAAAAAGACAAAATAATTGTACAGCAAGTAATTCACTTCGTAACCATAATCTATGGAAGGATTATAATTTATTTCCTGAAGATAGAGATCAGGATTATAATTCTGCGGCTGGCTTACCCTTTGATTGTATTCTGAAACCAAAAATCTGTTTTTGTTTTCTAAATATTGCTGAGAGTAATAACCTTCTGGTCTCGCGATAGAATTGATAAACAAATTAAAACCGGGCTCGATAATAATTATTTCATATTCCAAACTATCATTAGCAATACGTACGGTGTCTTCGTTAATTTGAGAGTCTCCAAGATTTCTGTCTTTTGTGCTCCCGCAACTGTAAACAAATAGTCCAAGTATTAATATATAAATGAAATTTTTCATTCCTGTTTTTTAGCTTACCCTTAAAGGTAGTTTCTTTATCTAAATTTTTATTTAGAAGTATTTCTATAATAATTAAGGCAAAAATTATACCTTATTTTTATTTACCACCCAACATACCGCCGAGCAAACTTCCGCCTTTTTTTCCTTTTTTGCCGCCCAGTACCATTCCGGCTACATCGTCTATTACGCTACCGTCACCATCGGCATCTAATAAAGTTTCCACTAAAGATTGATCGTGAGAGGAATTGGAGCCCATAACAGAGCCTAATAGGCCAGATAATCCTGAAGCGCCTACATTATCTTTCCGCTTTTGTTGACTTAATAAACCCATGATGACCGGCGCAACCATTTCCAGAATTTTGTTTACAGAAGATTCGTCCATATTTAAAGCTCCGGCAATGGTTTTGCTTATTCCGCTTTGCCTGGACCCCAGAACGTGGTTTAAAATCTTACTGCCTTCGCCGGTAAGTTCTTCAGCATCTTTTTCTTCCAGGTTGTTTAAGACGTCCCCATTATGTTTTTCGCTCTGTAAAGCTTTATCTAAATTTTCAGCACCTTCCGGATCTTTAGTGTTTCGCTTCATGGCACCAAGAATTAGGGGTAAAGCCATTCCAAGGGCCGATGTTACTTTTCCCTTATCTTCAGAAGTTTTTGAACTGGCTTTCTTTACCAGTTCTTCTCCCATTTGTGTATTCAGTAAATCTAATATAGAAGCCATAAATTATTTTTTATTGAATTTACGGCTTTTAACCAGTATTAGGCGTTAAAGCTTTATTATAATCTACTTTTTAAAGTGTGAAATTATCTGTTGAGCAAGTTCTATACCTATGCGTTCCTGTGCCTCAAGAGTAGAAGCGCCAATGTGTGGGCTCAAAGAAAGCTTTTCGTTCATTAACAATTTTATGGCCGGTCTTGGTTCTGCTTCAAAGGTGTCTAAACCAGAAAATGCGACTTTTCCTTCCTCTATAGCATCCAAAAGCGCTACTTCATCTATTACTCCGCCGCGAGCCGTATTAATTATACCAACTCCGGGTTTCATCGCATCCAGCTCCTTTTTACCAATTAATGGCTTAGTTTGCGCCGGTACGTGTAGCGTTATAAAATCTGAATGTTTTATGAGTTCTTCAACAGGTTCAGTTTTAATAGGAATTTCTATACTTTGATGATTGTAAAATTCTAAAGTGATTTTTACTTCTCCTACTTCCTTATCACTCGCAATAACTTTCATTCCCAGACCTAAGGCAATTTTGGCGACTTCTCTACCAATTCTTCCAAAACCAATAATTCCCAGCGTTTTTCCTCTAAGTTCTATTCCTGCGGAGTAGGATTTCTTTAATTCTTTAAACCGGGATTCACCTTCTAATGGCATATTTCTATTGGCATCGAATAATTTTCTAACTCCGCTAAAAAGATGTGCAAAAACTAATTCGGCTACAGAGCCTGAAGCTGCCTGCGGAGTATTTATTACCTTAATTCCTTTACTTTCGGCATATTCCACCGCAATGTTATCTAGACCAACACCGCCGCGACCTATTAATTTTAAATCTTTACAGGAATCTAAAAGTTTATTATCTACCGTGGTTGCACTACGAACCAACAAAACCTGAATATTCTTTGAGTTTATATATTCGGCCAATTGTTCCTGGGCTACTTTAGTGCTTATTACTTCAAAACCGGCGTTTTCAAGTTGCTCTACACCGGCTTTAGCAAGACCATCGTTAGCGAGTACTTTAATTTTTTCAGGTTTTGAAGGAGTTGGTGGTTTATTAAAAAAATCTTCAGGCTTCATTTGTTTATATTTTGATCCCTCGGTGGGAATTTAAGACAGGAGTATTATAATTTTCCTGTGTATTGCTAATTTTTGCGTCCAGCATCTTGCCGGATTTTTTGGTATAGTTCTATTTAAGATTGCTTTTCTAATTGCTGCATCGCATTAACCAGAACTTTTACGCTTTCTATGTCTAAGGCGTTGTACATAGAGGCACGGTAACCTCCAACACTTCTATGACCATTAAGTCCGTTAATACCGGCCTCTTTCCACAGTTTATCAAAAGCTTCTTTTTTACTTTCATCGGTAAGGTTAAAGGTTGCATTCATTGCTGAGCGATCTTCAACTTCAGCAAAACCTTTAAATAATGGATTTCTGTCTATTTCTTTATAAAGTAAATCGGCCTTTTCTGCATTTCGTTTTTCCATAGCTTTAATCCCGCCGTTTTTCTTGATCCATCGTAAAGTTAACAGGGAAACATAAACCGCATAAACAGCCGGAGTATTGAACATACTGTCCTTTTCTATATGAACTTTATAATTTAACATTGAAGGAATCTCACGCTCGACTTTTCCTAAGATATCTTCCTTAATTATCACAAGTGTAGTTCCCGCCGGGCCCATATTTTTTTGTGCACCCGCATAAATAAGATCGAATTTTGAAAAATCCAGTTCCCTGGAAAAAATATCACTACTCATATCACATACTATTGGCGCATCAACTTCAGGAAAGCTTTTTATTTGGGTTCCGAAGATAGTGTTGTTGCTGGTGCAGTGAAAATAATCTACATCTGCAGGAATTTGATAATCTTTCGGGATATAGTTGAAATTTTTGTCTTTAGAAGAAGCGACTTCAATCACCTCTCCAAAAAGCTTGGCTTCTTTTATCGCTTTAGAAGACCAGGTTCCTGTATTGAGATAAGCCGCTTTTTTATTTAATAAATTATAAGCGGTCATTAAAAATTGCATACTTGCACCTCCTTGCAAAAACAAGGCGGTATAACCTTTATCTTTGAGGCCTAAAAGTTCCAGGGAGAGGCTTCGGGCTTCTTCCATCACCTCAATAAAAGCGGTACTACGATGAGAAATTTCCATAATAGACAATCCTGAATCCTGGTAATCTAAAATGCCCTGCGCGGCTTCCTTAAAAACTTCCTGTGGTAATATACAGGGGCCGGCGCTATAATTATGTTTTTTCATAGTTGGTTTATAAAAGTGGTTAGTCTTATGTTTTAAAGTTCTTCTAAAAATTTTAAAGTATCTACCCCATCGGCATAATCCCATAATTTTGGTTGCTGGGTTTGGCCAAAATCAACTTCAGCTTCACGGCCTACAACGCACTGTAGATTTTCTTTATTTTGTTGAAGTTTTTCCTGTAAGTTTTTTTCATCTTCATATTCTTCATAAAATAAAGTGGCGATAGGGGAACCGAAACTTTCGTCTTTTTTCAGGATAAGAAAACCGTTTTCCAGTAATTTGAATTCACTCATTAAATATACGGCTTTGTTATAATCGTAATTGTTGGCGTATTTAGCTGAATTCAATAAAGTATTCCAGGGATAAATAGCTTTGAAAAAATTATCGAAATCATATTCTTTTGGGACATAAAGCTTGGATACATTCCGGCAACCTAAACCAAAATACCTGAAAATATCTTCGCCCAAAGCTTCCAGTTCTTCTTTACTTTCTTTACCGGTGAGAATAGCTACCGAATTTCTGTTTTTTCTAATAATACTAGGTTTTCCTTTAAAGTAATATTCAAAATAACGTGCGGTATTGTTGCTTCCGGTAGCGATCACCGCATCAAAATCGCTTAGTCTATCCTCTGTAAATTTTATTCGATTTTCAAATTCAGGAGCGATCTCCATTAAAAAACCGGCAATTACCGGTAACAATTGTTTATCGTTAGAAGATTGTTTTACCAGTACTTTATGCCCAGATATTAAAACCGAAAGAAAGTCATGAAACCCAACCAATGGGATATTCCCGGCCATGACAATGGCTACTGTTTTTTGCTCATCCTGGTTAAATTCATAAGGTTTAAGCCAGGTATCCAAATTGCTTGTAGTTAGCGTTTTGCTCCATTGCTGAAGGGAAAAAATTACATTTTCCCGGGTAAACCAACCGTTATAATGAATAGACTGCTCTATTTTATCATTCAATTCATTAAAAAATCTTTCGTTACGAGGTGTGATTTTTACTGAATTATTAGTCTTATCCCCAAAAAGACTCAGGAATTTTCCCAGTTCAACAAAATATGATTTTCTTTCTTCGATTGTCATTTCCTTATTTGGTTATGATAGCCAATGGCTTTAAATTTGTATGCGAAATTAAAACTTAAGCAGGCAAACTCCTAAAATTACAGGGGAAATACCACATAAGTTTTGAGTTAATTAATTTACAAAGAAAGAAAGCTATGGCAATTGTTATAACAGATGAATGTATAAACTGCGGAGCCTGCGAGCCCGAGTGCCCAAATACAGCTATTTATGAAGGTGCAGACGATTGGCGTTATGCCGATGGTACAGATCTGGAAGGAAATGTAGTGCTACCAAATGGAAAAGAAGCTGATGCAAATGAGGCACAGGAACCTATTAGTGATGAGATCTATTATATTGTACCCGATAAATGTACGGAGTGTAAAGGATTTCACGAAGAACCACAATGTGCGGCGGTTTGTCCCGTAGATTGCTGCGTGCCAGATGATGAGCACGTTGAAACAGAGGAAGAACTACTTGGGAAGCAAAAATTTATGCACGGAGACGAGTAGTATTAACTACCGAAAATTTATACGTAAAAGATCTTGTTTCTATAGAAGCAGGATCTTTTTTAGTTTATACTCTAAATGAAATTATAGAGTTTCATTCTTTTTTTAAGAAACTGCAAACTTGATCTCATTGCGATAAACCGAGGGAGATTTTCCCGTAAACTTTTTAAACTGCTTATTAAAATGGCTAAAATTATTGTAGCCACTCTCAAAACACACATCGGTAATGCTTATTTGTTTTTGGTGAAGTAATTTAGCAGCGTGAATCAGTCGGTATTCATTTACAAACTGGACGAAAGTTTTTCCTGTTGTTTTTTTAAAATACCGGCAAAATGCAGGAACCGTTAAACTTATCAGGTTGGCAATTTCTTCTAATGTTATATTTCTTTTAAACTCGTTTTTCACAAAATTAAAGATCACATTTATCCTGTTGTTGTCTTCTAACTCTGTATCAAGTACAAATCCTTCAGCATTTAATAGGGTGAAATCTTTTGCATTCTCAAGCATATTAAGCACATCCAGTAGGCCTAAAAGGCGTTTGTAATTAGTAAGAGAACTTAAAGCTTCAATTTTTTCACCAATTAGTATTTTATCTTCTCCCTGGAAGACGATTCCTTTCTTAGCCCGCTCCAGTAAAACTTTTAAAAGAAAATGAACTTCCAAAGCTTGGATCAACTTTTTCAAAAGAAGGTTTGCTGGTTTTTATCATATCATCAATAAATTAACTTTTATATAATGTGAGCTTAATGTTCTGCTTTAAAGCAAAATTAACCCTAAAATATGCTATTTGTACAATAAACAACTATTAAATAATTACAAAGGTTAATAATGAACATTTTCTTGTTTATTCACTACTATTCTAAAGGGAAATCCTGGCTTATCTTTGTAAATGAAAATAAGGAGTATTAACAGTTAAAAAACAGGATTATGAAAAACTATTGAAAAATTCGTTATTGCTAGTAGCTTTAATTACAGGAATAAACATTTATGCGGCTAATCGTGTGGAGGTTAGTGTAAAAGAAGAGCAAACTCTTATTATAGAGTTAGATGAGGTAAGTACTATAAGTTTAAAAGATATTTCTGGCTTTATCTTATTTAAAGATAGCCCGGCGTTAGATGGCAATTACAGTAAACAAATTGATTTTAGTCGAATTCCTGCCGGAACTTATTTCTTAAATACTGAAGATCTTAATGGCATTTATACTACGGTAATTAAAAAATCTTCTAGCGGGATTAAAATTGAAGCTAAAACAGCAGCCGTAGTGTTTAAGCCCATCTATAGGGTTAACGCTAAAGAAGTGAGATTTTTCCTGACTAATCCTTCAAAAACCTATGCCAGCCTTAGAGTATACGATGCTAATGGTGAGTTAGTTGGAGAGATGAGAGAGAAAACTTACACTATGAATAAAACACTTGACTTTTCGAAAATGCCAAAAGGTGAATATACTTTTAAAGTAAGTGTTTCTGGCGAGGTTTTTACTGAAAAACTAGCTATCTAATTAAACTAATTGTATTAAATAAAAGCAGGGGTTTAAGCCATAAATTCCTGCTTTTTTTATGGCTAATTTAAATGTTTTCGGAGCTGCCCAAGTTCATGAGGTATTGGAAGTATTTTTTAATGAAATAAAATTATTTTATGTTTTATTATAAAACCGAAGTGCTAACTGAAGGCTTCGGTTTTTTTGTACCCGGCTGTTAAATTATTTAAAAGATTTTAAGTATTTTCAGCCTGAAATGGAGTTTTGTATCCTTAGTGAAATCCGTAATTAGCCTACAATGATAAGCCCTGCCCAATTAAAGGAAATATTTCAGTCTTTTCCAGACAACTGCGTGTTATTAAAACCAGATTTACCAAGATTCAATATAATTGAGGTTAATCGTTCTTTTGAAGAAATTACCGGAATCAAAAAGGAAAAACTTTTAGGGGGTGATCTAATAGAATTTTTTACCGGTGAGAGCGTGGATCAGGAATTTGTAGATATACTTTCTTCTTCTTTGCAAAATGCATTAGAATCTGGAAAACCAGATCATATATCATCGTTTAGATACGATCTCACCGACTCTGAGACAGGAACTTTACAACGTAAATTCTGGGAGGCAGATAATATTCCTATTACAAACGATAAAGGGGAAACCGACTTTATATTACACCGTCTTCGTGATATTACACATACAGTTATAGCTAAAGAAAAAGAACAAACTTCCTTAAAAACCCTTAGGGAAAATGAAAACCTATTAAAGGAGACTCAAGAGGTAGCGCAAATAGGAAGCTGGGAATTGGATGTGGAAGAAGGTAAGCTACATTGGTGTAATATGCTAAAAAAAATTCACGAAGTTCCACAGGACTATATCCCTAACCTGGAAACCGCCATAGATTTTTATAAAAAAGATAGAGATAAAACTATAATAAGTAATGCAGTTTCAAACGCTATTGAAACCGGAGAAGGATTTGACCTTGAACTGGAAATAGTTACCGCTAAAAATAATGATAGGTGGATAAGAGCTACCGGGAAAACAGAATTTAAGAACGGAAAATGTCTTCGTATATACGGTGCTACCCAGGATATTACTTCTCGAAAATTTGTTGAAACCAGACTGAAGCATATAAACGATAACGTTCCCGGAGTTGTATTTAGATATAAACTTAAACCTAACGGGGAGGATGAATTAATGTATGTGAGTGAAGGAGCGAAAGAGGTTTGGGGTATTTCTGCCGATGAGGCTACTCGTGATAATAAAAGAATATGGGATTTATACAGTAAAGAGGATTTCGAATACGTTAACGAGACTATAATGGAATCTGCTAAAAATATGCAGGTATGGTCCAAAGAATGGCGAATAAACCACCCAGATAAAGGAATTAGGTGGAATAGAGGAATTGGAGCGCCTCAAAAACTTTCTGACGGTAGCATAGTTTGGGATTCTATAGTGCTTGATGTAACCGAAGAAAAAGTAGCTTACGAATTATTAGAGATCAATGAATCCAGGCAGAGTAGTTTGCTGGATTCGCAGACTAATTATGTGATTAGAACAGATATTCACGGAAATTATACTTATTTTAATAATAAATTTAAGGAAGATTTTGGTTGGATACATGAAAAATCTGGAGTAATAGGAGACAGCTGCATGGTAGCTGTAATTGAGGAAGATAGACCTAAAGTAGAAGCCACAGCCCTAAAGTGCCTGGAAAACCCTAATGAAACCTTTCAGATAGAAATAGGAAAGCCAAGGCGTGATGGGAAGGTACGCACTACAGTTTGGGATTTTGTTGCTCTTACTGATGCTGAAGGGAATCCCACAGAAATTCAATGTATAGGAATAGATATTTCAAAGAAAAAAGAGGCCGAAATTGCTTTGAATAAAGCAAAGGAACAATACGAAGGATTGATACAAAGTATCGAAGGTGTTTTTTGGGAACTAGATATTGGAACATTTGAATTCACTTTTGTGAGCAGGCAGGCTATAGACCTTATAGGAATTGAGCCTTCTAAATGGTACCACGATCCCAAATTCTGGGAATCTCACATTCATCCTGAAGACCGGGAAGACGCAGTTAATTTCTGTATGAATCAGGTGGAGGAAGAAAAAAACCACAGTTTTGAATATAGGATGCTAAGAGGAGATGGCAGTTATGTTTGGGTGAGCGATGTGGTTTCAATAGTTAAAGAAGACGGAAAGGTAAAGTGGCTTAGAGGTATAATGACTGATATTTCTAAGCGGAAACTCGCAGAAGAACAGCTTCAGCTTAGTGAACAGCGTTTTAAAGGCCTGGTGCAGGAGGGTGGAGATCTCATCGCTTTATTAGATGAAAATGGGGATTATAAGTATGCCAGCCCTACTTCCATTTCTGTATTGGGGTACACACCTGAGGATTTCAGTAATCGAAATGCTTTTGAGTTTATTCACCCGGAAGACGTGGAAAGAGTTCAGGAGAAATTTGAAAAGATTTTATCGAAAAAAAGATTAGAAATAAGTCCGTTTAGATTTAGTCATAAAAATGGTGGTTGGCGTTGGTTGGAAACCACGGTAACCAACCTTATGGACGATCCAGCTGTAAAAGGTTTTGTTGCAAATTCCAGGGATGTTACCGAAAAATTGCGTTTTCAGGAACTGGAATACCTGGAGCGCAAAATCCTGGAAATGAACTTTAAAAAAGGTTTAAGATTAAAGCAGATTTTAAATTTTTATCTCGAAAAATTAGAGGCTATAAATCCTAATGCCTTTTTCATCATACGGAAATTGGAAAATGGCAAACTACACAATTGGGCTTCGGGAGGTGCTCCTGCAAATTTAGTCGAGGTTCTGGAAGGGCGAAAAATTAAAGAGGAAAATGGAATTTGTGAGTTGAATTTTAAAGGAAAAACATCAAAAATTTTAAAAATTGAAGATGCCATGGATTCCCCGTTGAAGACCATAGCTTTAGAAAATAAAATTGATTGCTGTTGGTCTTTTCCTATTATAGATTCAAAAGGAGAGACGCTGGGAATATTTTCTGTTTTCTATAAAAATGATCCCTTACCAGAGAAAAGCCAGGAAAAAAGAACTATTAGGAGAACAATTGGACTGTTGCAATTAATAATAGAATTTCATCTGAATGAGATCGCTTTAAAACGAAGTAACCAGCGTTTCGAATTTGTAAATAATGCCACCGAAGATGCTATTTATGATTGGGATGTTATAAACGATGAATTACAATGGGGAGATGGTTTTTATAAAATGTTTGGCTATGAGCGTGACGGCAAACATTCTAACTTAGATAAATGGAGTTCCGGTGTGCATCCCGATGATGTTGCTGTAGTAGAACGAGACCTGGAAGCCAGTCTAAAAAATACTAATATAAATAGATGGAATTCTGAATATTGTTTTAGAAAAGCTGACGGTAGTTATCTTGACATTATTGAAAACGGATATATTATTAGGAATGAAGAGGGCGAAGCGGTAAGGATGATAGGAGTTTTGCGGGATATTACCAATATAAAAGCCTACGAAAAAGAACTTGAAAGCGCGAATGAAAGATACCGGTATGTAACCAAAGCCACTTCAGATGCTATTTGGGATTATAATATGGTTGACGGTAACTTATTTTGGGGCGCCGGTTTTGAGACTTTGTTTGGATATAGATTAAATGAGTTTAAGCCACAGCTATCTACTTGGTATAATAAAATTCATCCCGAAGACCTGGAAAGGGTTTTGGATGGTTTCCAAAAGTTCATTCAAGGAGAAGAGACTATTTGGGAAGAAGAATATAGATATAGAAATGCCCATGGAGAATATTTAGATGTTTTTGACAGAGGTTTTGTGGTGCGGGATAAAAAGGGAAAAGCCCTAAGGATAGTAGGTGCAATGCAAGATATTACCCGTAAAAAGCAATACGAGATCTCTCTAACAAAACTGAATGCTGATTTAAAGGAAAGGGCCAAGGAACTTGCAATTTCTAATGCTGAATTAGAGCAATTTGCCTACGTGGCTTCTCACGATCTCCAGGAACCGCTTCGTATGGTAACCAGTTTTTTAACCCAATTAGAGAAAAAATATGCTGATGTATTAGATGAAAAAGCTTTGCTATATATAGATTTTGCGGTAGATGGAGCAAAAAGAATGCGGCAAATTATCCTGGATCTTTTAGAGTTTTCGAGGGTAGGGAGAACCGAAGATAAACTGGAGACAGTTGATATAAATGATGTCCTGGATGATGTAAAACACCTTTATCGAAAAAAGATTTCAGATAAAAAAGTAAGAATTATAACCGAAACCCTACCGGTAATAGAAGCACCTAAAAGCCCGATAAGACAGGTTTTTCAGAATTTAATTAGTAATGCGATAAAATATAGTAAAGAAGGGGTAAATCCGGAAATAAACATAAAACACAACGAAACTGAAGATTTCTGGGAGTTTACTATTCAAGACAATGGGATTGGAATAGAGCAGGAATATTTTGATCGTATTTTTGTAATATTTCAGCGTTTGCATCGCCGTGAAGAATATTCTGGTACCGGTATGGGGCTTGCAGTGACGAAAAAGATCATAGAAAATCTTGGCGGTAAAATATGGCTGGAATCCCGGGAAGGCGAAGGGACTACATTTCATTTTACGATTTCTAAAAATATTGCTAAATTGTAATATAATTCTTACATTTTAACTTGTATTTTTAGTTAAAGTAATTTTAAATAATCTGTATTAATATGCTTATATTATACTAAATATTTTTTATGACTATGGAATCTGTGCACATACTTTTAGTTGAAGATAATGAAGGAGATGTTATATTAACAACCGAAGCTCTTGAAGAAGGTAGAATTCTCAACAAGTTAAGTGTGGTTAGAGATGGCAGGGAAGCCGTAGATTTCTTGAATAAAGATGGAGCTTTTGTAAAAGCACTTACTCCAGATCTAATTCTATTAGACGTGAACCTTCCAAAAATGAATGGCCACGAAGTGCTAAGATTTATAAAGCAACACGAGACTTTAAAAAAGATACCGGTAATAATGCTTACCACTTCATCATCCCAGGAAGACATTGATAATTCTTACCAGAATTATGCTAACTGTTATATTACAAAACCTATAGAAGTTGGCGATTTTATGAAAGCCGTTAATCAAATTGAAGAGTTTTGGGTGAATTTGGTGAAACTTCCTTCTAAATAGTTATTTTTCCTTAAAATTATAGTTAACATTAAATTTTAAATCTTTGTTAATTAAAATAGTCCAGCTTTGTTTTAACTTTTTGGGCTATGCCTTATATTAGCGCCACAACTCCATGAACTACTTATGAGCCAGGAAACGAAGTATACTGAAGATAATATACGGTCTTTAGACTGGAAAGAACATATTAGGATGCGTCCCGGAATGTACATTGGTAAGCTGGGAGACGGCTCCAGTGCAGATGATGGGATTTATATTCTCTTAAAAGAAGTGCTGGATAACAGTGTTGACGAATTTGTAATGGGATCTGGAAAAACCATTGAGATCTCGGTGCAAAATCAGCGTGTTATTGTTCGTGACTATGGTCGTGGAATTCCTTTAGGGAAAGTAGTTGATGTAGTTTCAAAAATGAATACGGGCGGGAAATACGATACCCGCGCCTTTAAGAAGTCGGTAGGACTTAATGGAGTTGGTACTAAAGCAGTAAATGCACTTTCCTCATATTTTAGAGTAGAATCTTCCAGGGATGGGAAATCTCACGCTGCCGAATTTGAGCAGGGAGAATTAAAAGATGAAGAACATCTTGATGAAACTTCCCGCCGTCGCGGAACCAAAGTAACCTTTGTTCCCGATGAGGTTATTTTTAAGAATTTTAAGTTCCGAAATGAATACATAGAAAAAATGCTGAAAAATTATGTGTACCTGAATCCCGGGTTAACCATAATTTTTAACGGCGAAAAATTCTATTCAGAAAACGGACTTAAAGATCTTTTAAAAGATAGTATTCACGAAGATGAGCGTTTGTATGAAATTATTCATATGCGCGGTGAGGATATTGAAGTTGCATTAACACATAGTAAAGCCCAATATAGTGAAGAATATCATTCTTTTGTGAATGGGCAAAATACTTCCCAGGGAGGAACACACCTGGCGGCTTTTAGAGAGGCAATAGTTAAAACGGTACGCGAGTTCTACGGAAAAAATTACGATGCCAGCGATATTAGAAAATCTATAGTATCGGCAATTAGTATTAAAGTGATGGAACCTGTTTTTGAAAGCCAGACCAAAACAAAATTAGGTTCTACAGATATGGGTGGGAAAATGCCTACCGTACGGACATACATTAACGATTTTCTAAAAACACAGCTGGATAATTACCTGCATAAAAATCAGGAAACTGCCGATAGGCTTCAGCGTAAAATACTGCAAGCAGAAAGAGAACGTAAAGATCTTTCGGGAATTAGAAAACTTGCAAAAGATCGGGCTAAAAAAGCCAGTCTTCACAATAAAAAATTACGTGATTGCCGTATTCATCTCGGTGACAGTAAAAAAGAACGCTATTTAGAAACTACTTTGTTTATTACCGAGGGAGATTCGGCGAGTGGTTCTATTACTAAATCTCGCGATGTAAATACGCAAGCGGTTTTCAGCTTAAAGGGAAAACCTTTAAACAGTTATGGCTTAAGTAAAAAGATAGTTTACGAAAATGAAGAATTCAATTTATTACAGGCCGCATTAAATATTGAAGAATCTTTAGAAGATCTTAGGTACAACAATATAGTAATTGCAACTGATGCCGATGTAGATGGAATGCATATTAGGTTGTTGCTTATTACATTTTTCCTTCAGTTTTTTCCTGAACTGATCAAGGAAAATCATTTATATATTCTGCAAACGCCTTTATTCAGGGTTCGTAATAAAAAAGAAACCATTTATTGCTACAGCGAAACCGAAAGAAGAAATGCGGTAGAAAAATTAACCGGAAAAGCTGAAATCACTCGATTTAAAGGTTTAGGTGAAATCTCTCCAGATGAATTTCAGCATTTTATTGGAGAAGATATTCGATTAGATCCCGTGATGCTGGACAAAGAAAAGTCTATAGACGAAATGCTTAATTTCTATATGGGTAAAAATACGCCAGACAGGCAGGAATTTATTATTGACAATCTTAAAGTTGAACTTGACCTTATTGAAGAGTTAGGCTTATGAGATTCACCAATAGAAATGAAGTAAAAATAGTTCCTTCAATGTACATCGTTTTGGTGGCGATATTTGTTACCAACATTTTTGTGAATATTGAGCTCATGAGCAGCGAAGAACCGGTAAGGTTTAGCCATTATGTGCCAAATATTGTGGTGCTTATACTTGGTTTTTATGTACACAAAATAGGTCAGAGTTTTGACTTTGATAGTGATGGTGAAACCCTGAATCTAAAGAATAACGGGGTTTTCTTTTCAAAATTTATGGAATACCGGGTAAAGAAAGCCGAATTCCCAAAAAGAAAACTTGGGAAATTTAGATTCAGCGATTACTTTTTTTATTCCGCAGTAACAATTTACATAAGTTCTCGCAGAAGACGCGGGTACAAAAAATATACTTTTAATACTACTTTTCTCAGCCGTAAAAAGAAGCGTGGCATGATAGCTTCTATGCAGAAAATAGTGGAAAATCAAAAAACTACAGCTTAATGGAAGAAAACCAGGAAGAAGCTAAAGATGAACATTTAGAACAACCAAAAGAAGAGCTTATAAAAGTAACCGGGATGTACAAAGACTGGTTTCTTGATTATGCATCTTATGTGATTCTGGAACGTGCGGTACCTGCCATGGAAGATGGTTTTAAACCGGTGCAGCGCCGTATCATGCATTCTATGAAAGATCTGGACGATGGTCGTTATAATAAAGTAGCGAATATCGTTGGGCATACCATGCAGTATCACCCGCACGGTGATGCCAGTATTGGCGATGCCATGGTGCAAATTGGCCAAAAGGATATTCTTATAGATACCCAGGGAAACTGGGGAAATATTTTAACCGGAGACCGTTCTGCCGCACCAAGATATATTGAAGCCCGTTTATCTAAATTTGCACTGGAAGTTTTATTTAATCCGAAATTAACTGAATGGCAACTTTCTTACGATGGTAGAAAGAAGGAGCCCGTAAACCTGCCGGTAAAATTCCCAATGTTGCTTGCTCAGGGAGCTGAGGGTATTGCTGTAGGTTTGAGTACTCGCGTGCTTCCGCATAATTTTAATGAACTTATAGATGCTTCTATAAAACATTTAAAAGGAAAAAAATTCACCTTATTCCCCGATTTTCCAACCGGTGGAATTGCTGATATTTCAAATTACAACGATGGTAAGCGTGGAGGCCGTGTTAGAGTTCGGGCTAAAATTAGCCAGTATGATAAAAATACCCTGGCAATTACCGAAATTCCCTATGGAACCACTACCACAAGCCTTATAGATTCCATTTTAAAAGCAAACGATAAGGGTAAGATTAAGATCAAGAAGATTGAGGATAATACAGCTGCTGAAGTTGAGATACTTATTCATCTACCAAATAATATCTCGCCAGATAGGACTATAGATGCACTTTATGCATTCACTTATTGCGAAAATTCTATCGCACCGCTTGGCTGTGTAATTATAGATAATAAACCTATTTTCCTTGGAGTTTCAGAAATATTGAGAAGCTCTACAGATCATACGCTTCATTTGCTGAAAAGGGAATTAGAGATCACGCTTGACGAATTGGAAGAGCAATGGCATTTTTCATCTTTAGAGCGAATTTTTATTGAAAAACGAATCTATCGTGAGATAGAAGAGGAGGAAACCTGGGATGGCGTGATCAATGCCATAGATGAAGGTTTAAAACCACATATAAAACACCTAAAGCGCGCAGTAACCCGCGAAGATATTTCCAGGCTTACCGAAATTAGGATCAAGAGAATTTCGAAATTCGATTTAGATAAAGCACAACAAAAAATTGAGTCTTTAGAAGATGAGATCGCCAATGTGAAACATCATTTAGATCATTTGGTAGATTACGCCGTTGCCTATTTCACTAAACTTAAGAAAGATTACGGAAAAGAAAAGGATCGAAAAACCGAGCTTCGTATTTTTGATGATATAGAAGCAACCAAGGTGGTGATTAGAAACTCAAAACTTTATGTAAACCGTAAAGAAGGTTTTATTGGTACCGCGCTTAAGAAAGACGAATATGTAACCGATTGTAGTGATATAGACGATATTATTTGTTTTACTGCAGATGGTAAAATGATGGTCACCAAGGTAGATACTAAAACCTTTATTGGGAAAGATATTATTCACGTTGCCATCTTTAAGAAAAAGGATAAGCGTACCATTTATAATATGATCTACCGAGACGGTAAAGCTGGTGCCTCATATATAAAACGTTTCTCGGTAACTTCGGTTACTCGGGATAGGGAATACGATTTATCCCAGGGGAAAAAAGATTCAAAAGTGCATTACTTTACAGCAAACCCGAATGGTGAAGCTGAAGTAGTGACTATATTTTTAAGACAAGTTGGTAGCATTAAAAAATTAAAATTTGATGTAGACTTTGCCGATATGCTTATTAAGGGCAGAAACGTAAAAGGAAATATTGTTACCAAATATGCTGTAAAACGCGTTGAACTTAAAGAAGAAGGCGTTTCTACTTTAAAGCCAAGAAGAATCTGGTTTGATGAAACGGTAAAAAGATTGAATGTTGATGAACGTGGAGAACTCCTTGGAGAATTTAGGGGAGAAGATCGAATTTTGATCGTTACTCAGGACGGAACTGCAAAAACCATAATTCCTGAACTTACTACCCGTTTTGATGAAGAAATGGTAGTACTGGAAAAATGGGTGCCGAAAAAGCCAATTTCAGCAATTTACTGGGAACCGGAAAAAGAGCGTTTTTATGTAAAACGTTTTTTAATTGAAAATCCAGATAAAGAAGAAAAGTTTATCAGCGAACATGAAAACTCCTATTTAGAACTGGTTTCTACCGATTATTACCCGCAAGCAGAAATCGTATTCTCAAAACAACGTGGCAAAGAACAGCGTCCTAACGAAGAAGTGAATATTGAAGAATTTATTTCGGTAAAGGGCATTAAGGCTCTTGGAAACCAATTAACTACAGATAAGGTGAAACAGATAAATCCGTTAGAACCTTTACCATACGAAGAGGAAGAAGAAACACCAGCAGAAGATATTGAAGTGATAGACGATGAAGCGGTTTCAGAAGAAAAGAACAAGTTAAATATCGTGGGTAAAAAAGAAGATAAAGGGGACTCTTCTGAAAGCCAGGGAACATTATTTGATGAGTAAATGGGGATTATAAAAGAATTTAAAGAGTTTGCCATAAAGGGAAATATGGTAGATATGGCGGTAGGTATTATAATAGGTACCGCTTTTAACTCTGTTGTCAATACCCTGGTTAAAGAAGTGGTGATGCCACCTTTAAGCCTTATGACCAACGGTATTGAATTTGCCGATAAAAAATGGGTGTTACGCGATGGGGTTGCGGAAGCAGAAGGTGTTATTGCTATTGAGAAAGTAGCCATTGGCTACGGTGCTTTAATAGAAGCTTTCCTGGATTTTATTATTATTGGTTTTACTATTTTTCTGGTGATAAAAGTTATGAACCGATTTAGAACTAAAGCCGAAAACCCTGATGACAAGCGGGAAGTGACCCCAAAAGATATTGAGCTTCTGTCGAAAATGAACCATCTTATGGAAGAGCAAAACCGGTTGCTTAAAAAGAATTTTTCGAATAAAGATTAATCTATTTCACGCGGTCTACCTGGCCGCGTTGTTTTTTATCCTGGCCTACAATCCCATATTCAAAGGTATAACCATCTTTATTGGTGGTTAAGATCTTCATATGAATGGGTTTTTCTTCAGCCATACTCTTTGGGTTTAGATTTTTAAGGATATACTCGCAGTCATTTATCCATCTAACCGATGAGGTGTCTGATTTCCCCTGGAATTTATCAATTTCTATAGAATCGTTCCTTATAAAGGTAGAAGTGGCTAATTCGCCGTTTAAATAGGTTTTATACTCAAATGTGCCTGTTTTAAAATCTGCACAGTTTCTTTCCGGTTCAAAGCAGCCTGTAAAAATAAAAACCAGGCTTAAAATTAGTAAAAGCTTCTTCATTATTGCAATTCCTTTTGAACTGCAAAATAAACCTATTTTCCTCGGACTGTCAATTTTCAAAGGCTTCAAAAGTGCCATCTTCATAAAAAATAACAATTTTTCTAATGGGTTTGCTTTTTCCTTGCGGCGGAAAAGAAAAAGGCATTTCACTTTTCTCCTGGATATTTTGTTCGCTTGGTGGTTGAGTTGTGCTAATTTTCTGTTTGGTTAAAGGTGGAGGTGTAGGTTTTTCTGAAGGAGGAAAACTTCCTTTTCCGTTTAACAGCCAGTATAATTCTACTTCCGGAAAAGACTTTACGATCTTCATTACAAAGTCTAAACTTGGCTTATTTCTGCCAGATAAAATATGCGAAATAGAAGAGCGGCCTACCTCAATTTTATCGGCAAAACCAGCGGCCGATAATTCATAGAATTCCAGTATTCTATGCAACCTTTTAGAAAAATCTTCCGTGTTTACCATTGTAAATTATATAAAGCCAAATTGCTATTTACAAATGTAATCAAACCCTGAGTAGCCACCAAATTACAATTGTAATTAATTAAATATACATAAAGTTAAACTTTAGTTGTTTAGTTTTAAATAACTAAAAATAAATAACTTAAATATTTAAAATAAGAGTCTAGGATTTATTCCAATTTGGAAGTTAATAGTAACTCAGCGGTGTTTACACTTGTAACTAACAAAAGTAAATTCTGCTGTTTACAATTGTGAAATTTGTATTGTTTACTTTTGTAAACATGGAAAAAACAGGATTTATTAAATCGCTTTTTGAAGATTATAATTCATTCAAAAACCAAAAAATTTCAGGGCGGTATATCCAGCAAAAAGACATTCAAGTTTTACTGGATAAATTAGGAGAGGAATTTTCGCTAAAAGAAATTGGAGCATCGGTTTTAGGAAAACCTATTCATAGTATTCAATTTGGGAATGGCTCACTTAAAATTCTTGCCTGGTCACAAATGCACGGAAATGAATCTACCACCACAAAGGCCATTTTTGATCTCTTTAATTATATAAGTCTACATAATGAAGAACCTTTATTAGAATCTATTTTAAGTAACTGCAGTCTTTGTGTTATCCCGATGTTGAATCCCGACGGAGCCGAGGCTTACACTCGCGTAAACGCTAATAAAATAGATTTAAACCGGGATGCACAGGATTTAAGTCAGCCGGAAAGCAGAATTCTTAGCCAGGTTTTCAAGAATTTCAATCCAGATTTCTGTCTTAATCTGCATGATCAACGCACTATATTTAGTGCTGGCAATAATCCTGAACCGGCGGTACTGTCGTTTTTAACGCCTTCCATGGATAAAGACCGGCAAATCTTCCCTTCCCGTATTCAAAGCATGCAGCTTATCGCTAAAATAGCCCAGGATCTTGCTGATTTGTTACCGGGAAGAATAGGAAGATATGATGATGGATTTAATATAAATTGTACCGGAGATACCTTTCAAAGTACACAAACACCTACCATTCTTTTTGAGGCAGGTCATTTTCCGGGTGATTATGAGCGGGAAGAAACCAGGAAATATGTGTTTTTAGCCCTTATTTCTGTTTTAAAATCGATTAGCGAAAAGAATTTTGAGCAAATAGATTATCAGAAATACCAGGAAATTCCTGAAAATGAAAAATTGTTTAACGATATTATTTTGAGGGACGCTAATTCTGAAAATGGAGTAGTGGATATTGCTATTCAATATAAAGAAATGATAAAAGATGGAAAATTGGCCTTTTTCCCGGAAATTGAAAAAATAGCACCTAAAATTAAGAAGTTCGCACATAAAGAAATATTTTGTGAGAATAAAAAAATTGAAATTAACGATGAAAATATGCTCACCGAAAACGTTATAGTTAATAAAATAGTCTTAAATGGTGTGGAATTACCTCTTAAATGTGAATAATTCTCAAAAACCTTAGTAATAATTCAAGGATTTTGTATTAATTTTGAATTTCATATAAATAAAGAAGTTTAAAAAATGGCCAAGTTTAAATTAGACGAAACAGATCACCAGATTCTCGATATGTTAATTGAGAATACAAGGACTCCATTTACCGATATCGCGAAAAAGCTATTAATATCAGCTGGAACCGTGCATGTGCGTGTAAAGAAAATGGAGGAAGCAGGAATCATTAAAGGTTCTTCACTAACCCTTGATTATAAAAAATTAGGTTATGCGTTTATCGCCTACGTAGGCGTATTCCTAAAGAATACCTCGCAAACAAAATTTGTATTAGAGCGTATTAACGAAATTCCGTTTGTAACTGTAGCCCACGTTACTACAGGTAAATTTAATGTATTCTGTAAGATTAGAGCGCGCAATACACAACACGCTAAAGAAGTAATCTTTCAGTTAGACGATATTGAAGGAGTTTACAGAACAGAAACCATGATTTCTTTAGAAGAGAGCTTAAACGATAAAAAACGCTTAATGCACTCTATCTTTCAGGACATGTAAGCAATCCTAAACTTATTATAAAAACCCTTTAGGCTTACGTGTTTAAAGGGTTTTTTTATAACTTTAAATTTAATCTTAATCAACTAAAATTTATTATGCACAGAGAACCAAAACTAGAACGTTTTAATGAGAGCGTACTTTCAAAATATCAGGTTTATAACAGTATATTTTTAACGCTGCCTTTTGACGATATTAGTAAAACAGGATCGCTGCTGCCTCTTTTTCAGGAAATTTGCGAAGCGGGCTTTAAGGATAACAAAAACCCTTCAGAAATTATTGAAAATTTCTTCAGTAAATATCAGGATGATCCTTCAGAAGAAGACCAGATCAGTTTACTTTTCAGATTCATTCAGTATATTGAAAGACAGGTAGTGCTTTTTGATGCTATTGAAGATGCGTCTTTTACTACAGTGAATAATATGGATGGTCGTGGTACACTTAGAAACGTTAAGGAAGAAGCCGAAGCTAAAGATAAAGTACCACAACTTCGTGAATATCTTAAACGTTTTAATGTAAGACCAACTTTAACTGCCCACCCTACACAATTCTACCCGGGTGCAGTTTTGGGAATTATAACCGATTTAGATAAGGCTGTTCAGAAAAATGATATCACCCTTATCAAAAAGCTTTTAGCGCAACTTGGAAAAACACCATTTTTCAAAAAAGAAAAACCTACTCCTTATGATGAGGCCGTAAGCCTTATCTGGTATTTTGAAAATGTATTTTATCAAAGTGTAAGTAAGATTTATAATTATATTCAGCAGAATATTTTTGATGGTGAAGACATAGGCAACCAGGTTATTAATTTAGGATTCTGGCCAGGGGGAGACCGTGATGGAAACCCGTTTGTGACTACAGAAATTACCTTGAAAGTAGCCCAAAGATTAAGAAGTACAATTTTACTGAATTATTACCGGGACCTTCGAGCACTTAAAAGAAGAGTGACCTTTAATGAAGTAGATGTGATTATTTCTGAAATGGAAACTCCGCTGTATCAAAGTGCAATTTCCAAGACTGGAAAGATTAAAATGTCACTTGAAGACTTTAAATCTAAACTCTACCAGATCAAAGATATAGTTGAAAAGAAACACCAGGGTTTATTTGTTGAAGAGATTAACGATTTGATCAATAAGGTAAATATTTTCGGCTATCATTTTGCCACGCTAGACATTCGTCAGGATTCCGGAAAACACGCTGAAGTTTTAGAGGAAGTAATTAGTAGTCACCCAGAAATATTTCCAAAAGACTATGCTTCACTTTCTAATGAAGAACAAATTGAAATCCTAACAAAAGCTGAAGGGAAGATAGATCCTGATAAGTATGAAGATGGAATAACAAAATCTACGCTTTCTTCTATTTATGCGATGCAGGAAATTCAGAAGAAAAATGGGGAGAATGGAGCCAATAGATATATAATTAGCCATAGTGAAGTGCCACAAAGTATTTTAGAGCCTTTTGCCTTCTTAAAACTATGTGGATGGAAGAAACCAACAGTAGATATTATCCCGCTCTTTGAAACCGTTCCCGATTTAAAAGCTTCTCCAAATGTCATGGAGACTTTATATAACAATCCTGTTTACCGTGAACATTTAAAAAGAAGAGGAGATAAGCAAACAATTATGCTCGGTTTTAGTGATGGTACTAAAGATGGTGGATATTTAATGGCCAACTGGAGTATCTATAAAGCCAAAGAAATGCTTACAGAGGTTTCCAGAAGACACGGAATTAAAGTCGTATTTTTTGATGGTAGAGGAGGACCACCGGCACGTGGTGGAGGTAAAACTCACCAGTTCTACGCATCTTTAGGATCCGGTATTGAAAATGAAGAAATTCAATTAACCGTACAGGGACAAACCATTAGTTCTAATTTTGGAACCCGGGATTCTTGTAGATATAACCTGGAGCAATTGTTAAGTTCAGGGGTTTCTAATGAAATTTTTAGTCAGGATAAAAACCAGTTAACCAATGAAGACCGGGAGACAATGACGAACCTGGCTGAAATAAGTTATAAAACATATACAGACTTTAAGCAGCACGAAAAGTTTATTCCATATTTGGAGAAAATGAGTACGCTTAAATACTACTCTAAAACCAATATTGGTAGTCGCCCTTCTAAAAGAAATAAATCGGCTAAACTTAATTTAGACGATCTTAGGGCAATTCCATTTGTTGGAAGCTGGAGCCAGTTAAAACAAAATGTTCCAGGATTTTTTGGAGTAGGAACAGCTTTGGAGAAGTACGAAGAAGCAGGCGAATTTGAAAAGGTAAAACATCTTTATAACAATTCGGTTTTCTTTAAAACTTTACTGGAGAATTCTATGATGAGCCTTACAAAATCTTTCTTTGCCCTTACCAATTATATGGAGAAGGATAAAGAATTTGGTGAATTTTGGAAGATCATTTATGCTGAATATAAGCGTACCCATGCCATGTTACTTAAAGTAACCGGTTATGCTGAGCTTATGGAAAACCAGCCTGCCGGAAAAGCTTCCATTCAGGCACGCGAGCGCATTGTCTTACCTTTGTTAACCATACAGCAGCATGCACTTAGAAAAGTGCAGGAATTGCAGGAGCAAGGTAAAAGTGCAGAGAAAATGCTGGAGGTTTACGAGAAGATGGTAACGCGTTCCCTTTACGGAAATATAAACGCAAGTAGAAATTCAGCTTAATATGATAGCAAACAGTTTAAATTCTGATGAGTACAATGCGTACTACGACAGGTATTTACAAAAAATCCCCGGCAATTTAGAGCTGGGGATTTTACTTCTGGAAAATAAGGAAGAATTTCTTCGTTTACTGGATAAGATAAAGCCTGAAGACCTAACTTATAGCTATGCAGAAGGTAAATGGACCGTAGCCGAAGTAATTCAGCATCTTATAGATGTGGAAAGAATTTTTCAATATAGATCACTTACCCTGGCAAGAGAGCCCGGAATTAAATTACCCGGTTTTGATCACGATGCCTATGTTCCTATGAGTTCATCCAAAAATAGAACTTTAAAATCTCTTAAAAAGGAATTTGGAGCAGTTAGAGATTCGGGAATATCTCTTTATCAGAGTTTTTCAGAAGAAATGTTGGTACGCAAAGGATTTGTAAGTGGCAGCTCTACAAGTTGCCGTGCCTTAGGTTTTATTTCCGCAGGGCATACCAAACATCATATTGAACTCTTTAAAGAGAATTATAATATTATATGAAGTTTTTTAAAACTGCATGGTCGCTTTTTAAACAGGCCTACTTAAGCTGGATCAAGAATGAACCATACGCACGAAGCGCTACTATTGCTTATTACGCGTTGTTCTCTTTACCATCTTTGCTGATAATAGTAGTAACCCTGGCAGGATATTTCTTTGAGCAGGAAGCGGTGCAGGGAAGATTAACTTCAGAAATTAGCGGTTTTGTAGGGGAGGAACCTGCAAATGCTATAGAAAATATGATTGCCAGCGCCGCCCTGGCCACAGAGTCTACCTGGGCCATTATATTTGGTATAGGAATGTTGCTTTTTGGTGCTACCGGAGTGTTTTTTCAGCTTAAAATGGCGATGAATAATATTTGGAATGTTGCCGCAAAGCGAACCGATTTCCTAAGAATGCTGCTAGATAGGTTGATCTCTTTTGGAATGGTAATGGTTATAGGGCTTTTGCTTTTGCTATCCCTGGTTATTTCTGCTCTAATTCGGGTTTTAAAAGATGAGATAGAACAATATGCTCCAAACATTACCGAATTTATGGTAGAGGTTGCCAATTTTAGTATTTCCTTTCTGGTGATCACAACTTTATTTGCAGCTATTTTTAAATTACTGCCCGATATTAAATTACGTTGGAAAATCACTTATTTGGGAGCTGCAGTTACCACCATCTTATTTTTGCTGGGAGAAGCCCTTATAAGTTTTTATTTTGGACAAAGTGAACCGGCTTCGGTTTATGGTGGTGCTTCTTCGGTAGTGCTTATTTTACTTTGGGTTTATTACACCTGCTTGATTTTATTTTTTGGAGCCGAGTTTACTGTGCAATATGCCCTGCTGAAAAATGAAAGGGTAGTGCCCAATAAATATGGTGAACCTGCAATTTACCAGGAACTGGAAAAACTGCAGGAAAAGCGTACACAACTGGAAGAAGAAAAAGAAATAATAGATACGCTTAAAAATAATATGGACTGGGAGAAAAATAGGGGTAAGAATCAGAAATCCAGGAAGAAGAAATAGCTTGATTTTATAAACTTTTAAGAGAATTAATAAAGTTTAACTTTAACCTACTTTTCTTTTATAATGTTCTTAGCACACTGTCCTCTACACGCATTTTATCTTTGTATAAACCAAAAAAGAAGATAGAATTATGGAAAAGAGAATCGCAATATTAGCCACTAACGGATTTGAAAAAAGTGAATTATTTTCTCCGAAAGAGGCTTTAGAAAATGAAGGCTTTAAAGTAGATGTTATAAGCCTGGAAAAAGGAAAAATCAAAGGCTGGGAAGGTACTAACTGGTCTGGAGAAATAGATGTAGATCGCACCATAAATGAGGTAAGCGCTAAAGAATATAATGCTTTGGTACTTCCCGGTGGAGTGATTAACCCAGATCAATTAAGAAGAAACGAAGATGTACTTGTATTTGTACGCGACTTCTTTAAGCAAAGTAAGCCTGTAGGCGCTATATGCCACGCAGCCTGGACGTTAATTAATGCAGAAGTTGTAGAAGGCAGAACAATGACTTCTTTTAACTCTATCAAAAAAGACCTGGAAAACGCAGGAGCCCTTTGGGTAGATAAAGAAGTAGTTGTAGATGAAGCCTTTGTGACTTCAAGAAATCCTGACGATCTTCCGGCATTTAATGCTAAAATGATCGAAGAGATTAAAGAAGGAAAACACGATCTGCAACACGCATAATCTTAAATTGAGATATTAGAATTAAAAAGCCTGTCTGGTAAATTTACCGGACAGGCTTTTTAATTTTTAAACTTTAGAATTTATGCTTTCTGAAGTTCGGCAGCTACTGTATCAACTTCATCCATCACTCTAAGTAAATTCTCACCCCAAAGTTTGGCTATTTCCTCTTCGGTATAACCTCTTTTTACTAATTCTTTGGTAATATTTAAAGTTTCTGAGGCATCTTCCCAGCCATCTATGCCGCCACCGCCATCAAAATCTGAGCTTATACCCACGTGCTCAATCCCTATTAAATCTACCATATAATCTATATGGTCTACAAAGTCTGAAACTCCTACAGGTTCGATTTCTTCTTTTAGTAACTCAATGTCTGGAGACGCTGCATTTCTCACTTTTTGATAATCTGCATAATAAGTATTTCTTTCAGTATTACTCATAGCTCTAACAGTATCTCGTGGAAGAATTTCAAAATTCATTTCGGCAGCTTTTTCTTCATAAACTTTTTCACTTGCTTCGGAGAATGCTTTATCCTTTTCAGTATTTACATATGCGCTAAAGGCAACCGTTTGTACAACCCCACCATGTTCTTTAAATAACATTAAAAGCTCATCATCTAAATTACGACTGTGATTACAAAGCTCGCGTGCAGAAGAGTGGGAAGCAATTAGCGGTGCTTTTGAAAGTTCGAACATCTGTTTGATAGCTTTTTTAGAAGGATGCGAAACATCTATCATCATTCCCAGGCGATTCATTTCTGCAATTACTTCTTTTCCTAAATTGCTAAGTCCGTTATGTAACCATTCGTCATTTTCTTCACCGGTGTTAGAATCACTTAATTGGCTGTGACCCTGGTGAGAAAGGGACATATACCTGGCGCCAAGATTATAGAATTTCTCTACATTTTCGACATCAAGTCCTATAGAATAGCCATTTTCAACCCCAATCATCGCAACTTTTTTACCTTCAGAAACTAATTTGCGTACTTCCTGAGAGTTGGTGGCTAATCCTATTTGTTCCGGGGCAAAGTCTTCTACCAGTTTATGGATTGCATCAAACTTACTCATCGCATTTTCGTAGGCATCTGTGAAGGCTTCGTCGGTAAGTTCATCCTGTCCGGTATACACAATAAACCAGGCAACATCAAGTCCGCCGGCTTCCATTTTAGGAAGGGTAACCTGGTTTCCCAGGTCCATGGTGTAATTCCTGTCTTCTGTGAAATTATTGATATTAATATCGGCGTGCGTATCTATGGTAATGATATTCTCGTGAATTTCTTTGGCTTTTTTCAACAGAGCTTCATCGCTATTTTGTTGAGCAAATGCCAGTGTTCCCGTAAATAATAGGATAAGGCTAAAAAGTTTTAATTTCATATATAGTGTATTTCAATTTTAGTGAAGCCCTGAAATTACTAATAAAAATTAAAGAATTAAATTGAATACACAGTTTTGGTGAATATTGATCCAAAAATCAAGTCAAAATTTATTTACAGGTATTTGATTTTCGACTACATTTGATAGAATTTTCAATTATTCCATGAACAAATATATTATAGTTAATAAGCCTGAAAAGTGGAAGTTATCACTGGATAACATAGAGATTATTTCAGCGCAGTCCTATCTCACCAACCCCGAATTTGCCAGGATTAAAAACGCGAGGATCTTTAATTTATGTAAAGATTATTCTTACCAGTCTAAAGGATATTACGTATCACTTTTAGCCGAAGCTCGAGGTCATTTGGCGATTCCAACGGTAAAAAATATTGTGGATCTTAGAGAACCAAAGTTGGTGAAAATAGTTTCTGAGGAGTTTGACGATCTAATGCAAACCAGCTTAAAGGGAATTAAATCTCAGGAATTTACCCTAAGTATTTATTTTGGTCAAAATGTGGCGCAAAAATATAAGGAGCTGAGTGCGATGTTTCATCGACATTTTCAGATCCCGTTCTTACGTGTAAAATTCAATTTCACCACGAAATGGAATATTAAAAGTATTAAAGCGATTTCTGAAGCTGAAATTCCGCAAGAACATTTGGAAAGCATGTATGTGTTTGCAGCCCAATATTTTGCTAAAAAGCGCTACGATACTCCGCGAGCCAATACTGCTGAATTTGATCTGGCAATTTTAGTACAACCCGAAGATCCTGCTCCACCAAGTAATGCTAAAGCATTAAAGAAATTTGTGGAGATCGCTGAAAAGATGAACTTCTATGTAGAAATAATTTCTCCAAAAGATCTCTCACGTTTATCGGCTTTTGATGCATTGTTTATTCGTCAAAGTACCGAAGTGAATAATGAAGCCTATGCGTTTGCCAGGAAAGCCCAGCAGGAAGGCATCGCCATTGTAGATTATCCCGATGCCATTCTTAAATGTTGCAACAAGGTTTTTATGGCCGAAGCATTGGAGAATGCCAATATTCCTACACCAAAAACATTGATAGTTCATAAAGAAAATATAGATAAGGTTTTGGAAATTACAGGACTGCCGGTGGTTTTAAAATCTCCGGATTCTACTTTTTCTTTCGGAGTAAAGAAGGCTACAACACCTGCTGAATATCAGGAGTTGGTTACCACGATGCTTAAAAAATCTGAACTTGTTATTGCCCAGGAATTTTCTCCTTCTGAATATGACTGGAGAATAGGAATTTTAGACAATAAACCTTTTTATGCCTGCCGATATTATATGGCCAAAGGCCACTGGCAGATCTACAACTGGGACGCAAAAGTGAAAGACGACCAGGACGGAAATGCCGATTGTTTACCTATAGAAAAGGTTCCGAAGAAAATATTGGAAGCCGCATTAAAATCGGCTAAATTAATGGGAAAAGGACTATACGGGATAGATATCAAAGAAGTAGGAGGAAAGCCGCTTGTGATTGAAATAAATGATAATCCGAACATCGATTTTGGCGTAGAAGACGGGTACTATGGCGATCAGGTTTATATCGACATTATTTCGGCATTAAAAGAACGATTAGAAAAGAAGTAATTATGAAATATCATCTTTTTGAAGTTTTTGGAATTGAACTGGAATATATGCTTATCAATACGTTTAGCTTCAAAGTGAATCCAATCGTAGATCAGCTTTTTATTAGTAAAAATGGCGAAATCACTTCAGATATCGAAAACGGTAAAATTGAATGGAGCAACGAGCTGGTAGCGCATGTAGTAGAACTTAAAACGAATGGTCCAACCGGAGATATAGAAAACTTAGATCTGCTTTTTGCTGAAAATATAAAGGAAGTAAATCTTTTGCTGAAGAAAAAAAATACCATGCTTTTACCTTCGGCGGCACATCCTTTAATGAATCCTGAAACTGAAACCCAATTATGGAAGCATAGTTCCAGTAAGATTTATTCACTTTACAACAGAATTTTTGATTGCAGCGGCCACGGTTGGAGCAATGTGCAAAGTATGCATATTAACCTTCCGTTTTTTAATGATGCAGAATTTGAAAAATTACATGCTGCGGTTCGTTTACTTTTACCTATTATCCCGGCATTAAGTGCCAGTTCTCCTATTTTTGAAGGAAAAGATACCGGTTTTAAAGATGCCAGGATGCAGGTATATAAGACCAACCAAAAGGAAATTCCGCAAATGACTGGAAAGGTAATTCCGGAGCAGGTTTTTTCTAAAGACGATTATTACAAAACTATTTTTGAACCGATCAATAAAGCAATAAAACCTCACGATACCGAAAATATCCTGGACCATCACTTTTTGAATTCCCGTGGAGCTATTGCACGATTTGACAGGAATGCTATAGAAATTCGTGTTATAGATGTTCAGGAATGTCCCAAAGCAGATTTGGCGATTGCCATTTTTATCATAGAATGTTTAAAGCTGCTGGTTAGTGAAGAATTGATCTCTACAAAAGATCAGAAAAAATGGCACGAAAATGAGCTTTTTGAGATTTTTGATGCCATAATTAAAGATGCTGAAAATACTAAAATCAGTAATAAGAACTACCTCAAGATTTTTGGACTTTCACAAACGATAGAAGTGAAAAAAATTTGGCGTATTTTATTTTCAAAAGTAAAAAGAAACATCGCGGAAAAACACCAGCAGAGTATCAAATTTTTATTGAACAATGGGAGTCTTTCTACCCGAATTTTAAAAGCAGTGGGAAATGATTTTTCAGAAGAAAATATCAGAAAAACCTATTTTGAGCTAGCAGATTGCCTGGAAGAAAATAAATTCTTTAATCCGTGAAACTTATTCTAACCTGCGAGCACGCTTTCAATACTATTCCGCAGGAATATCAGGATTTATTTAGTAATGCCAGGGAAACTCTGGAATCTCATCGTGGCTATGATCCCGGTGCCTTAGATTTGTTTAATGAGCTGAAGGACTTAGCCGATTTTTCATCTTTTCATGAAACGGGACGTTTGCTAGTAGAAGTAAATAGATCTAAAGGTCATTCTAATTTATTTTCCGAATTCACTAAAAACCTCTCTAAAACTTCGAAAACTAAGCTTTTAGACGAATACTATTTTCCTTATCGAAATTCGATAGAAAAGCAAATTTCAAGCTTAATCGAAAAAGGAGAGAAGGTGCTACATTTTTCGGTGCACACTTTTACTCCAAATTTAAACGAAGAGATTAGAAATACAGATATTGGGCTACTTTATGATCCTTCAAGGATTGGCGAAAAGGAATTCTGTATAAATTTTAAACGAAATTTAAAGGATCAAAATCCCGATTTAAAAATCAGGTTTAATTACCCTTATTTGGGAAAAGCAGATGGATTTACTACCTATTTACGAAATAGATTTCCTGAAAATTATATGGGAATTGAATTGGAAGTAAACCAGAAATTTGTGAATAATAACAAAATGAACTCAGCTCTTAAGGAGCAAGTATTTCTAGCTTTAAAAGAGGAATATGCGTTAGCTTTTAATAAGTAAGAGGTTGTCTAAAAGTTTATTTCGTCAAGCTGAACTTGTTTCAGCTTCTAACATGATTTGATCATCCTTAACTTAGATTCTGAAATAAATTCAGAATGACGAGATGTACACGTTTTAGCCAACCTCCTATAATTCTTTTTTACCTTCTTTTAAGATTTTTTCAAAACCTTATTGAATCAATTCAGATTCTAATGTAATTTCAGTATCCAGTAATTTAGAGATTGGACAGTTTTCCTTAGCATCATTGGCTATTTTTTCAAACTGCACTTTCTCTATATTTTTTACTTTTGCTTTTAAAATTAAGTGCGACTTTTTCACGGCGCCATCTTCAAAAGTGATTTCAGATTTAGTTTCCAATTCATCCGGTTCAAAACCTTCTTCAGTAAGATTTGCCGAAAGCTGCATCGTAAAACATCCCGAATGTGCAGCGCCTATAAGTTCTTCAGGATTGGTGCCTTTACCATCTTCAAACCTGGTTTTAAAAGAGTATTGCGTTTTATCTAGAACACCACTTTGGGTGCTAATTGTTCCTTTACCTTCTTTAAGATTACCTTTCCAAATTGCGGTTCCATTTCTTTTCATAATACTAATTTTTTGATTTGACTCTAAGATAGGAATCATAAAAGGCAAACTAAAATTATTATCAAAACCTTAACCCAAACCTTACCCTATAATCGAGCTTTTATTATTTATGGATTATTCAGAAATTCAAAAAATTGTCTTGAAAGAAACATTTTCGATTTCCTTATATTAAATTTTTCCAATTATAAAACAAAAAAGCCCGAAACCAGGAGGCTTCGGGCTTTTGTATATACGTTATAAAAACTTACTTGATCTCTACAACTTCAAGATCAAATACCAGGTCTTTTCCTGCTAGTGGGTGATTTCCATCTACCACAATAGTGTCTTCTTTTACATCTTTAACCACAAGGTTCATTTCCTGACCGTCAGGGCTTTTAGAAACAAGTCCCATTCCTACTTCCGGCTTAATTTCTTCCGGAAGCTGGCTTTTTTGTACTTCTTGTACAAGCTCTTCTCTCGGCTCTCCGTAAGCTTCTTCTTTAGGAATATTTATGGTTTTCTTTTCGTTCACTTCCATATCGATAAGGCCTTTTTCGAAACCAGGAATTAGTTGTCCCTGTCCCATTGTAAACTCTATAGGCTCACCTCTTTCTACAGAGCTGTCAAAAACCTGCCCGTCAGCTAGTTTACCTGTGTAATGTACCTTTACCGTGTCATTTGCTTTTACTTGACTCATAATGTTGTTTTTCAAAAATTATAATGGGCATTCTTAATATGCTACCCGTTAAAGATTGCAAAGGTACAGTTATTAGATTCGCTTCCAAATTGTAGCAGTTATAATCCCTAAACCTTAAAAAAACATTAACATTTCGATTAGTATATTTTTTTTCAATGCTAGGCGTTGAAAGACAAAGGCTTAATATTAAAATTGGAATTTCGGTAATAAGTAAATACATTTATTAACTTAACTTTTAGAAAATTATAGCGTAAAACCTAATCTACTACAATTAAATATTCCGAAAAGATGAAAGAAAAGCACGCCCCAAAATCAAATTCCAGAAGAAGTTTTTTGAAAACCACAGCATTGGCTACTGCCGGAATTAGTATTATTCCCAGGCACGTTATGGGTGGCCCCGGGTTTTTAGCACCTAGTGATAAATTGGTGGTTGCCGGAATTGGAGTAGGAGGAAAAGGTGAGAGTGATATCAATAGTTTTTATCAGTCTGGAAAGGCCGATATTGGTTTTTTATGTGATGTAGATAAAAGAAGAGCTGCAAATTCTATAGCTCGATTTCCAAAAGCGAAGTTTTATACCGATTACCGGGAAATGTTAGAAAAAGAAGCAAAAAATATAGATGCCGTTTCTATTTCAACTCCAGATCATGGCCATGCTGTACAGGCACTGGCCGCTATGGAACTAGGGAAACCGGTTTATGTTCAAAAGCCTTTAACACACGATATTTATGAAGCCAGGCAACTAACTGAAGCTGCAGAAAAATATCAAGTGGTTACCCAAATGGGAAACCAGGGAGCTTCTGGCGACGGAGTTAGAAAAATGCGTGAATGGTACGACGCCGATCTAATAGGAAAAGTGCATACCGTTTATGTGTGGACAGATCGCCCCGTTTGGCCACAGGGAATTCCCTGGCCAAAAGGCAAAACAACCGCCGTTCCTGAAGGTTTAGACTGGGATTTATGGTTGAATACCGCTCCTTATAAAAACTATATAGAAGGCCTGGTTCCTTTTAACTGGCGTGGCTGGTGGGATTATGGTACCGGGGCACTTGGCGATATGGGCTGCCATTTAATTGAAGCACCATATCGTGTTTTAGGCCTGGGCCATCCTAAAGATGTTCAGTGTAGTGTGGGAAGTGTTTATGTAGATGAATTTAAAAGAGGATATTTCCCTGAAAGTTGTCCGCCATCAAGTCATGCGGTAATGACTTTCCCTAAAACCGAAAAAACCAGTGAAGATGTAACTTTGCATTGGATGGACGGCGGAATTAAACCAAAGAGACCGGAAGAACTTGGCCCAAATGAAACTTTCGGCGATGGTGGCAACGGCGTTTTATTTATTGGGGATAAAGGAAAAATGATGTGTGGCACTTATGGTAGAAATCCACGTTTATTACCAACTTCAAAAACCGATGAAGTTAATGTAACCGAAAAATATGATCGCGTGCCCGGCGGAGAAGAAGGGCATTATGCACAATGGGTAGAAGGAGCGATCGCGGGCTACGGGAAAAAAGACTTGAGTTCTCCTTTTGAAATTGCAGGACCATTAACTGAAACGCTTTTGATTGCTAACCTGGCTATTAGAGGTTACGATGTAAGAAATGAACAAAAGCGTGCTAATGGAGACGTATACTATAATTATCCTGGGCGTGATATAAAAATGCTTTGGGATTCAGAAAATATGCGGGTAACTAATTTCGACGATGCTAATCAATTTGTACGCAGAGAATACCGGGATGGTTGGAAGCTGAGCTAGAATAATAATTAAAAAAATATAAGTTATGAAAGTTGGAGTAATTGTGTATCTGGTAATTTTTTACTTCAGCTTTTCAGCTTGTAATTTTAATAATAAAAATTCCGAATCACCCACAGTTTGGGATACCTTAGAAGTTTCTGCTTCAGCATATAACTCGGTGAGTTGGCAAACGGGTGCCGGCGGTGCTAATATAACTGCCTGGGGAGATACTCTAAAACCCGGACTAAAAGCTATTGCAGTTTCCCGAGATCTAATAAAAAAAGGTTTAGATCACGACACGCCGGTTAAAATAGAAGGTTTTGAAGGGGTTTTTCGAGTTAAAGATAAAATGCATTATAGATGGAAAAATAAAATTGATATCTATATGGGTGAGGACGTCAAAAAAGCCAGGAAATTTGGTCGTAAGAAATTAAAGATATATTATGAGGTTCCACGCGATTCAATTTCAAATAATAACAAAACGCAAAACAAAAATTCTTAATGATGAAAAAATATTTTTTTCTATTCAGCCTTCTAATTTCAAGTTTAAGTTTTAATGCGCAGCAATCGCCAGATAGCCTGGATCTATCCAAAAAAATGGTGATTGGAGTTACGCCCACTCCACCCTTTGTGATGGAAGAAAATGGCGAATATGCCGGTTTAAGCATTGATTCCTGGGAATTGATCAATGAAAAAATGAATTTAGATTATGAATTTAAAGAATATGGCTCGCTGGCTGAGCTTTTGAGCGGAATAGAAAACAACGAAGTAGACTTCAGTATTAATCCGGTAACCGTTACCGATAATAGAATGAAGCGAATGGATTTTTCCCAGCCATATTTTATATCGAATACCGGTGTGGCCAAAAGAAGTGAGTCGCAAATCTTTAGTTATTTAGGAAATTTATTTAGCTGGAATTTTATTTCGGCGATTTTAATTTTACTGGCGGTGATCTTTATTTTCGGATTCCTGGTATGGGTTTTTGAAAGAAAAAAGAATGCCGAAGAATTTGGAACAGGTTCTCGTGGGATTCTTCAGGGTTTTTGGTGGAGTGCTGTAACTATGACCACAGTTGGCTATGGAGATAAGTCACCCAGAACAACCGGAGGACGTGTAATAGCGCTTATTTGGATGTTTATGGCTATCATAATTATTTCCAGTTTAACCGCAGGAATCGCTTCATCCTTAACCGTGCAAACTATGAACGATGAAATAAGTTCGGTACAGGATCTTTCTAAATTTGAAGTAACTAGTGTAGAAAGTAGTAGCGCGCAAGAGCTACTAAACCTTTATAATATAGAGCATAATGAAGTGATTGATGAAAAGGAAGGTATAGCCTTGCTGAAAAACGAAGAAACCAAAATTTTTGTTTACGATGAACCTATTTTACGCTATGAAATCAAGAGAAGCGGCCTGGAAGATGAAATAGAAGTTCTTCCTAAAACTCTTAAAAAGGATTATTACGGCTATAGTTTTCCGAAGAATTCAGATTTAGTAGACGAGATTAATCCTGTCCTTATTGGCGTTTTAAAAACAATGGAGTGGAATAGTATAATGAGCAAATACGAATAATTAACCCAATCCCAGATAACCAAGAATTATCCAGAGGATTATAAATACCACGATTATTCCAAAACAACCACAACCACCGCCCAGCTTTTTGGCGCCCCAACCGGCTAAAATAGCCCTGAAAATACTTTTCATAAAGGATGTTTTTAGGTTAAGTCAATACTAATTTAGTTGAAAAGCCATTTTGAATTTTAGAATTAGCAAATATTTAGCAGCATTTACGGGTAAACCTTAAAAACTCTAAAACTTCCAATTTTGTATCTTTATGAAAACCAAAATTTAAATATGATGAAAACAAATACATTCAAATTGCTTTTACTAAGCTTAATGATATGCAGCGGACTTTATGCACAAAGCACTTCGGCTACATTGATTAAAAAAGTTGAAGGTTTCAGTCATCCGGAATCGGTGGTTTTTAATCAAGATAAAAACGAATATTATATTTCGAATATGGCCGATAGGGAAGAAGGCGATGGATTTATCTCCAGGGTTTCTGCTGAAGGTGAAATTATAGAGCTAAAATGGATAGATGGCTTAAAAGATCCAAAGGGTTTGCTGATAAAAGACGATAAAGTTTATGTGACCAATAATACTGAACTTATTGAGATCAGTATTGCAGATTCAAAAATACTTCGAAGAATCCAGGTAGAAGGCTCAAAATCATTAAACGATATCACCGTTGATGCCGTTGGGAATATTTTTATTTCAGATTCAGGGAAAAGTGCTATTTATTTAATGCCGGGCGATTCAGCAAATATGATGGTCCCTGAAGATAAAAAAGGCGAAATAATCGAATATTTGGATAGCACGAGATTAGAATATGTAAACGGACTTTTTGCGCAAAAAGATCATCTTTACGCAGCTGCCTGGGGAGAAAATAACGATGGTAATTTTCTGAAAATAGACATGGACACTCGTGAAATCGAAAAAATATCAAAAGAAGGAATTGGAAATTTGGATGGAGTACAACCGGTTGGTGAAGATGCATTTTATATTTCAGACTGGGCTACAGGAAAAATCCATCTTATAAAGAAAGATGGTGAAATAACAGAAGTCTTAACTTCAGAAAAAAGCGCAGGAGACATCTTTTTTGATGTTGAAAAAGATCAATTAGTGCTACCAATGAATCATCAAAACGCTGTTTGGTGGTACCAGTTGCAATAATTTAAGAAATTGTTATCAATTTCATATTTCTGAAATTTTATTTTTGAGGCAAAACCAATCAAATGCAACTAAAGAAAGACAAAGACGATAAAGAGTCTAAAGATTATATCCTAAAAGAAAATAAGAAAACCAATTTTGGAATTGGCTTTATCATCACCGTACTTATTATTTTGATTATTGGCGTGGCGATATCCGGGTTTTACTTCGAATTGTGGTAATTAACCCGGAATATTCCAGGCATCATCCTGAACTTGTTTCTGAGCCAAGTTTATTCTTAGTTCTAGGTACTACTTTTTTATCTCGTTAATCAGCAGAAATGCCTGGTTTACATATTCTTTTTCTAAAAAGAGCGCGAAATAATTTGAGGTAGAGATCATTTCAAATATTGGAATACCTTCATAAGCCAGCAATTTGAAAAGATAAAAATAAAGCCCTACAAACTGCGAACTGTTTTTAGGAAGGGCAATGGTTATCGAAGAGAGTTCTTCTTTTATAGAAACGCGCCTTTCGCTTCTAAAACAATCTTCAACCAGGTTAGTAAGACTGGAAGATACTAGAATATTACTTTCCTGGTAGTTACTTGAATAGTTAAGGTAAACCCCGGTTTGATTCTTTACTGCATCCAACAAGCGGGCTTTATTAGCGATAATTGTATTGGAATTTAGAAAAGTGTATTCTGTAATTCCAGATCTAACTACAATATCTCCCAGCTCCCTTAAATGTTGCATATTTATTTTCGTCCTATGCGGCGCGTAACGGCGTAAAGCCATAATAATAGAACCCTGCTTTACCGATTTTCTCATTTCTTTTTCCACCTGGGGCTGGATATCTTCTGCAAGTCCACTAAAATTTATAATATCACGTGCAATCGCATCATCTAAGAATGGTTGGTGCCTTATAATATCGTGAACGCAAGTAGTTATCGTCTTCATTGTTAAATATTGTACATTTTGTGCAAATGTATATAAATTGAGAGATATTTTTTGTCGAAGGAAGCTTAAATTCTAATTATGCACAGAGTTATTTTAGTAACCCAATAAGTTACAAACTGAAATAATTAAGAAAAGAATTAGCGATGAAAGTATTAAAGTTTGGTGGAACATCTGTAGGCTCTGTGGAGAGTATCAGGAATGTAAAAAATATTTTAGCATCCAGGGAAGGGAAGAAAGTTCTTGTTCTTTCTGCAATGGCCGGGGTAACGAATAAATTGGTGGTGATCACTGAACTTATTAAGGCTGAAGATCATTCAGCAATAGCTCATATTATTGCTGAATTAAAAGACAAGCATGAAAATACCATCGACGCACTTATAAATGAACCTGATCCAAACGCCCAGGCGAAGAACTTTGTAAATAACGTACTTAACAATTTAAAGGAGATTTGTAAAAGTAATTATTCAGAAAGAGTTTATGCTGAAGTGGTCACCACGGGCGAAACCATGCTCACATACATTTTCTCTACTTTTCTAACTAATTCAGGAATTCAGAATAATTTTCTGGATGCCAAGGAATTTATGCAGGTTTCAAACCTTGAAAATCCGGATACAAATTTAGTAGGAAAGCTTTTTCAAAAAAGCATAGAAAACCTTGAAGCGTCAGAAATTTATATTACTCAGGGTTTTGTTAGAATAGATGCACAGCACTCAATTAGCACGCTAAAAAGAGGTGGTAGCGATTATAGCGCAACTATTCTGGCTGCAGCGGTACAAGCAGAAGAAGTCCAGATCTGGACTGATATTGATGGTTTTCATAATAACGATCCAAGATATGTTGAAAATACGCACGCTATAGCAGAGTTAAGTTTTGAAGAGGCTTCAGAGCTGGCTTATTTTGGTGCTAAGATTCTGCATCCACAAACTATTTCTCCGGTTATAAAAAAGCAAATTCCGTTATTCTTAAAAAATACATTTACACCCGATCTTCCGGGAACAAGAATTTCCGCAGAGATCCATTCTCGTGGACTTAAAGCGATTTCAGCTAAAGATGGGATTACCGCAATTAAGATCAAATCTAATAGAATGTTGATGGCCCACGGTTTTCTTAAAAAGATATTTGAAGTCTTTGATAAATATGAAACCGCAATTGATATGATTACTACTTCAGAAATTGCGATTTCCCTAACCATAGACGACGATAGGAATTTAAATGAGATCCTGGAAGAATTAAACGACTACGGTGAGATTACCGTAGAGAAAGAACATAGTATTATTTGTATTGTGGGCGAAGGTCTTATTGAAGATAAAAGCACCAGTCGCTTATTTGAGTTACTAAATGATATTTCTGTGAGAATGATCTCTTATGGAGGTAGCAATAACAATATTTCTCTGTTGGTAGATACTAAAAATAAGGTGCAGACCTTGCAGGGTCTAAACCGAAAATTATTTGAGGAAAGAATAATGCCTCAATTTGTTTGATTTTCTGTTTGTGAACAGGAGACTGTTCCTTTTGTGTAGTGAAAACCGCCGGTAGGCTAATTTTAACCGGCGGTTTTTTTACTCGATAATAGAGATTAAATGCTCCATCCCGAAGAGTCGGGATGCCTCGAAATCAAATTATATTTTTCAATTATAATGCTTAGTGAGCTTGCTTTAAAGTAGTTTACTTTTCTCCTTTTCTTCTATGAATTTAGCCATAAAATAAGTGCTTTTATGCTGATGATGTTGTAGCATTTTACCCACAAAATTCTCTCTTCTATAAACACTTATATTCTGAATAAGCTCAGTTAACTTTTTAGAAAATTCCTGTTGATGTTCGGTCTTGTTAAATCTTGAATTAATAATTTTAAATCCATTTTCTACTGCATCTTTCCAAAGATTTTCTTCGGTATATAAACTCACGGCCTTTTTTGCAAATTCTTTCGGATCGTTGGTGATAAATCTGTTCCAGGCTAACTCTCCTGGAATTCCTTCAGCTCCCACTGAGGTAGTTACTGCAGGTGTGCCGCATTGCATTGCTTGAATGAGTTTTCCTTTTAAACCGGCGCCAAATCTTATTGGTGCGAGACAAACTTTTGCATTTCGCATTACAGCTTCAGCATTTTCAGCCCGGCCTTTTACGATAAAACCTTCTTTTTCGTTATGAAGGTTCCAGACCTTCTGGGAGGGATAAGCACCGTAAATATAAAGTTTCGCCCCGGGTAATTCCTGTCTTATTAAAGGCCAAATTTCTTCTTTTAGGTATAGAACGGCATTCCAGTTGGGTTCGTGAAGAAAATTACCAATACTTATAAAATTATTACGCTGTTCGAATCCTGGAAGGTTTATTTTTTCTTCTTCGGAAATGGGTTCCAGCTGGAAAGGAAGATAATGCAGAAGTTTAGAACTTATTTTAAATTCCTCTTGCAGTAATTTTATTTCAACTTCTGAAATGATGAGACTAAGATCACAACGGTAAATACTCGCGATCTCTCTTTTAGTGATTTCGGCATCAAAATAAAGATCTTCTGCAGGTATATTCTTTTTAAAAGCTCCTATTCTGGTTTTTCGTAAAAAGTGAAGGTCTTCTGTGTCTAGAATTTTGATGGCTTGTGGACAGGTTTCATCTACTCTCCAGCCAAATTGCTCTTCAGTCATAAAGCGATCAAAAAGCACCAAATCTGGTTGAATATTTTTTAATAATTCATCAAAAGAAGGATGATTCATTTTAATCACTTCAGAAGCAATATTCATCTTTTCCAGATCTATAGCGAATTCGCTTCTGGCCGCAGTAGTTACAAAAGTGATCTTATAATTTTCAGCAAGAAAAAATTCCAGTAATTGCAGCATACGGCTACCGGCGGCGGAAGAATTAGGTTCGGGCCATACACAACCAATAACAAGTAGACGACTTTTGGGTAAGCTCATGAGAAATTCAGAGACTAGTTAAAATTCTAATTTGGCTTCAGAACTGCGAACATTTAAATCTCGATTATCGAGTAGACGCGGCATAATTTTTTTTCAAAAATACCTTAAATTGTCCCAGATTCCTAATTAAAAACTAGCAGAAAGGAGGAGGGAAGCTGTTACCCAAAGTACCAGAGATACAAGGCCACCAATAATAAAGAAATGCCTAAAGCGATAGATTCCCATCCCGTAAATTATGGTATTGGTTTGGTAACCAACCGGTGTAAAAAAGCTAAAATTAGAAGCGAATAAAACCGATAGAATAAAAGGCTTAGGATCCATTTGCAAACTAGCCGCAATACTTATGGCGATAGGCGTGATTATAATTGCTGTAGCGTTGTTGGAAATAAATCCGCTTAAGATCATCGTTACAAGGAATAATATTCCGATAATAATCGTATCGGTTTGATTTTCAAAAACCAGCATTAATTGATCTGAAATCCATTGGTCTGCACCTGTATTATTCATTGCCACACCCAAGGGAATCATCCCTGCCAGCAGGAAAATAATTTGCCAGTTTACCTGTTCATAGATCTTACCAAGATCTATACATTTTGTGAAAATCATAAGAAAGCAACCAATAATTGCGCTTTTTAAGATTGGGAAAATTGAAAATGCAGATAGTGCTATAACCACTAATAAAATGCCTAAAGAAAGATATCTTTTTGTGATTGTGGTAACCTCAATATTTTTATGCTGTTGCAGGATAGTGACATTTTCAATTTTTTGAAGCTCGTCCAAAGCGCTTTCGCTAACTTCTACCAGTAAACGGTCTCCAACTCTTAATTCAATTTCATCCTTTCCCCGGTTAAAAATTCTTCTTCTGGGATTTCTAAAGTTTCTACGTTTTCTTATTGCCAGGGGAACTGCCCCGTGAAGATCGTACCAACCCACTGTTTTAATGCTTTTACCAATTAAAGGAGAATTAGGCAACATTAGAATTTCTACAACCTGTACGTTTTCTTCCAACTCTTCAGAATCGATAATGGGATCTGCAAGTTTCTTATTGTCTTCTTCCTTAATTACGGTAAAACCTTCGGCGTCTTTTAATTTTAATAAGTTTTCAAGGTTACAGCGCAATAAGAGTTGATCACCTTCTTTAAGCGTGGTAAATTTCCCGGGCCAGTCGTTAATAATTCCATTTCTTTTAAGTCTTAAAACCTCAATGTCATCTTCATCAGAGAGAAAGCTTTCCCCAATACTTTTTCCAATCGCACTGGAGTTGCTTTTAATAATTACTTTGGTTATATATTCATCCAGATTATAATCTTCACTAATTTCGGTTTTTTTGCTTCTGGGCAGGAATTTGGTCATAGCGCTTACTATAACTATGGTAATTACCATAAAAATCACACCATACCAGGTAAATTCAAAAAAGCTAAAGCGTTCTATGCCGCGATCTACAGCCACAGCATTCACAATAAGGTTGGTAGAAGTACCCATAAGCGTGCAACTTCCCCCTATAATTCCGGCAAAGGAAATAGGTAAAAGTAATTTTGAATTTGGGATATCGTACCGGGCAGATAACTCTGTGATTATTTTAATAAAAACAATCACTACGGCCGTAGTATTAATAAAGGCTGAAATGCTTCCTGCAATAAACATAAAAACCGGAACCATTAGAAAAACAGGGAGCACACGTAAATTCTTGAGGCCGCTGGCCAGCCAGTCTATAACCCCGTTGGTTTCCAACCCTATGGCGATAATCATTAAGGCGAGAACCGTTATTGTTGCAGGACTTGAAAATCCTGAAATAGCTTCTTCGGGACTTACCAGGTTTGTGAGTAAAAGTGCTGCGAGAATAAAAAAAGCAATTTTATCTACAGGAAATACTTCCAGGGCAAATAAAATGATCACCACAATTATAATCAAAAACAATATGGCTATCTCGAGGCTCATTATTTAAATTTATGAAATAAAAATAAGTGAATAGCCAATGTTTAAAAGCTTCTTCTGAAATATTTATGATTTATTAAATGCAGATAATTTTTCATCGAGTCTTTATAATTGCTATTTTGAAGTTTAAAACAAAAAGATGAGTAGAGGATTTGTTAAAGAAGACGACCAGGAAGAAGCTCCAATAATTCCGCCCAGAGCGGCTTTACCGGCAGGGGAAACAAATTATGTTACGCCAAACGGTTTAAAGGAATTAAAAAATGAAGAAGAAGCGCTCATTGAGGAAAGAGCCAATCTTGATAAACAAAATGATACCGAAAGAAGAAGGGCACAGGCAGTTATAGACGGTAAATTAAAACTTTTGCGCGAAAGAATTAGTACCGCAAGATTATTGAAACCAGAAGACCAACCTGCAGACGAGGTCCGTTTTGGTGCATTAGTAGAATTGATGCAGAATGGAAATAAACAGGAGTTTCAAATTGTAGGTGTAGATGAAGCGAATGTGAAAAAGCAAAAGATCGCGTTTGTAGCACCTATTGCTAAAGCCGTTACGGGCAAGAAGGTTGGAGATAAAATAGACTTTAAACTGGGGGAAGAAACTCGAAAGCTAGAAATGCTTAAAATAACCTACTAATGGCAATATATATTATGATGGGCGTTTCTGGATCTGGTAAAACTACCATCGGAAAACTACTTGCAGAAAAACTAGACCTGCCCTTTTATGATGCCGATGATTTTCATCCGCCGGAAAATTTGGAAAAGATGAAAAACGGGATTCCACTGGAGGATAAGGATAGAAAAGGCTGGTTAAAAGTTTTGGCCCAAAATATTATAGAGTGGAACCAAATCGGCGGAGCGGTATTGGCTTGTTCGGCGTTAAAGGAGAAGTACCGAAAACAATTAACTTCAATTCCCGAAAGTGATTTGAACTGGATTTTTCTCCAGGCAGAATTTGAGGTGATCTTAAACAGGTTAAAATCCCGGAAAGGGCATTATTTTAAATCAGAAATGCTCAACTCTCAATTTGAAACCCTGGAAGAGCCAATTTATGGATTAAGAATTAATGTAAATACTTCTGAAGAAAATATTTTAAAAGAAATTATGGCGAAATTAAATTTTCCTGAAGCAGAAATCGGGCTTATTGGTCTTGGAGTAATGGGTAAGAGTCTGGCTCTAAACCTGCTTTCAAAGAATATTAAAGTATCGGTTTTTAATCGGTACGTTCCCGGTAAAGAAGAAGGAATTGCTAAAGATTTTGTGCAGGAAAATGCTGAAAAATATACTTTTAAAGGTTTTGACGATTTACAGGATTTTGTGAAATCACTTAAACGCCCCAGGAAGATCTTATTAATGGTAAATGCCGGAGCTGCCGTTGATGCAGTAATAGAAAGTCTGCTTCCTATTTTAGATAAGGGAGATATTATTACCGATGGCGGGAACTCTCATTATAAAGATACATTTCGCAGGGAACAGGCTTTAAAGGAGCAAGGAATTCACTTTATGGGCTGTGGAATATCCGGTGGCGAAGAAGGAGCTTTAAAAGGTCCGTCTGTGATGCCCGGTGGTTCTTTGGAAGCTTATAAACAACTGGGACCATTTCTGGAAAAAATAGCTGCCAAAGATAAAAACGGAAATCCTTGTTGTGCCCATATAGGACCAGATGGGGCCGGGCATTTTGTGAAAATGTTGCACAATGGAATTGAGTATGGTGAAATGCAGCTTATTGCTGAAATCTATCATCTTTTTCGCTTTTATACCAAAACCAATCCTGAAGAGATAGCCGATCTTTTTGAGGCCTGGAACAAAGAAATAAAAAGCTATTTATTAGAAATCACTGTAGATATTCTTCGGAAAAAAGAAAATGAAAGTTTTCTTATACATAAAATCCTGGATGCAGCGAAGCAGAAGGGCACAGGTGGCTGGTCTACTAATGCTGCTTTAGAGCTTGGGGTGCCTTTAGATACCATTACTGCAGCAGTTTTGGCCAGGAATATTTCAGGAATGAAGGAAATTCGAATAGAAGCTTCAAAATTATATAAGCCTTCAAATAATCAAGAAGAGAAATTAGATGAGATTAAAGAGGAATTATTTAGAGCCTACAAATCAGCGAGTATTATTAATCATGCAATAGGTTATGATTTACTTCGGGTAGCATCTTCAGAATACAACTGGAGTCTCAACTTATCTGAAATTTCCCGGGTTTGGACCAATGGCTGCATCATAAGATCGGGCTTAATGGAAGATCTGGTAGAGGTCTTTAAAGATTCAGATAGGCATTTATTACTGGATAAAAATATTATTTCAGCAATAAAACAAGATCAGGCTTCATTAACCAAAATAGTTGGAATCTCATTGCAGGCAGGTTATAGCGTTCCAGTTTTATCGGCTGCCGCCAATTACCTATTAAATTTTACTTCGGCACAAAATGCAGCCAATATGATACAGGCGCAACGAGATTATTTTGGAGCTCATACTTATGAGCGAAACGATAAACCGCGAGGTGAATTTTTTCATACCCAATGGAAAAAAAAATAATTAATGGAACTACAATTACTCTTTGCCGTTTTCGCTGGAATCGCACTTTTGCTATTCCTAATTTTAAGATTAAAAATACAGGCATTTTTATCTCTTCTAATTGTTTGTATAGCTGTTGGAATTCTTGCAGGAATGCCCGCTACCGAAATCCTGGAGACTATGAAGCACGGGATGGGAAGCACTCTTGGTTTTGTAGCAACGGTAGTTGGCTTGGGGGCTTTATTTGGTGGAGTTTTAGAACAATCTGGTGGCGCACAACGTTTGGCTTCCTTCCTATTAAAGAAAACAGGCGATAAAAGAGCACCCTGGGCAATGATGGTTACCGGTTTTGCGGTGGCTATTCCCGTTTTCTTTGATGTTGCTTTTATTATTCTGGTGCCGGTAACTTATGCGCTGAGCAAAAGAACAGGAAAATCACTTTTGCTTTATGCGCTGCCTCTATTGGCCGGTTTGGCAATTACCCACGCTTTTATTCCGCCAACTCCGGGACCAATTGCGGTTGCCGACATTCTGGGAGCAGATTTGGGCTGGGTAATCGTTTTTGGTTTCCTGGCAGGAATTCCCGCGGCAATTATCAGCGGACCTATTTTTGCTCGTTTTATTTCAAAAAGAATAAAAATTGAACCGAAGACATTTTCTGAAGAAATTGAATACGATGAAGAAAAAGCACCATCCCCGGGACTTATTATTTCTATAATTCTAATTCCTATTTTCTTAATTGTGGCAAATACCTTGGTGCAAAGTCCTTTGTTTGATGGAGTTTCAATTTCGGGAAGTATTTTATATTCCATAGAATTAGTCGGACATCCTTTTTCCGCATTAATTATTGCGAATCTTATTGCCTGGTATTTTCTGGGTGTTCGGCGCGGGATGCAAAAGGAATTTTTACAGAAAGTGGCTACAAAATCTTTTCAGGCAGCAGGAATAATAATCTTACTTACCGGTGCCGGCGGTGCTTTTAAACAAATCCTTATAAATACCGGTGCGGGTGAAATGATTGCAGATGCATTGAACAATGCCTGGTTTAATCCTTTGATATTTGGTTTTATTGTAGCAGCGCTGGTACGGGTTCTACAGGGATCTTCTACCGTAGCAATGATCACCGCCGCGGGCATTACCGCACCGGTTTTAACCGGTGGGGACTATTCTATGGCCCAAACTTCACTTATTGTAATTGCGATTGCCTCAGGAGCTTCAATTTTATCACACGTGAATGATAGCGGATTTTGGTTGGTGGGACAGTATCTGGGACTCACCGAAAAACAAACTTTTAAAACCTGGACGGTAATGACCACCTTGATTGCGGTAGTAGGTCTTTTTGTATCCCTAATTTTATGGTTTTTGATCTAATTATTCTTCTTGAATTGTAAATTCAAGAGTATCTACAATATCACCGTATTCATCTACCTGGATTTCAAAATCTATGGCATCGCTGGCTGTGTAACCGAGTTTCTGTATTTGAACAGGATCAATTTCGGCGGTGTAATTCCCTGGTTTTAATCCCAGATAAGTAAAGTAACCGTCTCCTTCCGTTAAAATTTCTTTTACTAGGTTTCCGTTTTCATCTATAATATTTACCGTAATTCTACCCTGGCCGCGCAGGCTGTTTCCTTCTTTAAAGTAAACCATTCCGGCTACTTCTCCAAGAACTTCTACGGGCACTTCAATTTCCTGGAATTGATTAGGAATGGTGTGCACTTTTATTTTTTCATTTTTCACCTTCCAGGCAATATTGTCAAGGCTATTTGGGTTAACTTCCAGGATTAAGTCTATATAAGGTTGAAGTTCGGTAATTCTAAGCACCGTTTCATCTTCATTATAGGAAAGCCTGCCAGACATATTTTTAATTTCCATTCCGCTTACCGCCGGCTCCATAGGATCTCTCTTTCCGTTGGTATTATAATCTAAGAACGGAATAATACTTAATGCGGCTTTAGACATAGCAGTACGGTTATTGCCCATAATATATCCCGTATTATCGTCTAATAATAAACTTCCGCGGGCAGATTGTACAAAAGAATTGTTTCTATTTCCAAGTCTTGAAGTTACCGAGGTTTGTGCAAAATTGAAAGCATACCTTAAACCGACTTCAAAAATATGAGCGTCCCGTAAAAGATTATTTTCATAAGCAAAATTGACAAAACCCTGCTCAAAAACCGGACGTTCTATTTCAAGAATTATATTATTGAATTGATTTCGACTAAAATCATATTGTATTTGTGGTGAAAAAAGGAATTTATTCGGAAGCCTGTAATTCTGAGAAAGCGAGGTATAAATTGTGGGCTCTTTTACACGGTCGTTATAAATCCCGTAAGTAGTAAGGTTGGTGCTAATACCCATTATTGCACCAGAAAGTAATAATTGTGCCGTGGTAAACTCGGTAGTGGGCATAATGATCTGGTTCACACTAAACCGACTAAACATCGAGAAATTTTTAGTTCGAATAGGTGCCGAAAAGCTTATTTTTCTTTCTTCCAGGTAATTAAAATTAATCGCGGTTTGATCTTCATCATATTTTATATAATTAAGGTCTACCTGAAGATTTCCCGGGGTTCTATAACTCAAAATCCCTTCTCCTTTAACTCCGTGCATATATTCCCCTGTAAAGAGAAAGTTTGAAGCAAAACGAATGGAAGAATTTACAAAAGGCATTACTTCCCCGCTAGTAACGCCGGTAAGATATTCTGCCCCACCACCTATAGTTACAGCATTGCTTAATCCATAATTAAAATTTACCCGGGAAAAGCGATTTAGCTCATCATTTTCAACAATTCCTGCGCTAAGCGTATATTCTAATTCATTTTTAGGAACAAAATTATAAGGAATATTAATTACTCTTTCCTGGATCCGTTCTTCCCCGTATGGGCCATAAAATCTGAGGCTTACGGCGGTATTTCCATACATTAACGGAACATCAAAAGTATAGAAACCCGAGGCATCTGCCTGGGTAAATTCAACTAAAACATTATTCACATACAATTCTACCGTCCAACGGGGTTCGGTATAATCGTTAAGCACATAGGTTCCAAAAGACCTGCGGTTTTGAAATGGGCTATTGCTAATTTGTACACCACTAACCGGCGCAAATAGAGAAGAGGTAGCACGAGTAAAAATTCTACCTGCTGTTACCTGTTTAAAAATTTTACTTTCATTATTTATATAACGCCATTGGTAAAATTGGTTTCTGGAATCAAAAGGAACCCTGGTAGAATAGTTAAGCATGAGGTTGGTTTCCCCTCCTAAAAACATCGTACCCAAACCTAGAGATAGGCGATTATCATCTTCAAATTCACTTTGCTGTGTAGTGACCACACCCCAATCTAAAGCACCACCTTTAAAAAATGGATAACGCCTGGCCATGGTAGTATCGGGCTCTATAATACCCTTTACGCGATTAAGATTCTCCCTTACTTTTTTAAGGCGCATTTCTTTTATAACAGGCAGATCTTTTTCAGTCTTCATGGTTACCGAGAGACTTCTAAATGAAAAGTTTGTGTTTAAGCCGAAAATTTGCCCAAAAAGATTTGATTTCAAATAGAGGTTTAGCGGTGTTTTTATGTATTGCTCATCACTAAGCGCAAATTCCTGGTCTTTATAAAGAATTCTATTCTCTGAAGGGTTTATAACGTAAGAAGAATCGGGATGAATAATAAAGCCTTCTACACCATTTTCAGTTTCCTCATTCTTGATCTTTAAATAATCAAAAAGTTCTTTAACAGGAATGTAGGCATCCTGACCTTTAATAGCGATAGGAATTTCTATAACACCAAGATCGGGTACATTCATTTCTACGCTTAACTCATCGTATTCAGGAAAATCTTCCTGGGCAAATGTTGAAAATGAGAAACAAAAGAAACATAAAAAGCCTAAGAAAAGTTTTATAGAAAACTCTGTTAAGAAAAATCGGAATAGTGAATGCATTAACCGGGGAGTGCTTACTATTGGTGAATAAAAGTTAAACGCAAATTACCATTGTATGGGCCTGGAGGTCCAGCTACCTGGCTATTTATATACAAAGTGCCTCCCACAAAAACCTCCTGCGGCGATTTTGTAACAACAAAAGTAGAACCCGTGCTTATGTCCTGCTGTAAATTAACTCGAAGTTTTACATCACTTCCTGAAGGACCGGAAAGAGTAGTCTCCAAATGAGGTTGAATTTGAATAATTGTGCCTGGGTTAGCATAAACATCAAATATTGCGTAAGAAGGACTTGCTCCCATATTCAGCAGGTATATATCACCGTTGCCCGTTCTACTACCGTCAGGGCCTACCCTTACAGTACCGCCATTGGTGCCTACGGTAAAAGATCCAAAATTTAGAAACTGTGTAGTTCTTACTTCAACTTCAATGGGAATTGGCGGATTCTCCTGGGCGCTAACTTCCATTACTGAAAGCATAAATAGCAATATCCAAAAAGATGTTTTATAAAAACTAAAGTTATACATATCGTTTTCTCTATTTTTTTATGACTACTTTTTTGGCGTGCCTTGCTTTACCTACCTGAAGGTTAATAATATATACTCCGTCACTGGTAATACCGTCAAAAGTCACCTGGTCTTTTCCACGCCCTTCTTTAATTTGGAGTATTTGTCCGGTAATAGTACTCGCTCTTAAAATCCCTTGCTGGCTTTCTTCTAAATTTAGCTCTATTACTACATTACCATCTTCAACTTTAACATCAAAAGGTTCGTTAAATGCAATTGCCGGACTTGAAACTTCTTCTTCAGAAAACATTAATTCGAACCTGGAATTATGTGTTCCTGCTTTTATATTAAAGGTGTATTCAGGATTTTTACTAAGGTTCTGACCTATACTTTTTACGTGATCTATTAAGTAAATATTGAAATTTGGACTTAAATTTTCTATTGCGGATAAGTTGATGTGCATCTGACCATTTTGATCAGCTTTTATTCCCAGCGGAATTTTTTTGTAGCTCCTGCTTTCCGGAAATGGAATCGCATTAATAGCCAGTTCTTTTTGGTCTTCAGTTATATTATAAAAACTCGGTACGGCAGGATCGGTATTCATTAATTTATGCGCGTCCATTTCCTTTTCAAAATTAGGCGTGGCATACGAGGAAAAGTAGATCACCATAGGATCTTTTCGATTAGCTCCTTTAAAACCTGACTCTAAACGAACGAGTGATTTTTGCTCAGTAATTTGCGATCTATAGAATTCCTGTTCGAAATTTGTGACACGAACATTGTTATTCATTCCAAAGCTACCGGTTACCAAATCCTGAGTATCAGAATCGCTTACTTTTATAAAAAAGCCCTGCATAGAAGGAATAATGCTGGGTGAGCTTCCATCTGATATCGGTTCACCAGTAGAAACATCGTTTACATAGGCGGTGTAAGTACCTGTGTACTGGTTATCATCGCTAGCGGTAAAGAAGTAAATTCCGTCATCAATATTATCCCGGGTCCAACCTTGTGATGCATTCCAATCTATAGGCGAAGGATAGGGATTTCCTACTAAATGAAAACCTTTGGTATGTTCCCGATGATTATTTTCTAACTGGCGTGCTGGAATAGTACCATGGTTAACTTCACCACTTAACTCTATAGTTTGTGAAGCGGTTGATGTTCCAAAATTAAGTGCATAACCTTCAGTAACATTTAAGCTATTTCCGGGGGTAATATAAGCTTCCCAACCGGTAGCATCAAGATCAAGGCTATCTATTCTTCGGTTTTCTTCATAGCGGTAAAAGTGAGTAAATCCTGTGACAGGGTCTTCAAAATCCATATAAGGAGCAAAATCGTATACTATAGAATTTTGAAATGGAGCACTAAAATATTTATAACCAAATGCTTTATCAAGATAACGTTGCATACTCACCAAACCAATTACTTCGCCATTTCCAGTGCCGTCTATAAGTGCGGTTTGATTTTCGTCAGAAATTAAGGTCAGTTCATTACCGGTATCAAAATTTCCGTTTTCAACTTTTAAAGTTCCTGTAACTTCAATAATCGCCTCTGAAGTTACTCCCGAACTATTATCAATATTTAAATTTCGAATTCGGTTATTTTCAAAAGCTGAATTTGGAATGATCTGCGCTGAAGTTCCTTCAAAAGAAATACTACCTGTAAACGTGTTTAGGACTCCATTATTAGTCAAATTCCCGGCAATACGCAACCAGTTATCATTGACTAATACACTTGCGGTATTTTCGATAACTAAATCTTTAGCAAAAGCATTAGTTCCAGGATTTATTTCAGGATAATTTCCTGAAGCTAAATTTTCGGGAATTAATACATCGATCTCTAAAGTAGGCAGGCTGTTGCAACTCCAGTTATTGGTATTGTTCCAGTTGGTGTTTTCGGCGCCCGTCCATTTCCATTCATCCTTAACCACAATCGTTACATATTTAATAATACTGCTACAATCATTGGCATTAGTAACAACAAGCGAATAGTTTCCTGCATTTACCTGGTTAGCATTTGGAATAACAGGATTTTGCTCATTGGAAGTAAAACCATTAGGTCCCGACCATTGATATGTAACTCCTGAAATAGTGGAGGAAATAAGCTGAATATCACTTCCCTGGCAAACAGGAGAATTGCTCGATACTATAGGAACAGGTAAATTATCTACCGTAAGAAGCACATTTCTTGATATTGATATTTTGCAATTAGAATTAGCTGGATCGGTTGGTTTTACGATAAGCCGGTAAAGATTCCCACTATTTTCAACTGAAGTATTTGGTATTGAATAAGAGTTGGAAGTGGAGTCTATAATTACCGTCTGCCAATCGTCATCTCCGCTTTTCTCCTGCCATTCATAAGTTACATCAGCAAGCTCAGGTACAGTAAAAGTCGCAGTACCACCCTCACATACCACCTGATCAGATATAGCAGTTAGATCATAGCAATTGAGTTGTTCCACTAAATCATCAGGAAATTCATCCTGATTGTTTTCGAAATCTTCTTCATTACCAAAGTCACAATCATCACCTTGGGTGGTAGTAGTGCCGTCATATTGACCACCACAACCGGTAAAATTACCACCCCAATTATCTCCATTACCCAAAATATAGATTTTAGCATTATCTATAATTACCAAATCCTGACCAGATGAACCTCCCTTTGTGAAATCACCATATACAATAAGATAGCTGTCCTTTTTTAGAGTGATATTGACCTTATTATGAGCAATGAAATTACCATATACAATTAACCTCCCACCTTCACCTAACTCTAAAGATGCACCATTTATATCCATATTAAACTCTCCATTTACAATTAAAGTACCGGTAATTGTAAGCTTAGAGTTTTTACTATAAATCACATTGTCTACTTCCCTTGGAGGATCAACAGCAGATATAGTAATATCATCATTACCTATAAGTAAATCTTGAGCCAATAAATCTGAAGTAAAAAACATCCCCATCACCAAAAAGGCAATTTTTAAAAGAAAGAAAAATCGGGGGGACTTTTGTATCATTCTATTTTAATGATTTTTCTGTCTTAGCTAATACTTCTCCCTTGTCTTCAGCATATGAAACTTTTAATTTTCCATTGTTTAAATCTACTTCTGCAGCATTTCTAAGTTCAAAACTGAAAAACCTCTTGCTGTTTGGCGTATAAACCGAAACTCCTTTTACCATTCCTACTTCAGTTTGTGTCCCATTTGGGGCAATATGAGTAGCGGTAAGATTCCCGTAAACTGACATGTTTCCGGAGCGATTAATAACTAAAGATAGTTTTGGATTCTCTCCTTCGGTATTTAGTGAAAGCTCAGTTAGATCAATTTTGGTAGTGGATTCTCCTTCGCGAACAATAATTGGAATACTAATTCCAAAAACGGTTTTGATATTGATGGAAATTCCTTCGCTTTCTTCTGCTTCTTCGGCGCCAAGCGCGGTTTGCTCTTCTACAGCGCGAAAATACATATGCGAGCGATATTCGCCCTGTTCTAAATTTCCGGTTCTGGTTAATTGAACTCGTATGGTTTGCGCTTCATTGGGCGCTAAACTAACACGACGTGGGAAATACCTAAGAAAATCTTCGGAAAAACGCTGACCATCTGCCGGTTCTTCTACCTGTTCAAAATTTCCTTTTTCGGTCATTATGTAGTTTACAAAGGAAATAGCATATACAGCGGTGTCGCTACCGGTATTGGCAAGATTAATTTCCTGCGAACGTTCAGAACCATCGAATACTAAACGTTTGGGCATGATCATAAGATCGCCCTGGGCGTAAGTTGCAAGTCCTGAAAAAATAAAAATGAATAATAGAAGTAAGGGGCTAAGTAGTTTTTTTATCATATCCGTGGGGCTGGATTTTGAGTTATTATGTTGGTTTCAAAGATAATAAATAGGAATAAACCTGTTAAGGGAATCTAAATTTAATTATAAGAAACCGTCACATTAAAACCAGAGGAATTAGTATAAAAACCGGAAGTCTGGTTAGCTTCCAGGTTCAAAGTACCACCAATTTTTATAATATCGGTTACACTACCTTGTTGAGGAGCAACTGTAAACTGGTCTATAGTAAGAATTTGGTTAGGATTTTCCTGGTTGTATAAAGTAAATTGCTCAGGTAGCGTAATTGAGTAATTATTATTTCCGTGGGTAACTACAGCTTCCGCAGGATTTACCGTTCCCGGGATAGAATTGGAAATCTGCACTCCGTAAGCAACACGGGAACCATCTGGCGATAAAACAACCCGGCCGGGATTGTAGGCGCTAATAATATTTCCGAAATCCAGGTCTACCGTTTTATCAATTTTAATAGGATCAATAACCGTTGCCCTGCTATTTACAATAGCTGAAGCCGAATTTTGAGCCGAAAGACTAAAACCGATTAAACTTAATAATATGAAAATATAATTTTTCATTGGTATTTTCAAAAGCAGTTAGCAAAGATGATTTGAACTAAAAAACGCCGCCAAAAGGGCGGCGTTTTATATATTATTTTTAAATCTATAATTTACTCATAAGCGACGGATACATCAAAAGTACCAGTATAGTTACCTGTAGGTTGACTAGCTTCAACATTTAAAGTTGCTCCAACTCCAATAGTTTGTGAAGATCCTGTACCTTCTGGGGCTGCTCCCGCGTTATCAACAAAATTATCTACAGTAATCTCGTCTGAATTAGTGTTAGTAAGAACAACACTTGTAGTAGGTAAGGTAACGCTATACGCAAAACCATCCGCAGCAGTTACATCAAATGTTGCCGGTGTTGGTGTAGTCGCCCCAATTTGAGATAATCCAGAAACTGCACCATCTGCGTCAATAACAACTGAGCCTGCAATATTGTTTGAGACTTTACCAAAGTTTAGAGCTTGTGTAGGAGCAATTTGTAAGGGACTAACGATATCTGCAGCAGCATTAGCAGTTGCAGTTTGTGCGAAAGCAGTTCCAGAAATAAGGGCTAGTAGGATAAAAGTAATTTTTTTCATTTCGTTTATTTTAATTTTTGATTTGGGTTCAAAAGTTTAACACCGCAAATATGGGGGTAAACCCCTATACGAATGAAAATTATTCGACAACCAAGATAAAATACTCGTTGAAATGCACTTTTGGATAAAATTATGATAAAACTACAACGATATAGTGTAGTTTATTGAAGATTTTTCAATTGTAGTTGACGGTAACTTGTAAATCGGCATTGGTTTTGTAGTCGCCGGGTTGCTGGTTAGGATTTACAATTAAACTTGCTCCAACTTTAATAGTTTTGCCGTCACCAGCTATAGAAGAGCCATCATAATTTGTGGTAAAATCCTGGAGTAGCATACTTTCACTACCGCTACTTAATCTATGACTTCCCTGAGGTAAACTAATACCAAAAGCAAAACCTGTTTGCCCGGTAACTTCAAAGGTAGCTGCAGAAACAGTTCCCCCTTCTGCAAGTTCAATATCTCCGTTGGTTATTCTGGTATTTTCGGGGGTAAGGATAACAGCTCCACCTTCTTTAGCGTCAATATTGGCGAATTGCATATTTGAAGTAGTGGTAATACCTATAGGTTGGATAATAGTGGCAGAAGCAGTGAAGTTTGCCGTCGCAGAAGCCTGGGAGAACAAGTTATTTGCCGTTATAATAGAGAAAAATAAGATTAGTGTGTATATTCGAGACATCTTCAAACTGCTTAAATTGATTTTCGTATTTTAAAGATATAAAAACTTTTTAGTTATCATCGATGAAATACATTAAAAAATCGATTAAATACACGTTTTTTGTTGATGGCTAAGTTTTGCTAGCTGAAAATGACTACTTTTTTATTTGTGTTTAGCTCATTTAATAATGGAATAGAGTCTATATGGCTTAAGTTTTAAAATATTTAGGTTGTGAAAGGAATATGAGTAAATTAGGGGTCTTAACTAATCAACTTAATTTGCTTATCTATGAAAAACTCTTACTCTACCAGTTTAAACCTTCAAAATACAGATTTTGGACTTTTACTATTTAGACTAATAATTGGAGGTTTAATGCTTACTCACGGATTTCCAAAACTGCTTACATTTTTTGGGAGCGAGGAGATTGTTTTTGCAGATCCTATTGGATTAGGGGAGACCGTCACCTTTACTTTTGCAGTTTTTGCAGAATTTGTTTGTGCTATACTTATTATTCTAGGCTGGGTTACTCGCTTTGCTGCTATTCCTTTAATAATTACTATGGCTGTAGCCGCAATTATTGTTCACTGGACAGATGGTTTTGGTCGCCAGGAATTACCCTTATTATATATGGGAGGCTTTCTTTTACTTTTCTTTACAGGTGCAGGAAAATTTTCACTGGATTACTATCTTTTAAAGAAGGACTAAAACCTGAAGCTAAAGAAGTGTTGAGAAAAAACCGTTTTTAGTTTATAAGTAACTTTCTATTATAAGATATAGAACAAAAAAACCTCCTGTTATTAAATAGAATGACAGGAGGTTTTTAAAGTTATTGTTAACATTATATCAGGTATCTCATTTTGTATCAGGATCTGGTAAATCGTCTAGATCTTTCTTTTTATCAGAAGTTCCTTTTTTATTAAAACGATAGTTTTCTTCATCTACCAGTTCCTCTTTGTCCTTTTTATTGTTCTGATTACTTCCCGGGATATCCATATTATCGGCTGTAAAATCTACCGGCTTTTCCCGGTCCAGGTCTTTATCCTGACCTTTGTTCATACTGCGACCTTTTTCATTTAAGGCTTGTTTGTCTTCCGCAGTGATATCAGAATCATACTTTTTCTTATTTTCTTCTTTACTCATAATTTTGCTTTTCTTGAAATTAATAAATAGGAGGAAACTTAAAGAAAATACCAGGTTAAAATCTGGTTAAATAAAAATGGCCTAAAAAGATTATTCTCTCTTTAGGCCATCTATATAAATAATTGGAAAATAATTTTATTCAGACTCCAACATTGCGAAGAATTTATCCAGGTTAGGTATAATCACAATTCTGGTTCTTCTGTTTTTTGCTCTGTTCTCGTTATTAGTATTGTCTACTAAAGGTTGGTAGCTACTTCTTCCTGCTGCAATAAGTTTCTCTGGTGCAACATCATATTTATCCTGCAGTAAACGTACAATTGAAGTTGCTCTTCTCACACTAAGATCCCAGTTATCCTGGATGTAAGAACCTTCAACCATTGTACGGTCGTCTGTATGACCTTCAATCATAACTTCCATAGCAGGCTCAGAATTGATCACCTCAGCAAGTTTTTTCAATAAAGGTTGGGCATTATTAGAAACTCTGTAGCTCCCGCTTCCAAATAATAATTTATCTGAAACATTTATCATCACTACAGTCTCATCAACAGTGATATCAATATCCTCATCGTCGGCTCCTTCAGAAATGTTATTCTTTAAGTTATGAGAAACCGCAAGGTTAATAGAATCTTCTAAAGTTTCAGCCTGTGCAACTTTTTCAGGATCCATTTTTGCGATGGTAGCTCGCATTTTATCCTTATTGTTGTTAGACATCACGGTAAGATCGTTCATTTCCATCTTACTATCGTTCTCTTCGCGTAAAGAATTGATCTTTGAGTTGTAATCTGCAACACGTTCTTCAATACGTGCATATTTCTCTTCAATTTCTTCTTTTTCTACTTGTGTTTTTTGCAGTGTGCTTCTGGTATCATTAAGTTCACTTTCCAGTGCAATATATTTTTTTTTTGATACACATGAGCTTAGCATTGTTGCTGCTAAAACTGTAACTGTGATTGCTCTCTTCATATTTCGGATTTTTTTAAGTTAGGCCTTAGTTTTAGATTTGGTTATTTAAAGGCTAATACTTTTTAGGCGAGAACCATACCAGTTGGCAATGCCAATCAATATTTTACTAGAAGCCTATATTTATTAATTTATGAACTTCTCATTTTATGTGTTTTACAGTGCTGCCGGGTACCGAAATTAATTTAAAGGAATAATTTATTTCTGATTTAGTATAAAACCGAAATTGTGGATTTCCACTAAAAACTGTGGTGAAATTGCACACTTTTTAGTTTGAAGAAGCTAAATGATCGAGCAAACACCATGATTGTTAAATATCTATTTATCAGTATTTTAAGTTTTTTTTTTATTCGTAATTTTCTGAGCTAATAATTAAATGGGGACTTATGAAAAATTCAAAAGCTTTTTGCCAAATGCTGTTCTCTTTATTGCTGGTGTTTAGTTTATCGGCCTGCCTGCAGCAATGATGACGATGTAGATGACGTATCTGATGATATTACAGATGATATTAATGGAACTGACGATGATAATGGAATCGGAAATGGTGACGGGAATGGCGACCCTGATCCTGATGCCGCAGCGGTTTTCATTCTAATAGATGAAGAAAGCATCGATAATGGAAACGAACCTAACGACTTTTCTGAAAATGATGTAAATGATAATATTTCTGAAATTGGCCGACGTTAAATTCTCGCTTACTTTAGTGAAAATGTGGGGGAAGAAATTACACTATACACCGGCCAAACCGGGGATGAAGGTTGGTTTGCTTTAAAAGAAATTCCTAATTCCTGGAACGATGCAGGGCCTACTGCAAGTGGGGCCAGGAATTTTCTCGAACCAGGCCCGGGGCTGGGACAGGATGAAAGTGAGATCTATTAGATGAAATTCCTAATGTTATGCCTCTTAGGGCAACCGGACTTGCAATGTTGACAGGCCAAACTATTATTGCTGTGGTTTTTGACAGTGATATTAGTATTAATTACGATCCCGTAGAAGGAAATCTGCAGGGTGAAAAACTTGGTGTAGTTGCTTTTGAAGTGATAAGTGTAGCTGAAAGGACTAGTGGTTCAGACTCTGATCTTCCTTCAGTGAATATTAGAATTTAAACTTTATGGAAGTTGAAGCTTTAGAGCTGAATCTTTTTAGCAATGCTCCCATCCTCGAATCTTCTTCAGAACCAGAGGATACTGTTCCGCCTGCCACGATTCCCGATATTGAACTGAGCCCGGCGGAATAAAGCTTAATTAACTTAATCTTAGGTTTAAAAACTTTATATTACTCTTAGAATACAATAAATTTGAAATTCTAGCGATCATAGGATTTGGAAAAGGAAAAAAAGAAGAAGAAAAAAAGATATAGAATATTAAAGATCCTCGCAAAATTCTTTGCGGGGCTCTTTATTTTTATAATACTACTGTTACTTTTTATTAGAAGTCCCTGGGGACAGGATATAATAAAAAATCAGGTGGTAAAGAATATTTCCAGTAAAACCAATACTGAGATCGCGCTGGATAAACTTTTTATTACCTTCTCCGGAAATATTCAATTAGATGGTCTCTACCTGGAGGATAAAAAGGGCGATACACTGGTTTACTCACGTTCACTAGAAGCCGATATTCCCATTTGGCCAATTATCCAGGGGAATGCCATAAGCATAGATAATTTAGACTGGGAAGGCTTAAAAGCCAATATTGTTAGAAAAGATTCTATTGATGGTTTCAATTATGAGTTTCTAATGGAAGCTTTCGCAGCAGATTCTACTCAAACCACCCAGCAATCAATTCAACAAGATACTACAGCTACACAGGAAATTAATATAGGTAATATTAATTTTAAAGATTTCAATGTTACATTTAAAGATGATGTGATGGGTATAGATACCCAATTATCCCTTGGTGAGCTTATCCTGGAATTCGAGAAAACCGACCTGGAAAAAATGGATTTTCGTGCAGAAAATGCCAGACTTAGTAATACTGAATTAACCTATTTACAGAATAAGCCGTTTCCAGCACCCGAGAATGAGGAGCCTGCGCCAATGCCTTATTTGGTGGTAGATAATCTTAATTTAGAAAATGTACAGGTAAACTATAATTCTATTCCCGATGGAATTGATGCCAATATTAATATAAATGAATTTTTAGCTGAAGTTCCCTTAATGGATCTTAAAAGTCAGGAGATTGAAGTCAATGAAATTGCACTTCAAAATTCTGATATTAAGCTAGAAATGCAAACCATAGATAAGCCGCAAGATAGTACGGTGGCTAAAACTTCTCCTTTTACCTGGCCAGATTGGAAAGTTTCCGTAGATAAAATAGATTTTTCTGAAAATCAATTAAGTTATTTGGTAGATGGTGCTGAGCCTAAACAGGGAGAATTCAACGCTGAAGCTTTAGTTCTTGATTCTCTAAATTTTAGAGCGAATAATTTATTTTTTAAAGATAAAAGAGCAGGAGCAGAAGTTGCTGCTTTAAATTTCAAGGAAGCTTCGGGGCTTAATTTAAATGAACTTCATTTCAATCTAAATTTTGAAGATACGCAATCAAGCCTTTCAGAGCTGGTAGTGGCTTTAAATGGAAATCAATTTAAAGGGGAAGCGAGTTTGAATTATAATTCTGTTCAGGATTTGATAGACAATTACGAAACGGCAGAACTTTCAGTCAATTTACCAACAATTCTGGTAGATGTGAAGGAAGCTTTTAGGTTTCAGCCAGATTTAAAGTCTAACCCTTATATGAAGGAGTTGGCCAGCAATAAAATTTCAGGGAACCTTAAAGCTTCGGGTAAATTATCTTCAATAGGGATTGCAAGAGCTAATTTTAATTGGAAAAACACTTCATTTTCCGCTAACGGAAATATTTATAATGCCACCAATCCCGATAACATAAGCTTTGATATTCCTCGTTTTAGCGCAAAATCTAGAAAAACCGATATTAGCGGTTTTGTAAGCGAAAAAGAACTTGGAATAAGTATTCCGAAAAATATTCAGCTAAGTGGAAACTTCAAAGGAAGTCCGGAAGACCTTTCTGCTAAAGCGTTTTTACAAACTTCTGAAGGAGATATCCGTATAGACGGGAATTTCACCAATAAAGAAGAGATTGCTTTTAAAGGAAAAATGTCTTCTGAAGAACTTCAGCTCGGAAATCTTTTGCAAAATAAAAGTCTTGGTGCTTTAAATCTTGAAGTTGAAACTTCCGGAAAAGGAAGCACAGTAAACACCCTTGATGCGACTTTAGATGCAACCATAACTTCATTTTCTTATAATGATTATGAAATTGAAGGCCTTAATATTTCAGGCGAAATTGATAATGGAACCGGTCATATTACTTCAAGTTATAAAGACGATAACTTAGAATTAGCGCTTAATTCTCAGGTAGAACTGGATTCGGTAAAACCAAACGCGAACCTTAATTTAGATTTAAAAGGAGCAAGGTTACAGGAATTGGGACTGGCTTCCCGTGATATTCGACTGGCTTTTAAACTGGCAGCGCAATTTGAAGGAAATGCTGAAGAATATGAAACTTACGCCGATTTTACTGAAGCGGTGGTGGTTTATGATAATAGTACTTATCTCCCGGGAGATCTAAATGCACACGCTTTTGTGCGACCAGATTCTACATCGCTACAGATCAGCAATAAAATTCTAGAACTGGACCTCAAATCGAATGCTGATCCTGCAGATTTCACAGCGGCATTAAATAGACATTATGAATCCTATTTTACTGAGGTAGATCCTTTAGATACCGTGCAACCGGTAAATTTAAAACTGAGGGGTACAATTAAGGATGCGCCTGTTTTAAATGAAGTTTTTCTATCTAATTTAGAACAATTGGATACCATAAATATTGAAGCAGATTTCAATGAAAAAGAGCGAAAGCTGGATGCTTTGGTGAGTTTGCCTTATATAAATTATTACAGCAGTAAAATTGACAGCCTGGAATTCAGGTTAAATTCAGATCCTGATAATTTTGATTTTAATCTTGGATTTAAAGCAATTAACTCTGGGCCAATTGCTATTCAAAAAACTGATTTTAACGGAAGTCTTACAGAAGATAAACTTTTCCTTGATTTCACTTCAATTCAGGGGGAAGAACGCCTATTTCACGTAGCTTCAGAAATCACAAAACCCGGAAACAATCTTAGGTTTCATATAAATCCTGAAGATTTGATCTTGAACAAGAAGGAGTGGAACATTGCTGCGGAAAATGAAATGCTGGTTTACGATCAGGAAATTAGTGCTAACAATTTTAGGTTAACGCGTAATGACCAGGAAATGATTTTAAGCGACGAACTTTCGTATTCAGATAAAAATCATATCGGGTTACAGTTTAATAATTTCAATTTGGGAGTATTACTTAATTACATTAATCCTGAAGAAAAACTTGCAACAGGCCAGTTAAATGGGCACCTGGTTTTTGAAGATCCTTTGCAGAAAATCGGAATTTTAGCAGGCCTGGAAATAAACCAGTTAAGCGTAATGGAGGTTCCTTTAGGTCAACTAAGCTTAAATTCTACCCCAAAAGCCGATTTCCAGTATAATGTTGGTTTAGCTATAAAAGGAGATAATGTAGACCTTGATATGGACGGTGATATCCAGGCACTGGATTCTACCACGGTGGTAGATATGAAGATGGATATTAATAAAATAAGTATGAAAACCCTGGAAGGATTTTCTATGGGTGCAATTACCAATGGAGAAGGTAGTCTTTCGGGTAGTTTAACTCTTGGAGGCACCACCACAGAACCGGAATATAATGGTGAGCTTAAATTTGACCAGGCTAAATTTAGAGTTGCTTTATTAAATGCTCCATTCACATTTCCGTCAGAAAGATTAGAATTTGATAACCAGGGAGTTTATTTCAATGAATTTAGAGTGGAGGATAAGGATTCCAATTCATTTGTAGTAAATGGAGAAATGCTTATAAATAACCTGCTTAATCCTGAATTCGATCTTGATCTAAGGGCAAGAAACTTTCAGGTACTAAATTCTACTAAAGAAGACAACGAGCTCTTCTACGGCACCGCCACTTTTGATGCTGATGCCACGCTTACCGGAGATCTTAATGTCCCAGACTTAGATATGGATATCACCATAGGTTCTAATACCGATTTTACTTATGTAATGCCGGAAGAGGAACTGGCAATGCAGGAAAGGGATGGTATCGTGATCTTTACAAACAGGGAAGATCCAGATGATATTTTAACTGGAAATGAAGAAGAAGAATCGGCTACGCTTACGGGTTATAAGATTAATGCACTAATTAATATCAATGAAGAAGCTGCGTTTAATATTATAATAGATGAGCAAACCGGTGACAATTTTAGAGTGAAAGGGGAAGGGGAACTAGATTTTAATATTTCCCCTAACGGAAGAATGACGCTTGCAGGCCGTTATACAATGAGCGGTGGTCATTACGAGATGAGCCTTTATAATTTAGTAAAAAGAAGATTTGAAATTGCTGAAGGTAGCCGTATTACCTGGGCTGGAGATCCTTTTGATGCCACTTTAGATGTAAGCGCTATATACAGGGTAGAAGCTTCACCGGCCTCCCTTATGGCCGCTGGAGATGGGAATCGATTTAGAAGGGAATTACCATTTTTGGTTTATCTAAATGTTGGCGGGGAATTAATGCAGCCAAAGTTATCTTTTGGATTACAAATGCCTGAAGAGGAAAGAGGTGCTGTTGGTGGCGAGATATATGGCCGTTTGCAGCAATTAAATAGCCAGGAAGCCGAGCTGAACAAGCAAGTGTTTTCATTATTAGTGCTAAACCGTTTTTATCCATCTTCCAATAATGCGGGAGACAGCGGTGGAAATTTATCCATTGCCCGAGACAATCTAAACCAGGCTTTAGCAGATCAATTAAATATGTTTTCTAATAAATTATTGGGAGACACTGGGGTGCAACTTAATTTTGGCGTAGACAGCTACACCGATTACCAGGGGAATACCGCAACCCAACGCACCCAGGTAGATATAGAAGCTCAAAAGTCTTTACTTGACGATCGTTTAATTGTTAGTGTGGGTAGCGAAGTAGGAGTTCAGGGTGAAAGCAGGCCGGGAGAAGAAGCCAGTCCGCTAATAGGAAATGTAAGTATTGAATATTTGCTTACCGAAAATGGCCGTTTTAGACTAAAAGGTTTTAGAAGAAATGAATTTGAGAATGTTATAGATGGGCAACTTATTGTTAGCGGAATTGCCTTTATTTTTACCCGAGAATTCAATGAATTTCAGGAATTATGGGATAATTTCTTTTTGAAAGAAGAGGAAGAAAAAAACTCAACCGAAAATAACGAAAAAGAAAATAATCAATAAAACCAGCAGGATTCAGGCTAAAAGAATATTTAATAATTGGGGAAAACTATAAACCCGGGAGAAATTCAAAGATTAAGATTGAAGTTATAAATAGATGAAAATATACTTAAAATATATCACGCTTGCTTGTTTAGTTTTTTTGCTATTTCAGGCCTGTAATGTAAAGAAATTTGTACCAGACGGTAAATTGCTATACACCGGCGCCAAAATTTCTCTAAAAAGTGATACTACCATTAAAAAACGTTCTCAATTAAAAACCGAGTTAGAATCTGTTTTAAGTCCGGAGCCTAATAGTTCATTCTGGGGAATGCAGCCGGGATTATATTTTCATTATAAAGCGCAGCGAGAGAAACCAGGTTTTATCAATAAGTTTTTGAATAAAAAGATAGGCGAGGAGCCGGTTTACACCAGTGATGTGGAGCCTGTGAGAACAGAAGATTTAATTAAGAACAGGCTACAAAATCGAGGCTTCTTTTACAGTAATGTTGTTTCTACTGTTAACAGGAATGAAGAAAAGAAGAGAATGAATGTGGCCTATGCGGTAGATGTGCCCACACCTTATTTGCTCGAGAAGTATAAATTAGACTCTGATAGCCTTCAAATTTATAAAGAGATAAGTAATAGTATAGAAAATTCGCCTTTGGAAGAAGGAATGCGATTTGATCTTTCCACAATGAAACTAGAAAGGGAAAGAATTGATAGGGATTTAAAGGCTAAAGGATATTATAATTTTAATTCTGGTTTTCTAATTTTCGAAGCTGATACCAATCAATACGCACAAAAAAAGTTTGATCTCTTTTTAAGGCTTAAAAAAGATGTTCCTACTCCGAGTATAATTCCGTATAAAATTAAAAGCGTTAATGTATACCCGAATTACGAGGTAGGAACCGATAGTTCTACAGCTAAAACTCGTTATGCGGAAAAGAACTTTTTTCAAAAAGAGCTTTTCTTTAAACCTAAACATTTAGATCCTTACCTGCTTATTGAAGAAGGTCAGCTTTACGATCCCGAAACTTCCCGAAATACCGCCAGAAGATTGGGCAATATTGGTGCTTACAAATTTGTAAATATAAATTACCAGGAAATAGATAGCCTTTCTACCGACAGTCTCGGGGTTTTAGAAACTAATATTTATCTATCTCCATTAAAAAAGCGTTCGTTACGAGCAGAAATCCAGGCGGTAACCAAGTCTAATGGTTTTACGGGCCCAAGTTTGGCATTAGGTTATACTAACAGAAACCTTTTTAAAGGTGGTGAAATTTTAAATATTACCGGTGATTTCGGTTACGAGTTCCAAGTTGGTGGCGGTACCCAGGCCGGTTTAAACAGTATTCAATTAGGGCTGGAAGGTGATTTAATTTTTCCCAGGATGTTATTTCCTATCGATATCAACGAAAACTGGTTTTCGTATTCTATTCCTAAAACCAAGGCTAGTTTAGGTTTGGATTATCTTAGCCGAAGTCAATTATTTAGCCTCAGTTCGGTATCGGCCAGGTTTGGTTATATCTGGACTGCCAATAGATATGTTACCCACGAGTTTAATCCTGTTTCGGTAAACTATGTAAACCTTGGACAAACCAGTGATGAATTTGAGCAAATCCTTAGAGATAATCCATTTTTACAAAATAGTTTTAACCAGGATTTTATTGCTGGTTTAACCTATTCTTTTTCTTACAACGGACTTATTGATGAAAATAAAACCCATCAGTTTTTTCTAAATTCAACCTTAGATGTAGCCGGAAATTTGGTGGACGCTATTAGCGGTCATAGCGAAGAAGATCCGCAAACATTTCTAGGCTTGAGATATTCCCAATATGCAAAAGCCGATGTAGATTTCAGGTATCATTTAAAAACAGGAAGGGATTCAAAAATAGCTTCAAGACTATTCGCCGGTTATGGTTTACCTTATGGGAATTCTGATGTATTACCATTTACCAAACAGTATTTTGCCGGAGGACCATACAGCGTTAGAGCTTTTAATATTCGCTCTTTAGGTCCCGGAACTTACGAACCGGAAGGTGAAGATGGTGCTTTTTTTGACCAGGCCGGGAATATTAGGTTAGAAGCAAATCTTGAATATCGTTTTCCGCTTTTCCCATATTTATACGGTGCTGTTTTTGCCGATGCGGGGAATGTTTGGTATACAGGAGAAAATAGTACGTTAGATGGCGGCGAATTCAGTAAAGATTTTATGAATGAATTGGGTATAGGTACCGGTTTTGGCTTAAGGGTAGATATTCAAAGTTTTGTGATTCGGGTAGATCTTGCAGCACCGCTGCACGATCCTGCTTTACCTGAAGGCGAGCGTTGGGAATTTGATTATGCAAATCCTGTGTTGAATTTTGCCATTGGTTATCCCTTTTAATCCCTCCAGAGGGTTTAGTAATCCAAGGTTTCCTCGAAACTTTGAAAAGTTTTTGCCTAATCATACCTCTTGGCCTTGCCCCCGAAATTCTTAATTTATTGTTGAAAGATGCATCAGGAAATACTAAAACACGTTACTTCAAAAATTGAACTTTCTAAAGATGAACAACGTGAATTTGTTGGAATTCTCACTGAAAAGAGTATTTCTAAAAAGGACATTTTAATTGCACCCGGGCAGGCCGTAGATTGCGAATATTACGTGGTAAAGGGGTGTTTAAAGGCTTACTATCTAGACAAAAATGGTAATAAGCATATTATTCAATTTGCTCTAGAAGATTGGTGGATTAGCGATTTTGAAGCTTTCTTCGGAAATTATCCTGCCCAATTATATGTGGAAGCCATAGAAGATTCGGTGCTTCTGGGAATTCATCGCGATACGCTTGAAACCTTATATAAAAGGATTCCAAAATTTGAACGTTTTTTAGAATAAAAACTACTAATGCCTTTGTAGCTCTAAGAAGTAGAATTTTATCCTCTCTTCAGAAAAACAATAAAGAGCGTTACCTTGAATTTTGCCAAAAATACCCCGAGATCGAGAATCGCGTACCTAATTATCATATAGCTAATTACCTGGGTATAAAACCTGAAAGTTTAAGCCGACTTAGAAAAGAGCTTTTTTAGTTTGATAATCTCAATTCGACATAAGAAAAGCGCGTCAGTTCGAGTGAAATTCGGGAAGAATTTTATATCGAGAACAGGTCTTTGAACTATAAAGGTTAGCTGTAACTCATATTAACATTTATTAACAGCTACTGCTAACATACATCAACAAGTTTCTCCCTCCTTTAAATTAATTTAGCGCTGAAAAAATTGCTAAGAAAAAGATTAATAAAAATAATTTTATAAGACTATGAGTAAAGAACAGCATTTATTAAAATCATATAATTTAAACGGCTTAGAACTTCCAAATAGAGTGGTAATGGCTCCAATGACAAGAAGTAGAGCTGATAATCCTGAAAATGCACCTATTGAAGGACTGCACGATGTTTATTATACCCAAAGAGCTTCTGCAGGCCTAATAATTACCGAAGGTTCACAGGTATCTAAAGAAGCGGTGGGTTATGTAAACACGCCGGGGATTTACAGTAAAGAACAGGTGCAAGGCTGGAAAATGGTTAATAAAAAGGTACACGAAGCTAATGGCCGAATGTTTATCCAGCTTTGGCACGTAGGCAGAATGTCTCATCCAGATTTTCATAATGGAGATTTGCCATTATCAGCTTCTTCTATAAATCCTGAGTCACAATCTTATACCTATGAAGGCTTTAAAGATACGGTTACGCCAAAGGAAATGAGCATTGAAGATATTAAAAGAACAGTTCAGGATTTTAAAAATGCTTCCAAAAATGCCATGGAAGCAGATTTTGACGGAATAGAAATTCATTCTTCAAATGGGTATTTATTCCACCAGTTTTTCAATGGAACCTCTAATAAAAGAAATGATGAATACGGTGGAAGTATAGAAAACCGAGCTAAAATACTTTTTGAAACTATAGATGCGATCAAAGAAGTAATGCCCGAGACAAAAATTGGTTTAAGACTGAATCCTTCTCTCCACGGAATTTTTGGAATGACGATGGATGAAGAAACCATTCCAACTTTCGATTATATTATCAAGAAGCTTAATGATTATGATCTTGCCTATTTACATTTATCGGAACCTTTTAATGATGTTTCTGAGGTGCCATACGCTGTAACAGAGATCGCTAAAAGGTACCGCCCAATGTATAACGGAACTTTAATGATTAATGCCGGCTTTGATCAGGAATCTGGAAATAAGGTTATTGAAGAAGGCAACGCTGATCTCGTTGCATATGGTAAACCCTATATTTCAAACCCAGATCTAGTAGAGCGTTTTGCTGAAAATATGCCACTTTCAGAATGGGATACAGATACTTTCTATGTTCCTGGTAAGAAAGGTTATATAGATTATGAAGCCAAAGCCAGAAAGCAAGAGGCTTAAACTTCAGTTCAATTGTAACTGACTATTAAAGAGGTTGTTTGGAAATTTTGCAAACCGTCACTCTGAACTGGTTTCAGGGTCTAACATATTTCAATTATAAACATATTAGATTCTGAAATAAATTCAGAATGACAAATTAATTTAATTCCAAACAACATCTTTTTTTAAAATGAAATCACATTCTTCCCGATAGATTTCCCTGATTCCTGCAGGCTGTGAACTTCTTTAAAAGTTTCGGGACTCAAACCTTTAAAAGTTTTATTAAGTGTGGTTTCAATAGTTTCTTCTTCTAAAAGCTTTGAAATTCTTTCCAGGATTTCGTGCTGCTTATGCATATCGGGGGTTTGAAATTTTGCACGGGTAAACATCAATTCCCAATGAAAAGCCACACTTTTATTTTTCAGTATGTTTAGATCTACAGGGTTTTTAGTTTCCACAATAGAGCAAATATTTCCCTGAGGTTTTATAAGATTTGCCATGGCATCCCAGTGCATATCAGTATCAGAAAAGTTCAGGATATAATCTACCTGTTCATATCCTTTTGCCTTCATTTCTTCCTCCAAATTTTTATGATTTACAATCACATCAGCGCACATATTTCTACACCAGGCTTCAGTTTCATTTCGGGAAGCAGTAGCGATCACATTAAATTTGGTAAGTTTCTTTAAGAGTTGAATAGCAATAGAACCAACGCCGCCGGCGCCACCAAGAACAAGAATATCCTGGTTTTCTCCTGAATTTTCTTCAATTTTTAAGCGTTCAAAAATGCATTCCCAGGCTGTGAGCGAGGTTAGGGGCATAGCAGCGGCTTCTTCAAAAGAAATATTTTTAGGTTTATGTCCTGCAATATTTTCATTTACCAGCTGAAACTCTGCATTACATCCGGGTCTGTCTATTTCACCTGCATAATAAACTTCGTCTCCCTGCTTGAATTTGGTTACTTTATTACCAACGCGTTCTACAATCCCGGCAGCATCCCATCCAAGGATCTTTGGCTCTTCCAGTTCTTTATCTTTAGCGGCATTCTGCCTCACTTTAAAATCTACTGGATTAACCGAAACGGCTTTAATTCTTACCAAAAGATCTGAGTCGCCCGGTTTGGGTTCTTCAGTATTGAATTCAATAAAACTATCGGTATGATCTATGGGGTGTGATTTTTTTATTCCTACGGCTTTCATATGCTAATTTTTAATTTCTACTTTAATTCAATTTCAATGTAAGAAATATAAAAACCAGCGCCCAGCACTTAAGAAAACTATAAGAGATAGTAGGTAATTAATGTTGAAGTTTACCGCCGTAGCAAAGGTCTCCGGCATCGCCCAGTCCGGGTATAATATAACCGCGATCATTCAATTCTTTATCAATTGTAGCGATCCAGAGTTTCGAATCTTCAGGAAATTCCTTTTCTAATAGATTTATACCTTCTTCGGCACCAATTACGGCAACTAAATGAATTTCCTTAGGTGTTCCCATTTGTTTTAGAGCCTTCATAACATTTACGAAAGATCCGCCGGTGGCCAGCATAGGATCAGCGAGAATAAGGGTTTTTCCTTCCAGAGAAGGGGAGGCGAGGTATTCTACTACAATTTCAAAATGCTCATCATTATTTGGGTGATGACGATAGGCTGAAATAAAAGAATTTTCAGCATCATCAAAATAATTCAATAAACCGTTATGTAGAGGAAGACCTGCACGTAAAATTGAACAAACCACAATTTCATTTTCCGGTAATTGAACTTCAGCATTTCCTAGAGGAGTTTTGATATTTTTAGCCGAAAATTTTAATTGTTTACTTAATTCGTAACCTAGAATTTCACCCAAACGCTCAATATTTCTGCGAAAGCGCATTCTGTCTTTTTGAATATCTACATCTCTAAGTTGTGCCACAAATTTACCGGCTATTGAATTTTCTTCCAGAAGATGATTTACCTGCATAGTAGTTTTTAATTTTTGCTTGAATACTGCGAACCCGGGTCGAATATTTTAAAATCGCTTAGTAGCGTAAAGGTAAGTAAATGTTTTGCGAATGCGTAACCAGATAAAGTGACATTCGGCGATTAGTTTTAAAAGATTTTTCTTTAAAGTAATTTGGCCGTATTTTTGATATTACAAGCTTAAAGAATTCATCTTATGAAGTTTATATATACTTTTTTATTTATTTTCTTTTCCGCGCTAAGCTATGGGCAAATAGATCTTCCGGCTACAAGCAATACAGGAGGCATTTTAAAGGCAGAACCAGAAAAAAAATCCTCTGGTTTCCCTATTCTTCGTTCTGAAGAATCTAATGAAGAAAGTAAATATCTTAGGGAGAAACCAAAGGAGATAGATTTTAGAGAAAAACCGAATAATTTGAAGACCGCTGGAGATGCCGTTAAAGAAAAATGGACAGAAGATAAAGAAGCACTTGAAAAATATAGAGAAGATCAATATTTAGGCGATTTTAAAACTTCCGGGAAGTTTGTAGAGCTTTATTGCCGTGATCATCAATTTGTAGATGGAGACCAGGTGAATATTTACGTAAACGGAAAATTTGTACAACGCGTAGTTCTTGGTGGGGGCTTTACTCCAGTACTAGTGACCCTGGAAAGCGGATTTAACAATATAGAATTTCAAGCCTTAAACCAGGGATCATCAGGGCCTAATACGGCGCAACTTAAAGTGCTGGAAGAAAACGGGAACCTTGTAGCTTCTAAAGAATGGAACTTGCTAGCCGGCGCTAAGGCCAGTTTAATTGTGGTTAAAGAGTAGTCTCTTTTAAACTGTAGCATTCAAAGAATTATTCATCATTAAACTTCTACATTTTAAATTTCATTTAATAACTTTATAAGAAATCCAATCTTATGAAGCGTATATTAATTGCTATAGATTATCACCCGGTTTCCGAAAAAGTAGCTGAAGCCGGTTACAACCTAGCTAAACAGCTGGATGCTAAGGTTTGTTTACTTCATGTAATGGCCAATGTTAGTTACTACGGAATTGATTATCCTACTTTTATGGGCTATTCTGGTTATGATGAAATGGCCGTAAACATGGATATCGCTCAAGAAATGCGAGGTGTAGTGGAAGATTTTCTGGAAACAGCAGCAAAACATCTGGAGGATGAAAAAGTAGAAACACATTTAGCCGAAGGAGACGCAGCAGCGGCGATTCTTGAATATTCAAAAACCTGGAATGCAGATCTACTAGTAATGGGAACTCATAGTCATTCAGTTTTTGAAAAACTTTTAATGGGAACCGTAGCTTCAAATGTCTTGGAAAAGACTGAAGTTCCGGTTTTTATGGTGCCGATAAAAAAAGATTAAAATAAATTAATAAAACAAAAAAGTCTTCCAATACCGGGAGACTTTTTTTGTTTTAAAAAGGAGAAATAAAATTTCTCTAGATAAATTCTGAATTCTTTTCGCAAAGCACCAGGTCTTGCATTTCAACTATTATAGCTTCCCCTTTATTTTTGTTATACCATAGTTGCAGGTCTGTTTTAAGTTGCTCATCAATTTTATCATGTTTCTGCACATAGTCGTCCACTACTTTTGTAGCTGCCTTAGAACGTGGTCCCCAATGATTAACCACCTCCAGGTATTTGTCTAGTATAATAAGCTTTGGGATAGAACGGGAACCATAGGTTAAGAAAGAATCCATTAGCTCTGGATTCTCATCGCGCAGCACAATTTTTAACTCAATATTCTCTGAACTTGAAGCTAGTTTATTAAAAAACGGAAGACTTTGGGCAGCATCCCCACACCAGGGCTCGGTAATTACCAGCCAGGTTTGTTTTACGTTTATATCTTGAAAGTATTTATTTTGCTCTTCTGAAAGCTTTATGGTTTTAAAAGACATTTTTAAAATATCCCGGCCATATAATGGAGCTGCAAAACCTAAGAACTGGGAATATTTTTATTATTAAAATTAAGTTGGTAAAGGTGTTCAACTTTAAGCCCTTAATATATGAGCCCGATCATACATTGGTTAATTTCTGGGATCTAATTTAGAGTTTGGGTATCATTTTAAAATTCATTATGTTGAATGGATAAAGAGTATAGGCAAGGCAATTTCGATGATTTAAGTAAGCCTGATAAAAGCAAATTTTAAGAATAAATCAGGCTAAAAAATGAGCATTTAGGATTGGTTTACATTCATTGAAAATGTATATAAAACAAAAAAGTCTTCCAAAATTGGAAGACTTTTTGTGATCGCGCCAGGATTCGAACCTGGGACCGCCTGCTTAGAAGGCAGGTGCTCTATCCAGCTGAGCTACGCGACCGTTTTTGCGGTTGCAAATATAAGCCTCTTTCGAAATAAAACAACCTTTTTTTAATTAAAAATGTATTTTTTTTATTCGGTCCTGTTTTAACCCGGTTTTAATCTCTTTTTAACTTAATTTTTATTTTGAAAGTTTTTCTAAATTATATCCTTAATTTTGCTGCGGTAATTTTTTTAATGTCCCTTTGCTAAATTAAACCTGCCTCACGCTACCAGGTTTTAAAATTGCGGCTTTTATTACCAAATCTTAATTACAGTCTATAATTGTGTATGGAGTTTCAGTTTACGATTATTGTTCCGGTTTACAATGAAATAGAAAGTCTCCCCAGGCTTTTTGAATATTTACAGAATTATCTAAAGTCGGCATCGCTTAGATCTTGCGTATTACTTGTGGATGATGGCTCTAGTGATGGTAGTGCTTCTGCAATAGAAAAATTTTGCCTGGATCACGATGATTTTAACTGCCTGTTATTTGATAAGAATTATGGAAAAGGAGCCGCTCTAAAAGCCGCTTTCGATTATACCAAAACCCCTTTACTTGGCTACCTGGACGCGGATTTACAAACACATCCTGAGGATTTTGAATTACTCTTTCCTTATATTGAAAATTACGGTTTAGTTACCGGCTGGCGTAAAAACAGAAAAGATACTTTGGTAAAGCGTATTTCCTCTAAAACCGGAAATGCAGTAAGGATATTTTTTACCAAAGACAATATACACGATACCGGATGTCCGCTTAAAATTATGCATACAGCATACGCTAAAAAAATCCCGATGTTTAAGGGTTTACAGCGGTTCTTACCTGCAATGATATTGCTTCAGCAAAAGGAGATTAAAGAGGTAGTAATAAATCATTACCCCAGAATTGAAGGCCATTCAAAATACAATTTTAAAAATAGGTTTCTTGGCCCGTTAATAGACTGTTTTGCCTACGTCTGGATGAAAAAATCTTATATAGATTACAGTATGAAAGCGAAACATGGATAGTTCGCTCATAATTTATGTGATAGGATTTACTGCTCAAATTCTGTTTTCTTCAAGGATGATTATGCAATGGATTCTTTCTGAAAAACAGAAGAAGGTTCTTACACCAATTCTTTTTTGGGAACTGAGCTTACTTGCTTCCTTTTTATTATTTATTTATGGTTATGCCAGGGACGATTTTGCTATTATGCTGGGGCAGAGTCTTACTTATTTCATCTACATTAGGAATTTGCAATTCCAGGGACAATGGAATAAACTTCCTTTTATTATTAGATTTTTGATCTTTGTTTTCCCGGTAATAGTGGTGGTTTACAGTTTTTTTAATAATGAATACGACCTTCAAAAGCTATTTCAGAACGAAGCTATCCCTTTATGGCTGCTGATATTAGGGATTGTTGCCCAAATAATTTTCACCCTTCGCTTTTTGTACCAATGGATATATTCTGAAAAACAGAAAAAATCTTCTTTGCCACTGGGATTTTGGTGGTTAAGCCTTGCCGGTTCCTCTTTGATCCTAATTTATGCTATTTTGAGAAAAGACCCGGTTTTACTTATTGGGCATTTATTTGGCGCTTTAATGTACATTAGAAATATTATAATTCATCATAATGAAATTAGAGAATAAATATCTGGTCCTGCTAATACTTGTGGGAATTGCTGTGTTTTTTGTAAATCTAGATGCTATCTATATCAACATTATGGAGGCGCGTAACTTTATTACCGCCAGGGAAATGTTGAACGATAATAACTGGATCTTCACTACAATGAATGCCGAGCCGCGTTATGAAAAACCTCCATTACCAACCTGGCTAACCGCAATTTCTATGTCTGTTTTTGGGATGGAAGGTCTTTTTGGTTTGAGACTTCCTTCTGCAATTATGGGATTGCTCCTGGTGGTGTTTATTTATAAATTTCTGCTTAAGATCACCAGAAATATTGAACTGTCATTTTTAGCCGGTATAATTGCTACAACTTCATTTTATATCGTTTTTTCCAGTAGAGACGGGCAATGGGATATTTATACCCATAGTTTTATGATGCTCGCTATATTTTTTCTCTACAAATTATATAATACGACAAAAAACTGGTATCTCTTTGCCACAATCAGCGGGCTCTTTATCGGCTGCTCTATTCTAAGTAAAGGCCCGGTTTCTCTCTATGCATTATTTCTTCCATTTTTAATTGCGTATGGTTTTATCTATAAATTTAAAGGGACTAAGAAACGTTGGAAAGCGATAGTGCTTTTGGTTGTAATTGCTTTAATTTCAGGGGGGTGGTGGAATCTTTATGTTTATTTATTTGACACCCGAGCCGTTGCTGAAATCACAACCCAGGAAACCGGAAGATGGTTAAATTATAATGTTAGACCCTTTTATTATTACTGGAGCTTTTTTATACAAAGTGGATTATGGACTATTCCTTCTTTTGTAGCGCTGCTTTATCCTTATTTAAAAGACAGGGTTAGCAACAAGAAAGCCTACAAATTTGCCCTTTTCTGGACCTTAGCTTCGGTTTTTCTGTTATCTGTAATTCCAGAGAAAAAATCCCGCTATCTCTTACCGGTGCTTATTCCGATGACAATGAACACCTCTTTCTATATAGAATACCTTTTAAATCATTTCAGAAGTATAAAAATAAAAGAGGCTGCAGTAGTGTATTTACATTTTGGAATATTTGCTTTAGTAGGCTGTATCTTCCCAATTGCTGCATATTTTTATTTTGAACCTATGTTGGAAGACATACTGCTGTGGTACATTTTAAGCTCATTTTTCTTATTTATCATCGGCATTTTAATGTTTAGATTTTTAATGCTGAAGAAAATAAAACCTGTATTTTATTTAAGTATTTTTTTCTTAATAAGTGTTGTATGGTTCGGTTTGCCGATGGCTGATAAGATTAATGTAAATAAAGATTATAATAGCATAGTAAATATAGATAAGCATCTAAAAAAGTACGATACAAAGGTATATGAGTTTAAAACTTTTACTCCTGAAATTATCTGGGAGTATGGGAAGCCTATTCCTGTTTTAACCCAGGAAAATAAAATGAAAGCTACAAAGTCTAATAAGTTTTTAATTTTAACCGGAGCTTACCTTAGTGATAGCTTGAAACAGGTGTTTAGTAATTATAAAACAACAAAAATAGATAGTGTAGATATGAATCCTGTAAGTACTAAACATAAACGAAGGTTATATCGCGAGCTCTATTTATTGGAAAAAACAGAAAACCAGTAAATCACCCATTTTTTAACACGCCAATATTTGATTATATTGAGACGATTTTAAACTAACCAACAAATGCTTGACTATCCGATTAAATTCAACCCCATTTTAAAGGAAAAGATCTGGGGTGGTGAAAAACTCAAAAATATTTTAAATAAGCAAACCAACCGTGACGACCTTGGCGAAAGCTGGGAAATTTCTGGTGTATCTGGAGATATTTCTGTAGTTGCCAATGGCGAATTTAAAGGTTTCTCTTTAAAAGATCTTTTGGAGGAATACAAAGATAGAATCTTAGGTAAAAAAATATATAAGGAGTTTGACGCCGATTTCCCTTTGCTTATTAAATTTATAGATGCCAATACAGAGCTTTCTGTGCAATTGCATCCTAATGATGAACTTGCACAGCAACGCCATAATTCCTTCGGAAAAACCGAAATGTGGTATATTATGCAGGCCGATAAGGGAGCGAAAATCAATATTGGCTTTAAGGAAAGCGTTTCAAAAGAAGATTATATTGCCAGATTAGAAGAAGGAAAAATTGTAGAGCTTCTTAATTTTGAAGAAGTAAAGAAGGGAGATAGTTTCTTTATAAATACCGGGAAAGTACACGCAATAGGAGCAGGGGTGCTTTTAGCTGAAATTCAGCAAACCTCAGATGTTACTTATAGAATTTACGACTGGGATCGTACCGATGATGACGGAAATTCCAGGGAACTCCACACCGCCTTAGCCATTGATGCTATAGATTTCGAAAAGAAAGATGATTTTAAACTGAACTACAAAAAGGAAGTAAATACCTCTTCTGAAGTTGCTAGTTGTAAATATTTCACCACCAATTATTTACCAGTAAAGGGTGAGATTGAGAAAGATTATAGCAGTTTAGATTCTTTTGTGATCTATATGTGTGTTGGTGGGGAAGGCCAGATTTCAGTAAATGGTAATTCAGAAAAGATTAAGCAGGGAGAAACGTTACTTATTCCTGCTGAAAATAAAAAAGTTCAACTTTCAGCTGAAAATTGTGAATTCCTGGAAGTTTATATTAAATAAAAAAAGGCTGTTTCAAAAACATTTAATATTCGTCAAGCTGAACTTGTTTCAGCTTCTAATATTATTAAAGATCTTAAAACCTAGATCCTGAAACAAATTCAGGATGACGATTCAATAAATTTTTCAAACAGCCTTTTTAAAGAAATCCTGCTATTTATTTTGCAGGATTTTTTCTATTTCATTCAATTCAGTTTTACTGAATTCAAGGTTTTCTAAAGTATGTATATTCTCTTCTAATTGGGAAACCTTACTCGCTCCAACCAATACCGAAGTCACTCGGTCATCTTTCAGCAACCAGGCCACAGCCATTTGTGCTAAGCTTTGGTTTCTGGATTGAGCGATCTCATTTAGTTTTTGCACTTTGGTCACTACATCAGGAGTGATTTGCGATTCATTTAAATAACTTCCCTGGGTTGCCGCACGACTATTTTTTGGAATTCCATTTAAATATTTATCGGTTAGAATTCCCTGTTCTAAAGGAGAGAACACTATGCTACCAATTCCTTCGCGTTCTAGGGTATTTAATAAACCACCTTCTACCCAACGATCCATCATATTATACCTGGGTTGGTGTATTAGAAAAGGAGTGTTTTGAGCTTTAAGGATTTTAGCCGCTTTAGCCGTATCTTCTGCAGAGTATTGAGAAATTCCCACATAAAGCGCTTTTCCCTGTCTTACAATTTGATCTAAAGCCCCCATTGTCTCTTCCAAAGGCGTTTCCGGGTCTGGGCGATGGTGATAAAATATATCTACATAATCTAATCCCATTCTTTGCAGCGATTGGTCTAAACTGGCAATAAGGTATTTCCTGGAGCCAAAATTGCCATAAGGCCCGGGCCACATATCCCAACCGGCTTTTGTAGAAATTATTAATTCATCGCGATATTGTTTAAAATCTTCAGCAAAGATCTTCCCGAAATTCTTTTCAGCAGAACCATAAGGTGGGCCATAATTATTGGCAAGATCAAAATGTGTGATGCCATTATTGAAAGCAGTTCTTAAAAGATTTCTGGCATTTTCAAAATCATCCTTATCGCCGAAATTATGCCATAATCCCAGGGATAGTAAAGGAAGTTTAATCCCGCTTTTTCCACAGCGGCGGTATTGCATTTTTTCGTAACGATCTCCTGAAGCTTTATAGTTACTCATAAAGTCTAATTCTATTTAGTATAATTGATTAGTGATTTAAAATTATTCAAGTTCCCTCACCCAAATATTTCTGAAACTCACAGGATTCCCGTGATCCTGGAAATGAATAGGAAGCTTCTCTTCATGTTTCGTGTAATTAGGAATACCTATATATTCCGTTGGGCCGCGTAGCTCATAATTATTTTGAACCACCACGCCGTTATGAAGTACGGTTAATTTAGCCGGACTTAACAACATTCCATCTTTATTGAACCTTGGAGCGGTGAAGATAATATCGTAAGTATTCCATTCGCCTGGAGCTTTTGTCGCATTTACTAAAGGCGGAGATTGTTTATAAATACTGGCAGCCTGCCCGTTGGTATAAGTATCGTTCTGGTAAGAATCCAGAATTTGCACTTCATATTTCCCCATAATTATCACCCCGCTGTTTCCGCGTCCCTGGCCGTCGCCCTTAATTTCTGATGGTGAGCGCCATTCTAAATGTAACTGTATATCCCCAAAATTCTCTTTGGTTAAAATACCGCCGGTTCCCGGATTTACCGTTAACACATCTCCTTCTATATTCCAGGTGGGTTCAGACCCATCTTTTTCATTTACAAAAGCCGAGAGATCTGAGCCGTCAAATAAGATTTTAGCATCAGACGGTGGTGTAGTGGTAGATTCACCTGCTTCAATTTTTTGAGGAACCGGTTCATAGAATTCGGTAGCTTCCGGTGGTAAATCGATATCTTTTTCCTGAGCAAACGCACTGATTGAAGCAAATACAAGTGTACTTGCCAATAAACCTGATTTTAATGATATTTTCATTTTAAAAATTTTAGTTGAAAAATTAGTTATAGTTTACGTGATCGTAGATTAGCTTAGAAACTTCCGCTAACATTTTGGTGCCGGCCTCCATATCTTTCATATTTTTTGAAAGCAGAACCAAAACGTATTTTTTGCCATCGGGTAATTCAATTAAAGCTGAATCGTGATGAACACCGGTTATCCAGCCGGTTTTATTAGCAATTTTTAAATTTTCGGGAAGTAAAGCAGGAATAAGATCGGTGTGTTTTTGTTGCTGTAAGATTTGGAGCATTTGCTTATCTGCTTCGGCATTTACTGCTTTTCCTTTGGCAAGAGCTTCAAAAATTAACATCAGATCATAAGCAGTAGTGGAGTTGCTCAAACCGGCTTCATAAGCTTTCATATCTTCAATACCACGAAGTACATTGATATCCATTGCGCCTATTTCGCGCATGGTTTGATTTACATTTTTAGCGTCAACCAGCTCAATAATAATATTGGTAGCCAGGTTGCTGCTGTAAATAATCATATCGGTTACCAGGTCTTCAATACTTCTTTTTTGACCTATTTGTTCGTAGAGATGTTCCCCGCTATCCCGACCAAGTTCCATTGAATAAGAACTTCCGTCTAAAATACTTTTAAATTCATTCTTGATTACCAGGGAATCCTGAAGCGAAAATTTTCCTTCGGAAGCTTGTTTAAAAACCTCGATCATTACCGGGGTTTTCATCGTACTTGCAGCGTGGAAATTTTTGTGAGCATTTATTAAAATACTATCTTTTTCTTCGGAAATATTTTTAAAAGCAATAGCGAAGTCTCCATGATTTTCTTCAAAAATAGAAGCTATTTTCTTCTGAAGTTCTTGTGTAGGAGTTTGTGCATTGGAAAGAAAACCAATAAGCATAAAAAAGACAGCAGGGAGAAACTTCATTTTATTCAGGATTTACTCGATAATCGAGATTTATTGCTCTTAGGCTTGCCGCGAAATCCAAAAAAAATTTCCATTTAATGGTTCCTTGGCTTGCCGCGAGGTGATTTAATCCCGAATTTAATGAAATTTCCCCAAACCAGCTTAAATACTGCCTAATGCTATTTCAACCATTCGGCTAAAACTTTGTTCCCTTTCTTTTGCAGGCAAATGCTCACCTGTAACCAGAGAATCTGAAACCGTAAGTACAGAAAGTGCCTGGACGTTATATTTGGCAGCAACCGTGTAGAGGCCTGCAGTTTCCATTTCTACACACAACACCCCATAATCGGCCCATTTTTTATAACTGAGATCGTTTTCTTCATAAAATATATCTGACGAAAGCACATTACCGGCTTCAAACGGAATATTGTTCTTTTGGGCAAATTTTACCGCATTCATAAACAATTCGAAATCTACGGTAGGAGCGAAGTCGGCGTGTTGAAATTTAGCTTTGTTAAAGCCTGAATTGGAAGAAGCAGCCATAGCCAGAACCACATCATTTACTTTTAAATCTTTTTGATAGGAACCCGCAGAGCCAACTCGAATAAGTTTTTTAGCTCCGTATTCTGTAATTAATTCTGTTGCATAAATCAATGCAGAAGGAATACCCATCCCGGTTGCCTGCACAGAAATCTTATTGCCTTTATATGTGCCGGTATAACCCAGCATTCCGCGAACTTCATTATAACAAACAGCATTTTCCAGGAAGTTCTCGGCAATCCATTTTGCTCTTAAGGGATCTCCCGGAAGTAAAACATTTTCTGCGATTTCACCTTTTTGTGCTTGTATATGTACACTCATACTAGTTTTCTTCTGATGTTACTAATTTTATACCCGAGGATGTTCCCAGTCTGGAAACTCCTAATTCTATATATTTGATAGCGGTTTCCCGATCTTTAATTCCGCCTGAAGCCTTAATTTGCATTTTATCTCCTGCAATTTTCTTCATTAGTTTTACATCTTCAAATGTAGCGCCACCAGTTCCAAAACCAGTAGAAGTTTTTACGAAATCGGCATTTGCATTTAATGCAGCTTTACAGGCTGCTTCTTTTTCAGCATCGGTTAAATAGCAGGTTTCAATAATTACCTTGAGAATTTTAGAACCTATAGCCTTTTTAATTTCAGCGATTTCATTTTCTATGTAATTGGCATCACCCCCTTTTAGCATTCCAATATTAATTACCATATCAATTTCATCAGCACCATTTACAATAGCGTCTTTGGCTTCAAAAACCTTAGCCTCTGTGGTCATGGCTCCTAATGGAAAACCTGTTACCGTTGCTAATTTTACATTAGAATCTTTTAAAACCGATTTAGCGTGCTTCAAATAAGAAGGAGGGATACAAACGGCAATAAATTGATGTGCTATTGCCTCCTTGCATAAGTTTTCAATATCTTCAGGGGTTGCCGTGGGTTTTAATAAGGTGTGATCTATAAATTGGTTGAGTTGCATCGTCTCTTTTTAGGATTTACAAATTTATAACTTTCTAACAGATGTAATTTATGATTGTTCTCAGTTTTCTAGATTAAAAATCTTAATGTTTTTAATTTATTTTTTAATTATAAAGGGTAAAAGGTTGAAAAATAACTATTTTATTTTGTAGTTTTCCAGAAATATTGCGAATTATTTACCTATTAGCTACTGAATGTATAAAAATTACTTTCTCTTTTTTTCGTTTTTTATAATTACACTTTCCACTTTCTCCCAGAATTATTCGGAAGAAAAAATCTTTTCCTGGTACGATCAAAATATTGGGATTGAGAATACTACGCTGTTTCAGGGAATTGAATACGTGGAAACCGATAGGATGATTAATGAAAAACATAAATTTTTTGAAACACAGGAGTTTCAGAAAGGAAGTGTTACCTATAACGGTCAAACTTTTTACGAAGTACCTTTAAAATATAACATCTACGACGATCTATTATTGGTTAATCTCGAGCAAGATCAAAGAAATTTTATTTTTCAGCTTATAGATAATCAGGTGAATCAATTCCAGATTGATGAAAATAAGTTTAGATATTTAAAGTCTAATAATAACTCAGATATCTTGGGTTTCTATGAAGTAATTAATGAAGAAGGAGCCTTTAAAATTTTTAAGAAACATCTTAGAAATAGAATGGAAATTAGGGATAGGAGTGTGGCGTATAGTGAATTTAGTCCTGCCGATCCCGATTATATTTTTCAGTTTAAAGATGAATTTTTCGAGCTGGATAACCGAAGAGATGTATATTCTAAATTTCCAGACCTAAAAAGTGAAATAAGAGGTTTTTATAGCAAATACAGGAAACAATCTCGGAATAATCCAGATCTTTTTATGAAAAACCTGGCCAATGAAATAAATAGCCTTATTCCTTCTGCTACAAATCAAATTCAAGAATGAGAAAATATTTACTCCTTTTTTTACTTATATACTTCCCTTTCACTTACGCACAAACAGTCGATCCAGAAATATCGATAAGTTTTGAGAATAAAGAAATGCCAGATATTTTAGCTGAAATTGAAGCGAAAACCGATTATCAATTCTTTTTTGATGAAGACTGGTTTGGCCTTGCTAAATTTTCTGGAGAATATTCGCAAACCAAAGTAACAGAACTATTAGAAGACTTATTGGAAGAAACCAATATTAATTACTTTGTAAAAGGACAGCGTATTATTCTAACTCGCGGTAGTATAATTTATGACCGGTTACCGGAAGGCTTTTTAGGAACCCGAGAAGAAACTGCAGTTGCAAAAGAAGAAAATCAAAGTGCTGATCCTGTTTTTTATAATGATAATGAGGAGCAGGCTGAAGTAGTGGAAACCGTTTTAATAGGAAAGGAAAATAGACAGTCTAACAGAAGTACTTATAAGCTTAGCGGCCGAGTGGTTTCAGAGAAAGGAGAACCTATCTCTGGATTAAATATTTTGATCCCTAATCAGGATAAAGGGACGGTTACAGATATTAATGGAAATTACGAAATTAGGCTTCCTAAAGGAATAAACATTTTTGAAACTCAGGCACTTGGAATCGATAAAGTTAAGAAGCGTCTCGTAGTTTACAACGACGGGGTTTTAAATCTACAACTGAAAGAAAGTTTTGAAGAATTGGGCGAAGTTTTGGTTGAAGCTAACGCAAGGGATAATGTTAGAACTGCCCTTACCGGGGTAGAAAGGATAAATGTAGCCGAAATTAAGAATATTCCACTCGTTTTGGGTGAGCGCGATATTTTAAAAGTAGCCACTACCTTACCGGGAATTTCTACGGCTGGAGAGGGCGCAAGCGGTTATAATGTAAGAGGTGGGAAAACCGACCAGAATTTAATTCTGCTCGATGAAGGAGTAATTTATAATCCTGCCCATTTCTTCGGAATATTTTCTGGGCTAAATCCTTTCACCACTGGAGATGTGAGTATTTATAAAGGAAGTATTCCAGCGGAATATGGAGGGAGATTATCTTCGGTTTTTGACCTTAATACCAAAACGGGAAATAAAGAAGAGTTTACCGGCGAAGTTTCTATAGGACCGGTTACCGGGAACCTTAGTCTGGAAATCCCAATTGTAGAAGGTAAATCGAGTTTAATTGTAGGTGGCCGCGGAACATATTCAGATTGGATTTTAAATCTTTTAGAAGATGAATCTTTAGAAGGTAGCCAGGCTTCGTTTTATGATGTTGTGGCCAAATACAACCATAAATTTGATAATAGTGACGAGTTAAATGTTAGCGGATATTATAGCAGTGATGTTTTTAGTATCACTTCAGACTCGTTATTTAGTTACACCAACAGGATGTTTTCGCTTTCTTACAATAAATATTTTAATGAAAAGCACCAGGGAGAGCTGGTACTAACCAATAGTAATTATGATTTCAATTTAGATTATGCTAGTGATTTCAATAATGATTTTGAATCGGGATACACCATCAATGAATCTGAAGTGAAATTAAAAATGAAATACTTTCATAGCAAGGCACATACTTTTAACTATGGAATAAGCGGAAAATATTATATGGTTTCTCCCGGCGAAATTAATCCCGGAAGTGCCGAATCTCTCATTGAACAAGTTAGTATACCCGAGGAAAGAGCTTTAGAAACCGCCATTTATATTGAAGATAGTTTTGAAGTAACCGAAAAACTATTAATTAATGCAGGTTTACGATATTCTTTTTACACCGCCTTTGGACCCGCTCAATTAAACACCTATGAAGAAGGTTTACCAAGAAACGACAATACCGCTACAGGTGTAGAAAACTATGATAGTGGGGAAGTGATAGAAACTTATGGCGGCCCCGAAGTTAGGGTTTCCGGTAGGTATTTTATAACACCAACATTTTCAACAAAAGTGAGTTATAACAATACTTACCAATACATTCATACCTTATCTAATAATACTACAGCCGCCCCAACCGATACTTATAAACTTTCAGATTCTTATATAAAACCGCAACGAGCCAATCAATTTGGTTTAGGATTCTTCAAGAATTTTGATGAAAATATTTACGAACTTAGTTTAGAAGGCTATTATAAAACCTCAGATAATCTCTTAGATTATAAGATTGGCGCCGATTTATTCTTAAATGAAAATATAGAAACCGAAGTTCTGCAGGGTGAAGGTGAAGCCTATGGGGTAGAATTCCTGGTTAGAAAAAATAAAGGAAGGTTAAATGGATATTTGGGCTATACCTATTCCAGGTCTTTTATAAAATTAGCAGGAGATTTCCAGGAAGAAACAGTAAATAACGGCGAATTTTTCCCTACAAATTTTGATAAACCACATGACTTTAGCGCGGTGCTAAATTATAAGCTTACGCAGCGTTTCAGCTTTTCAGCCAATTTTGTTTACCAAACGGGGAGACCGGTGACCTATCCAATTGGGAAATATAATTTTAATAATTCTGAGTATGTATTGTATAGTGACAGGAACCAATTTAGGATTCCAGACTATTACCGATTGGATTTGAGTTTTAATGTGGAAGGAAACCATAAGATTGAAAAATTTGCGCACAGCTTCTGGAATATTTCGGTCTATAATGTGCTGGGTAGAAACAATCCCTATTCAGTATTTTTTGTAACCGATAGTGGAGAAGTGAAGGCCTATCAAAGTTCAATTTTCTCTATTCCAATTCCTACAATCACCTATAATTTTAGATTTTAATAGTAATGAAATTGATTACGTTTATTCATAAATATAATAAGACCTTTTTTCTGTTAGCTATAGCAATGCTAATAGTTTCTTGTGTTGAAGAAATACCTATAGAATCTGAAGGCTTTGAGGAAGCAATTGTAATAGAGGGTACTATTACTAATGAACTCAGACAACATGAAATTAAATTATCGCGAGTGTATGCTATAGACTCTACTGGACCAAGTGCTTTATCTGGTGCTGATGTTAGAGTGATAGGAAACAGTGAGTTTGAATTCCAGGAAAGCGAACCTGGAATATATGTTTCTAAAGATAGCTTTGCGGCCTCTCCCGGAGTGGATTACGAGTTGAATATTTTAGTGAATGGTCAGGAATATAGATCACAAACAGCACAATTACCCGGAACAAGTAACATTGGTCAATTAGATGCTAATAGAGTTGATTACCAGGGAGAAGATGGCGTGGCTATAACCTTGAGCAATCAAACTTCTACAGGTGATGCTAATTACTACCGTTATGAGTTTACGGAGACTTTTAAATTTACATCTAATATGTTTAAAAGCACTGATATTATAATAGAAGATGGTCTGGCTAAATTAGTTCCAAAGCAAAAAGAAGAGTATACGTGCTATCAAACAAATAATTCTCAGGATATCATACTGGCGAATACCAATTCACTTTCGGAAGATAGCGTAAATGATTTGCTGATTAATTTTATAGATGCCGATCATCCTAAAATTTCAAATAGGTATAGTCTTTTAGTTAAGCAATATGTAATAAACAGGGAAGCTTATTCTTATTACCAGATTCTAGAGGAGCTTTCGGGTTCCGAAAACATTTTTTCTCAAAGTCAGCCTGGTTATTTTGAAGGAAATATCGAAAATATCAATAATCCTGAAGAAAAAGTGATTGGTTTTTTTAATGTTTCCTCTGTTAGTACCAAAAGAATCTATTTTAATTACCAAGATTTTTATAACCCCGACGGCATAAGACCAAAATTTGTATCTGATGCTTCTTGTGAAGTCACCTTTCCCACCATAGAAGTATTAAAAGAACAATTGGAAAATAATGGTGTTAGATGGTATGAAACCCCAATTCCTTTACCTTTAAATCAGGAGCGCCCGGTTTATGTTGTACCTAGACGTTGTGTAGATTGTACGGTCTTTGGCACCAATGAGAAACCAGAATTTTGGGAAGATTAATTAGAAAACAAGACAATGAATAAAAAGATTTTCATAGTATTTTTAGCTTGCCTGGGGCTTAACCTGGCTTATTCGCAAGGCAGCTCAAACATAGAATTACTTCAAAAAGAAATTCCTAAAGAACAGGTTTATCTTCATTTGAATAGTAGTTTATTATTTAGCGGGGAAAAATTACTTTACAAGTTTTATAGTATAAATGCCGAAACCCAAAAGCTTAGCAAACTAAGTAAAGTTGGCTGGGTAGTTTTAGTAAATTCAGATAAAGAAATTGTTTTTCAGCATAAATTAAATTTGGAGGAAGGTCAGTCATATTCCGATTTCTTTATTCCTTCCGACTTAAGGTCGGGAGCATATAAAATCCTGGGCTATACTTCCTGGATGCTAAATGAAGAAAATTATTTTGAACAGGATATTCAAATTTTAAACCCCTATCAAAAGAATAATGAAGGCCTTATACTCCAGGAAAACCCTGAATCTACTTCAGAAAAAAACACGAAAGAAGCAGCAGCTGATCTGGAATTAAAATTGAATAAGACATCCTTTTCAACCCGGGAAGAAGTAGTCTTAGATTTGGAGCACACAACAGAAATATTGGGTGATTTTTCGATATCTGTAAGGCGAATAGATAGTTTTAGTAAACCTACGCTGCTTAAAAGCACTAATTTTAATAAGCTTTACCGGAATAAAAACTGGAATTTATCAGACAACTTTACCCTGCCAGAAATAAGAGGTTCTCTTATTAAAGGAAGAATAAGCGCAAATGATAATTCGGGATTAAAATCTAAGAATTTAATAGTTTCCTTTCCTGGTGAAGAAAGTCAGGTAAAAATTGTTTCTATAGACGATAAAGGGGAGTTTAGTTTTATAATAAATAATGAGCTGACGGTTGATGAGTTGTTGTTGCAACTAACAGACTATAATCAAAATGATTATAAGGTTGAATTATTTACAACTGCTCAACCAGATTTTTCTTCGTTAAACTTTGAAAAACCAATAGTTCAAATAGGTTTTAAAGATTATATTCTGGAGAAAAGTATAAATAATCAAATTGAAAATGCATACTCTGCCACCAAAGCAGACCGAACAGTCTTCCCGAAGGATGAGGGGTATTTCTTTGGCCAGGAGCTTCTTAAATTCAATTTAGATGATTATACAAGGTTTCCCGAGGTTACCCAGACTTTTGTGGAGATCATAGAATTTGGAAGAGTTAGAAGAAATCAAGATGGAACTCATAGTATTATGGTTAGAAACCAAAATATTAATGGTGAATTTACGCTACCTGCCTTGTTGATTGTAGATGGGGTAGTGGTGCAAAATCATGATAAACTGGTTTCTTTTGATGCGGAAAAGATTGAAAGTATTGGTATTCTTCGAAGCAAGTACTTCTTTGGTCCTGCAATTTATCAGGGCGTGGTAATGGTAGAAACTAAAGATGGAGATTTCCCGGAAGTATTTAGAGAAAATTATATTAAATCTAAACTTGTGGCTAAAGCACAAATACCCAAGAAGTATTATAGCCCAAATTATAAGAATGAAGAGTTGAATAGAATCCCTGATTATAGAACGCAGCTCTGGTGGAACCCTAATATAGATTCTGGAGATTCGGCTAACGGGATTAGTTTTTATACCTCAGATCTTAAAGGAAAGTTTGAAATTAACCTTCAGGGGTTTACTGAACAAGGTCAACCGGTATCGATAATAAAAACTTTTAAAGTAGAATAGGTCTAAATACCAATGCAATGTTTTTCGTATCTTATTGTATGAAATCTCTCAACGATTTTAGGAAGTTTATTTGTAGTTAAAAAATCTAGAACAGGAAGTTATAGGCAATCATAAAGAGTCATATCCAACCAACCAAACTTAAATTATCAATTTTAATGATTTTAATTCGGAAATATAAGAAGCTTTTCATTCTAATCGGTTTCGTGATGATTATGGCGTCTTGCGTAGAGGAAATTGCTTTAAATTCAGAAGACTTTGAAGAAGCCATTGTGATTGAAGGTTTGGTAACTAATGAGTTGAAAAAACACGAGATTAAAATATCACAAACCTTTGCCATAGATTCTACCGGTCCTAAGCCGGTGTCAGGGGCAGATATTAGGGTAACAGGAGAGGAAGAGCATATTTTTCAGGAATTAGAACCTGGCCGCTATATTTCTCTAGATAGTTTCGCTGCCCGCCCGGGAATTAATTACCAGCTTAGCATTTTGGTGAATGGTAACGAATATATTTCTGAACCAACACAATTATCGGGAAGCAGTAGCATTGGTGAATTGGAAGCCAATAGAATAAATTACCGCGGTGAAGATGGAGTTGCTATTACCTTAAATAATCAAACTTCTGCAGGCGGGGCTAATTATTATAATACGAATATGTAGAAACTTTAAATTCAATTCAAATTATGATAAAATAAAAGATTTGATTCTCGTTGATGGCATCCCGGTAGAAGTACCGAAACAGAAGGAAGAATATACTTGTTATCAAACCAATGTTTCGCAGAAAATTATACTAGCCAATACTAATTCACTCTCAGATGATAGTGTAAACGACTTGTTGATTAACTTTATAGACTCTAAAGATCCCAGTCTTTCTAATAGGTACAGCCTTTTAATAAAGCAATATGTAATAGGCAGGGATGCCTATAATTATTATAAAATTTTAGAAGAGCTTTCAGGATCTGAAAACATTTTTTCTCAAACTCAACCAGGATTTTTAGAAGGAAATATTACAAATATTAATAATCCAAATGAAAAAACAATTGGTTTTTTTAATGTTTCCTCAGTTACTACAAAGAGAATTTATTTTAATTATGGAGATTTCTATAATCCTGAGGGCATTAGACCTCGATTTGTACCCTTCGCCCTTTGCGAAGAAACGTTACCCAGTATCGATAATTTAATAAAACTATTAGAAAGAAATGCGGTAAGATGGTCTTCAACGAGCCATGGTGGTCTTTTACTGGTGAGGCCAGCGCGCTGTGTAGATTGTACATTTTTTGGAACTAATGAAAAGCCTGATTTTTGGGAAGATTAATTTCAAACTAAAAAACTATAAAAATTAATTTTCCTCTTTATTATGCGGATAATCTTCATACCAATCATCAAAGGTGATCATCCCCCAAAAATTAGGACAGTAAGTTAAGTTCAAAAATAACCTTAATTTTACTGTATTATGACACGAAGAAAATTCACATCCAAGTTT
>NZ_FVZF01000012.1:87295-88407 GCF_900168265.1 Salegentibacter salarius | reverse complement strand
CCTGAAACGCTATAGGTAAGATTCTCAACACCCTGGTTATCATCAAAATAAGATAAAAGACTAATATTCTCTGTTACCACACCAATTGTTCGCTCTATATCTGGAAGTTCTGAAGCGATCGTGGGACTACCGGGATTGATCTCCCAGTTAAAACTAAGCGCTACCGCATCACTGGTTTCAGTATCGCTATCATCTACTGTTACCGTAACGGTATAAGGACTGTTTGCAGCTGTACCGGAATTGATCGTACCCCCTATTTGCCCATTTGTTGGTTCTATAATCACTCCGGAAGGGGCGCCGCTTATGCTATAGGTTAGATTACCGTCACCACCACTAGCAGAAACTGCCAGACTACCATCTAAAGCATCACCCTCGAAATTTATTTGGTCTTCAATTGCAGCTACCTCAATAGGAGTTCCAGATTTGATCTCCCAGTTAAAACTAAGCGCTACCGCATCACTGGTTTCAGCATCGCTATCATCTACTGTTACCGTAACGGTATAAGGACTATTGCTAGCTGTACCAGAATTGATCGTTCCACCTATTTGCCCATTGCTAGGTCCTATAACTACTCCTGAAGGAGCTCCGCTTATGCTATATTTTAAATTGCCATCGCCGCCACTAGCAGAGACTGCAAGACTACCATCTAAAGCATCACCCTCAAAATTCACCTGGTCTTCAATTGCAGCTACCTCAATAGGAGTACCAGATTTAATCTCCCAGTTGAAACTAAGCTTTACCGCATCACTGGTTTCAGCGTCGCTATCATCTACTGTTACCGTAACGGTATAAGGACTATTAGCAGCAGTACCGGAATTGATAGCTCCACCTATTTGCCCATTGGTAGGTTCTATGACTACTCCCGAAGGGGCGCCACTTATGCTATAGGTTAAATTACCATCACCCCCACTAGCAAAAACTGCCAGGCTACCATCTAAAGCATCTCCCTCAAAATTCACCTGATCTTCAATTGCTGATACATTAATTGGAGTACTGGGAACTCCCGAGGCCACTCCCAGGATCTCTATTCCGTTGACTAAAGGGTTTTCAATTGCTCCATGGATAAAAGATATCTCTAACACCCCGTCTGTGACTTCAACTTCTTTAATAAT
>NZ_FVZF01000012.1:0-87285 GCF_900168265.1 Salegentibacter salarius | reverse complement strand
TTCATCGGCAACCTGTGCCTCTACTAAACTTACGCTAAAACTCTGCTCTATAAAATTCGCATCAGCATCGGTAGCACGAATCGTAATAGCTGAAACCGCAGGCGAATCAGGATAGCTAATAGTAAGTGTGCTGCCGGATATTGTAGCTCCAATGGCAGCGTTGGTGTTGCCTGAAACGCTATAGGTAAGATTCTCAACACCCTGGTTATCATCAAAATAAGATAAAAGACTAATATTCTCTGTTACCACACCGATTGTTCGTTCTATATCTGGAAGTTCTGAAGCGATCGTGGGACTACCAGATTTGATCTCCCAGTTAAAACTAAGCGCTACCGCATCACTAGTTTCAGCATCGCTATCATCTACTGTTACTGTAACGGTATAAGGACTGTTTACAGCTGTACCGGAACTGATCGTACCCCCTATTTGTCCATTGGTAGATTCTATAGTCACTCCTGCAGGAGCGCCGCTTATGCTATAGGTTAGATTACCGTCACCACCACTAGCAGAAACTACCAGGCTACCATCTAAAGCATCTCCCTCGAAATTTATTTGGTCTTCAATCGCAGCTACCTCAATAGGAGTACCAGATTTAATCTCCCAGTTAAAACTAAGCGTTACCGCATCACTGGTTTCAGCGTCGCTATCATCTACTGTTACCGTAACGGTATAAGGACTGTTTACAGCTGTACCGGAACTGATCGTTCCACCTATTTGTCCATTGGTAGGTTCTATGACTACTCCTGAAGGAGCTCCGCTTATGCTATAGGTTAAATTACCATCACCCCCACTAGCAGAAACTACCAGGCTACCATCTAAAACATCTCCCTCAAAATTCACCTGGTCTTCAATTGCTGATACATTAATTGGAGTATTAGGAACTCCCGAGGCCACTTCCAGGATCTCTATGCCGTTGATCAAAGGGTTTTCAATTGCTCCATGGATAAAAGCGATCTCCAACAAACCGTCTGTGACTTCAACTTCTTTTACAATCACCCCTCCAACTTGATGACCAAACTTACCCGAGAGATCTATATCATCCAGGGAAGGATTTACTACTCCTTCGATCGAAATATCAAATATTCGTTTTCCAATAGCAGAGGTTCCGGAATAACTATTCCCCATATACAAACGCACCTCATACGTACCTGCTTTGTCCACGGGAAAAGCATAAGTCATATTGGGAGCCCCGGCACCGCTATCATAACGCTCGGTATTGTAAATACTTACCGGAGTGGTAGCTTGATCTACCTCGTTATTATAGCTCGTCATTCCTCCTGCATAAGTGTTATTGTTTCCTGCCTGAGTTAAGTATACCGATTTATTAGCTTTGGTATCTTGCTCCCAATTTAATTTTCCGTCGATCGCAGCACTTACCCTAAAACTCTGCTCTATAAAATTCGCATCAGCATCGGTAGCACGAATCGTAATAGCTGAAATCGCCGGTGAATCAGGATAGCTAATAGTAAGTGTGCTGCCGGATATTGTAGCTCCAATGGCAGCGTTGGTGTTGCCTGAAACGCTATAGGTAAGATTCTCAACACCCTGGTTATCATCAAAATAAGATAAAAGACTAATATTCTCTGTTACCACACCAATTGTTCGCTCAATATCCGGAAGCTCTGAAGCTATTGTAGGACCATTGGAAGTCACATTTAGAAAGTCCCAGGTTCCTTCCAGCTCTACTCCTATCGTATTAGAAGTACCTATCATCCCTACAGCTAAATCATTTTCAGCATTTTGTAAAGACTGCAAAATTGGTCCCTTAGCCGTAATACTTCCCGCTGTCACCTGAACACCCGCATCAAATGAATATTTTAAAACTACCTCACCATTGGAGGGGTTTACCACAAAATAAAACGATACACTACTATCTGGCCGCTCTAAAACAGGAATGTTTATGTTTGTAGGCGTCTGAGGAACATCGTTTACTTCTTGAAGAGCTATTAAACCAGAGGGTGTAATAACGAATTTAATATAATTACTCTGAGTTCCATCACCTATAAAAAATCCGAGTTCTCCATTAGAAGGAGAATTAGAACCATATAATTGTACAGGACCATTAAAATTAGCGATCCCACCTTCTACTGTAAATATCCCTGAGTTCGAATTAACCTGAATGCCGTATTGAAAACCTTTTTCCTGACTATTACTAGAACCGAATGCGGTTCCAGAGGTCATCTGCATGGTCATGGCTCCTATTGCTCCTCCAAGAATATCATTTTCATTGGGATCATTTGGATCATCACGCCTATCCAGCCAATTCAACCAATTAGGATTAGGAGTTCCATTGTTCATTATCCCTGTTAACCCAAGGCCTTTATAGCCTCCTAATTCTGTATTACTTGAAAAAAGCTCATTGATTACAGGAAGTAAAAATGCATCACTTCCAGATTCGTGTGGATTTCCCAGTTGAAATGGGTCATTTTCATCCAGTATTCCATCTGCATCATCATCCAGATCATTTAAATCAGAAACATTGGGTCCATTGTTAGACTTATCAAAATCGTTTGGCTGTGAACCTCCGTTACAAGGATCTGTGCCATTATCTTCTTCATCCTGATTGGTATAACCATCAAAATCATAGTCGGCATTCGCATCATAACCAGGATCTCCCGGTAATTTGCATTCTCCAAAATCCTGGGGCTCCAGCACTATTAGTTTCCCGTTTAAGGTAACTACCCAAATCGTTCCCGGATATATATCGTTATCGCTATTACATGTTACCCCTAAAGCATCTCCGCCTAATCCCGATACAAAAGAAGGAGTTAGTTTACTCAGGCTTCCGTCTGGTTTTAGTTCCACTCTTCTTAATACTCCGGTATTCACTCCAGCTATAAGATTACCTTTCATTGCACCATTAAAATTACTGGCCGTATATTCATCTATCCCATTGGTATTGGTTCCCCACGTAGTAATGATATCATCTACCGGCCCATCAGGGTTGGGTATCCCCGGGCCTCTCCAGTCTCCTTCAACAGGATTCGCAACAGCAACAGGTGGCCAATCGGCGGGAAGTCCAATATTTGGATCATTAGTAAAATCTCCGGTATTCTTTGCAGGATGATATTTTTTAGTTCTAAAAATGGCGCCGGTAGTGCCATTTTTGGAAGGATTGGTATAAAGACCTGCTCCAAATGGATTCGCTCTAACAGGAGTTGGATGCCCGCCATAAAAAGAACCAAATGAATAATTTTGGATATTGGGAGTAATTAATTGCAAATGATCCAAATTATTTACTTTCTCTCCGCCTGAAGAAACTGTACTACCAGGTTCGTTTGGATCATAATCATTGGTAGCATTACCTCCTCCCTCATTTACCGGAAATCCTCCCCAACCTCCATTTGATCCGTTTTCCGTAACATATACAGCTCCAGCCTCTGTCAACACTAAATCATAACAATTCCTAAACCCGGGAGAAAAAATTTGTACTGGCCCTCCCGGTACAATTTTAGCCTGATTCAGTCCATCGTTACCGCCAAATGGATCGTTGATATCCACCCCATCATATCCTAAAATATCAGGATTGGTAATACCGTTTTTATTCGGGCGAGTTGGATCATCCAGGGTAGGAAGATCATAGATATACTTTCTACCATTATCGGTTTTAATCGGTAAACTATTTATCATATCGAGGTTAACCGATAATATCGCAGCAGATAAGGCATATTCTGTGGTATATGCAAAATTTATTGAAGGTGCACCGGCATTGGTATGCCCACCCTGAGCTACAATCAGGTAGTTCACTCCATTTATAGTGGCCAGTTCCATACCGTTAGTCGCATGATTCTCTTCTGAACGGGGAAGGCCGCGAACAATATCTACTACATCCCATGAACTTCCATTCCAGCTGAAACGGGTAATTATACCCGAATTAGTATCCAGGTTAGTATCTCCGCTTCCTCCGCCTCCGCCTCCACCAATCCTGAAATCACTGGAAGCTACGTATATCACAGGATTAGTCGCAGTACCGCCAACTGTAAGTCCTGTTGTTTCTCTTAAAGTTGTACTGTAGAGACTACCGTCATCATTGTGGTCTTGAATAGATGCTATATCTGAAAGAACTTCACTTGCAAGTACTTTATAATCAGTTACTGATGTACGCTCAATAGTAAAAATTTTTATAGCTCCTGTATATTCAGCTACGTATAAGCGCCCGTCTGGTCCAAACATCAATGAAGTACCATTGGAGATTGATCCCTTACCATTAAAATTTAAATTGCTCTGGGAAAAACTTTGTCCGTATAAATTTGCACTGAAAATAAACGCGCATATTATTGTCGATAAAATAATATTACATCCCCCTAAAAAATAATTCTTTTTCATCCCAATATTTTTTACAAAAAATAAATTTCAGTAAATAATTAAATCAAAGCTAGATGCTCACTATCAAGGGGCAGAGAAATGCTTTAGAACACCCAATTCCAGTTCTTTTCATTTACAATAAATTCATCTTCAGACTATTATTTAACATATAACACTAGAAAGTAAATTGCTTGGGGATAATAATTATTACGATGTATCAATCAACAATTGAGTACAAAGTTTGGGGACAGTAAAACAAATTAGGGAAAGTATTGGGGAGATTTTACACTATTAAATTTAGTGAAAAATTTAATATAAAATTTAAAAGTTCAAAAAATATTTTAAATCCTACCAGATTTAGGTTCACAAGAGATAAACCTCAATTTCGGTGAAGCTATCTTTTCTATCGAAACTTTTTAAACCAACCGATATTTTTTGCAGCACAAATAAGCTCAGTTGGTTAAAGCGTCAGATTCATCTCGAGTTACAATCTCGGTCACACTACTAGAAACCCCTTCTTTTCAGAAGGGATTTTTTTATGTTTTTTATCTAAAGAAAAACTTATCTTTCCTCCTCAAAATCTATTCTTTATGAAGCCAGAAATCTTAATCTTTGATGTAAATGAAACCCTCTTAAACCTATTTCCTTTAAAGGAGGAAATAAATGCAGCCCTAGAAAATGAGATGGGTTTTGAAGTATGGTTTCCAAAATTACTACATTACTCTCTGGTTGAAACTACATCGGGAAACTACAGGAATTTTACTGAAATAGCTGCTGCGACTTTTAAAATGATAGCGGGGAAATTTGATAAATCTTTTACTAATTCAGAAATAAAGAATATACTCTCTGAAATCACAAAACTTCCACCCTACCCAGATGTAAAACCCGGATTGGAACAATTAAAAAACTCTGGTTATAAGCTTATCGCTTTTAGCAACGGTAAACCTGATGTACTAAAATATCAACTGCAATTTGCCGAAATAGACTCTTTCTTTGATGGAATCCATAGTGTTGAAGAAATTAAACAATACAAGCCACATCCAAACAGCTATCAATATATTCTGGATCAATACGAAATTAAAGCCAAAAACGCTTTAATGGTCGCGGCTCACGCCTGGGATATTCTTGGCGCAAAACGGGCAAATCTTAAAACCTGTTTTATTGAAAGACCAGGAAAAAGCTTTTATCATTTAGCTAAAAAACCAGACATGATAGTTTCCGGTATTGATGAGATTTCTGAAAATTTGAACTAAAAAATAAAACCGTGGGATTTCACAATCAAAAGTTCTAACAAAACCAACCGAGTAGCTCATCATTTTTCTAAATTCCTGGTAATATATTCTTTCTTTTTACAAGCATTAAAGAAAGAAATACTTAACGATTAATTTACTTAAAATTAACCTCGCGCTAGTTCTTATAATTTAACTTGGAAATTCCTATTTAACTGATTACTAAAACGATAATCTGATTAAAAAAAGGCTTGATAACCTTTACAATCGGATTTTGAAGATTGAAGCGCATGAAAATAGTAGGAAAGATATTAATGACCCTGGGCGTCTTATTAGGAAGTTTTATCCTGATTGGCTCCTTTACTTTTGAGCTGGAAAACACCCTAGATGCACCTCCCAAAATATTCCCTATTGTGTTAGGCCTTGGAGCAATCGCCGCTATTTTTGTGATATGGAGAGGAAAAAGTAGTGCTACGGAAGAATAAATGAGCTACTAATCACCGACTTTATCTTTATTACTCTTGTCGTTCCTTCAATTTCTTCACAACGTTAAATCTGTCCAAAACCATAAATAGAATTCGTCTTTCTTAATTGTGATCATTAATTTTAGTAAAAATGCTAAAATGAAAACAGTTGAATTAGGAAAATCAGGCTTAAAATCGGCGCCAATTATCTTTGGTGGGAATGTTTTTGGCTGGACATTAAATGAAAAAGAATCGTTCAAGATGTTAGACGAGCTTTTTGAGCGGGGCTTTAATACTATAGATACTGCCGATGTTTATTCCCGCTGGGCAGATGGTGTATCTCATGGAACTTCAGAAAGAATTATTGGAAAATGGATGAAAGAGCGTAAGTTAAGAGATAAGATCACGCTTATCACCAAAGGTGGCTCTAGCTTACAGCCGGGAGGACCAAAGAATAATTCTAGAGATTATCTTACCGGCACGGTACAGGATTCTCTTCTAAGGCTTCAAACCGATTATATAGATCTTTATTTTACACATTTTGATGATGAGGAAACTCCGGTAGAAGAAGCATTGGAAGCGTATCATAAATTTATGTCCCGTGGCGAAATAAAGCATATTGGAGCTTCAAATTTTTCTGCAGAAAGATTACAAAAATCCCTAACTGTTGCTGCTGAAAAAGATTTACCGGGTTATGAAGTTTTTCAACCGGAATATAATTTAATGGTGCGAGACAAATTTGAAGGAAAAATTGAAAAAATTTGTTCTGAAAATAATTTAGGTGTAATTCCTTATTTCTCTCTCGCCAGTGGATTCCTTACCGGAAAATATCGTAAAAAAGAAGATTTTGAAGGGAAAGAACGCAAAATGTTCACCGATAAATTTTTAAACCAGCGAGGTGAAAGAGTTTTAAAAAGCCTGGATCAAATTTCTGAAAAGCATAATATTTCGCAGGCCGGGGTTGCTCTTGCCTGGCTAATGAAAAGACCCGGGGTGAGTGCGCCAATTGCCAGCGCTACTAAATCTTCTCACCTTAAATCGTTTACCGAGGCCACTGAAGTTTCGCTTTCAAAAGAAGATATGGAGATTTTGAATAAAGCCAGTGAAACTGAATAGGTAAAATGCCAAGAGATTGCTTCAGCTAAAACTTTGCAATGGCAGAAAAACAATTTACACCGTCATTGCGAAGCCGCATTTTGGGTGGCTGAAGCAATCTCATACAGTTTTATCCATAAAAATCTTGCCACATTATAATTCTCCTAAAATCGAATTATTCCTTGTAATGACAAATTATCTATGCTAATTAAAATTTAACCAAGAACATTTACTAAGTCAGCAAAATCAAGTTTTTGCTGTTCGCCGGTTTTCATATTTTTCAGAGTAAATTTTTCGGCTTCCATCTCTTCCTCTCCAGCAAGAATTACAAATGGAATTTCGCGCTTGTTGGCATAATTCATCTGCTTTTTCATTTTGGCTGCATCTGGAAATAATTCAGCAATAACACTTTCGCTTCTCAATTTATTTACTGCTTTTAGCGCGTAAAGTGCTTCTTTATCACCAAAATTGATAAAAAGTGCCTTGGTATTTTGAGTAACTGCTGTAGGAAAAAGATCGAGTTCTTCTAAAACCAAATAAATACGATCTAAACCGAAAGAAATTCCCACGCCGCTCATATCTTTTAAACCGAAAATCCCGGTTAAGTCATCGTATCTACCGCCACCGCCTATTGAGCCCATTTTCACATTTTCAGGGGCCGAAACTTCAAAAATAGCGCCTGTATAATAATTAAGTCCACGAGCCAGAGTAACATCAAGATCCAGCTTAGCAGTTTTTAATGGCATTTCTACGATAGCTTTTTCAATAAATTCCAATTCTTTAATTCCTTCCTTTCCAGTTTCAGACGAAGATAGAATTTCTTTAATTCCGGCAATTTTTTCAGTAAAAGATCCTTTTAAACTAAAAATTGGCTGAATTTTCTCAATAGCATTTTCAGAAATTCCTTTTTCCAGCATCTCTTTTTTAACTCCCTCTTCCCCTATCTTATCCAGTTTATCCAGAGCTACTGTAAAATCAATAAGTTTATCTTTTTCGCCAATAACTTCGGCGAAGCCAGAAAGTACTTTTCGGTTATTAATTTTAATAGTAACACCTTCTAATTTTAAAGCTGAAAAAACTACATCATATAACTGCACGAATTCTACTTCCTGCCATAGGCTTTTACTTCCAACTACATCTGCATCACACTGAAAAAATTCTCTGAAACGTCCTTTCTGTGGTCTATCAGCTCTCCAAACCGGTTGAATTTGGTAGCGCTTAAACGGAAAATCTATTTCATTTTGATGTTGCACCACGTATCGGGCAAAAGGCACCGTAAGATCGTATCGCAAGGCTTTTTCACTAATAGAGGAAGTAATCTTTAAGCTATCTCTATTTTCGTAAGCTTCGTTATCTACTTTTTTAAGAAAATCTCCAGAATTCAGAATTTTAAAAATCAATCGATCTCCTTCTTCCCCATATTTACCCATGAGGGTATCAGAATTCTCAAAACTTGGCGTCTCGATAGGTTGAAAACCAAATTTTTTAAATTCAGTTTTAATTCGGTCGAAAATAAAATTTCTTTTAGCGACTTCGGCCGGGTTAAAATCTCGAGTTCCTTTTGGGATAGAAGGTTTTTGTGCCATAAAATCTTTAGGGTATAAATACCATTTTTAGTTTAAAATTAGCGCCACAAAGCGACTGAAACAGTGCTGCAAATATCTTAAATTTTAAATGAACCCAAACAAATTTCAGATTTTAAGTAACATTCTTCCACGAATGATGTCTAACTAGATAGCACTGAAAAAACTTTTTATGTTAGGGTTATTTAGAGAAAACATAAGCATTGCTTTTAATTCTATTAAAAGTCAGTTACTTAGAACCATACTTACCGTTTTGATTATCGCTATTGGAATCACTGCACTGGTTGGAATTTTGAGTGCGGTGACCGCCTTAGAAAACACCATTAGTAGTGATTTTGCCTCTATGGGAGCAAATACCTTTAATATTCAACGCTATGAGTTCAATTCACAACGCCAGGGCGGCGGTGAAGTTGAAAAGATAAATCCTATTATAAGTTATCGAGAAGTAAAGAAATTTGAAGATAATTATCAGTATCCGCAGGCGCAAACCGCAGTTTCTTTCACAGGAACTTCTGGTGCTGAAGTAAAATATATCAACGAAAAAACCGATCCTGAAGTAAGGGTGTTGGGTGTTAACGAAAATTTTCTTGAGAATTCTGGTTTAAACGTAGAGAAAGGTCGTGAGTTCAATATTTTCGATATTCAGAATAACAATAATGTGGTTATACTGGGATCTGATTTCGCTAAACCCGAAGGACTTTTTAAAGGTGCCGACCCTATAGATAAGATTATTGGTATTAGAGGTGGAAAATTTAGGGTTATTGGAATCCTGGAATCTAAAGGCTCTACTTTTGGAAACAATCAGGATCTACGGGTTTTAATGCCAATACAGGTAGCACGCTCTATGTTTACACAGCCGCAAATTAATTACAACGTAAGTGTAAAAGTAGATGATAAAGAGTTATTGGAAGGCGCGCAAGATGAGGCAATATTAACCTTCAGAAATATTAGAAAACTCAATCCTATAGAAGAGAATAATTTTGGACTGGAACGCAGTGATGATCTAATTAACCGAATTTTCTCCATTACCAGTTATTTAAATTACGCGGCCTGGATTATTTCTATCATTACTATTTTTGGTTCCTCTATAGCTTTAATGAATATTATGCTAGTTAGCGTAACCGAAAGAACACGTGAAATAGGGGTGCGAAAAGCCCTGGGAGCAAAACGAAAAACTATTGCTACCCAATTCTTTATGGAAACCCTTATTATTGGCCAATTAGGTGGTCTTTTAGGAATTATTCTTGGAATATTAATTGGAATAGCCGTTTCTGCCGCTGTCGATTTTGATTTCACCACACCATGGGTTGCTATTCTCTGGGCTACCGCGATTACTATTTTAGTAGCTATTCTCGCTGGAAGTTACCCGGCAGCTAAAGCAGCCAAACAAGATCCTATAGAATCGCTTAGGTATGAGTAGTGAGTAGTGAAATTAGGCCTTTTACAATAGCTTAACCTCCTTGAAAGCATAAATAGGAAGCTATTAATACTATTTTATTCTGAAAGATATTATTACAGTAGGATAACTATGCTGTATACAGTAAAACCACTATTTTTTGCGCTGATTATAAGTACAGCTACAGCACAGAAGTAAAAAACTAAACGAGATTGTTTAAAAGTTTACTTCAAAGAATTCTCAATGAGATATTTTAGGGTTATTTACTCTCAACCATATTATCAAAATAGCGATAAAGATCTCCTTTAGTAATATTTGCCCCTTGCTTTATAAGCGCAAAAATATCCTTATTTCTATCCTCACTTAGAGCTTTAGAAGAGGTATAAATATTTACAGATTCGTCTAGCAAATTAGTTTGCAACCAGCTGTAACCTTTTCTTGTAGTTAGATCTATGCCTTCGTGCTCAATTTTAATGGCAATAAGATGAATCGTGACTTCGGTTATATGAAAAAGGTAAATTTGATTGGCAGAAAAATGTTCCAGGTATTCCACTTTATTTAGAACTCCTTCCCAAATAAGATCACTAAAAACGTCAAGCTCCTGCTCTGCCGCTTTTGGTTGCTCTTTTTTTATTTTCTCCCATTCATCAGCAGTAATAGATTGTGAAGCCAGGAAATTAATAAATTCCTGCTTCATTTCTTCAAACTGTTCTTTGGTTAATCTGGAATATTTCATTTTCAATAAAAATTAAAATAACTTTCGAATTGCAATATTTAAAATCGTCATCCTGTTCCGAAGCTTCGGAATATTTCAGGATCTATCTTGTTAGAATCCCGAAGTAAATTCGGGGTAAAGTCTGAAACCAGTTCAGCTTGACGAAAATAATGATCCCGACCTGTGTCGGGATTAGTTCGACCTACTAATTTATTGCATAGCTTTGCTATTAATAAATCAGGGTCTCGCTAAAATAAGAAAAGCCCACTACTGGAGCGGGCTTTTAACTTTATAAAAGAATAAATTAAGCTTCAGATACTACATCAAAGTTGTAAGTAGTCACTACTTCACGGTGAAAACGTAAAGTCGCTTCGTACTGTCCTAATCTCTTGATGTTACCACCTGCGATGCTAATAAATTTCTTATCGATTTGGATACCTTCTCTTGCGAAAGCTTCAGCTAAATCACCATTAGTGATAGATCCAAATAATTTGTCTCCAGCACCAGCTTTAGCAGTTAACTTAATCTCTACGTTATTAAGTTTTTCTGCCTGCTTCTTAGCTTCATCGATATGTTTCTGTTCTTTATAGGCTCTTTGCTTCAGGGTTTCAGCTAAAACTTTTTTAGCCGAAGGAGTTGCAAGATGTGCATATCCCTGAGGAATAAGATAGTTTCTGCCATAACCGTTTTTTACGTTTACAACATCATCTTTAAAACCTAAATTATCTACGTCTTGTCTAAGTATCAATTCCATAATTGCCTCTTTTTATTTTAATAAATCACCAACATATGGCATTAACGCAAGGTGACGCGCTCTTTTTACAGCAACAGCCACTTTTCTTTGGTACTTTAAAGAAGTTCCGGTTAGACGGCGAGGCAATAATTTACCCTGCTCGTTTACGAAACTCATTAACCAATCTGGATCCTTATAATCGACATACTTAATTCCAGACCTTTTAAAACGACAATACTTCTTCGTTTTACTGGTCTCTATATTAAGAGGAGTAAGATACCTGATCTCTCCGTCTTTTTTTCCTTTTGCTTGTTGTTCAATAGATGTAGCCATACTTACGCTTTTTCTTGTTGTCTTCTATTTCTTCTTTTTTCAGCCCAGTCGATAGCATGTTTGTCTAACTTCACAGTTAGGTAACGCATCATACGCTCGTCTCTTCTAAAAGCAAGTTCCAACGGCTCTATAGCCTCTCCTGGAGCTTTGAATTCAAACAGGTGGTAAAACCCGCTCTTTTTGTGTTGAACTGGGTAGGCTAATTTTCTAAGCCCCCAATCTTCTTTCGATACCATCTCGGCCCCTTTAGAAACAAGAAATTCTTCGTATTTCTGAACTGTCTCCTTTATCTGCTCATCAGATAAAACGGGATTCAAGATGAAAACAGTTTCATAAGTGTTCATAAAAATTTACTTTAAATTAAATTGAGTGCAAAAGTAGCTCAATTATTTCTATTTTCAAAGCATAAAAGTGAAGGAACTTTTCTACATATTAATAAGTATTTTGCCCTGCAGATCAAAAATTTCGACATTAGTAACAAAATATATAAAACTCAAATAATTAGTTGAGGATAAAGTTCAAATTTATCCGACGAATGTAAAGTTTATCTTGTAATTATGATATTTTATGTTTAATATTGTTATTACTTAACCTAACTACCGTGGAAGAAATTTTACTCAAATGTATTGTTGTTGACGATTCTAGCTTACAACGATTATCTATCGTCAAGTTAATTAGAGACCATGCGAACCTAAAGCTTGTTGCAGAGTATAATAATGCTATTGAGACAAAAAATGGGCTCCTCGATAATGAGATCGATTTAATCTTTCTGGATATTGAAATGCCTGTTCTAACAGGTTTTGAACTTTTAGACGATCTTCCAAATAAGCCACAAATTATCTTTGTAACCGGGAAAACACAATATGCTTTTAAAGCTTTTGATTATGATGCGGTAGATTATATTCATAAGCCGGTAACAAAAGAACGCTTTAATAACGCGGTTGGTAAAGCAATAAATCTCTACAAGTTAAAACATCAAATTGCCGCAGCACCGGAAGATGAAGACTATATTTTTGTGAAAAGTAATCTCAAAAATCGAAAGGTTTTCCTAAATAAATTAAAGTACATACAGGCTCTGGGTGATTATGTGAAATTTGTAACTGAAAAAGAAAACTTTGTTGTACTTGCTACAATGAAGTCTTTTGAAGAGCAATTACCTAATGATAAGTTTCTTAGAACGCATAAATCCTATATTGTAAATCTAGATAAGATTGAGCGCTACAATTCTAAGAATATTGAGATCGATAAACAAAAGTTACCACTTAGTCGCCATAAGAAAACTAACCTGGTTGAAGCTTTAAGTGCTATTCAGTAATTTTTCAAAATATTTTTTAAGCAATTAGAGAATATTCTGCAAATCCTGTCTACCAATAATAGCCATAATTTCTATGGTTTTCTCTTCATCATTTATTCTGTAATAAATACTATCTGAACCACAAACGCAGCGTCTATAGCCTTCTTTTATATAATCTACAGCTTCAAAAGAATATGGTTCTTGGGCAATAATTTTAAAATATTCAAAAAACGATTCAAAATATTTATCGGCCTGTGCCATTCCAAATTTTTTAACTCCGTATTGGTGAATTCTTATCAAATCTCCCTTTGCTACCTCACTTAGCTTATATTTAGCCATTTAGTAGAGACTTTGACTGAGCTAATATTTGTTCTTTGGTATCATTAGAAAAGCCTCTGTTTTCAGCATTTTCCAATTTAGCACTTATCCAATTAATTTGCACCTGTTGTTTTCTAGCCTGCCTAATTAAGTCGTTCACTAATTCACTCTTACTGGAATATTCTTTATTTTCAACCTGGTCTTTTAACCATTCATCATTGGGTTCTGTAAGGGAAATACTCTGCCTTGCCATAATTAATAATTTTGATGCAAATTTACACCAAAATCACATCTGTTTCAAGCTTTTTTGTCAAATTTATTAGCTAAAGACTTTAAAGCTAAATAGGATCTACATTAATCACCACCTTTATACTTCTAAAAGCTCCAATAGCTTTAAAGCTTTCCATAATACGTTGAAGTATTTTTTTTGTCTTTCCTAATGATTGTTGCTGCGGAATTTTAAGCAGAATATTCTTATAATATTCATTTCTAATACGGGCAACAGGAGGAAATTCAGGCCCCAACACATTTTCTTTAAAAACGTTTTTCATTCCGGCTGCTAACCAGTCGGCACCATCATTGGTTTTAGAATAATCCCGGCATTTTAATGTAATTCTAATCAATCTATAGAATGGCGGATACTTATAATTATAGCGTTCTTCTAACTGATCTTTATACATCCCGGCATAATCTCCCATAGAAACCTGTTGAATGATCTGGTGATGCGGATTGTAGCTTTGAATCAAAACTTTTCCTCGTTTCTTTGTTCTCCCTGCCCTACCTGCAACCTGGAGCATCAATTGAAAACTGCGTTCGTGAGCTCTAAAATCGGGGAAATTCAATAAATTATCGGCATTCATTATTCCTACCAGATTTACTTTTCTAAAATCAAGCCCTTTAGTAAGCATCTGGGTACCGATTAAAATATCTATTTCCTGTTGTTCGAATGAAGTGATCAATTTTTCGTAAGCATATTTTCCGCGAGTAGTATCCTGATCCATTCTTGCAGTTTTATAATCAGGAAAAATAGCCTTTAACTCGGTTTCAATTTGTTCGGTTCCAAAACCTTTTGTAGTAATTTCCGGACTGTCACAAGCCATACATTTTTTTTGCATGGCGATATGATAACCACAATAATGACAACGCAACTGGTTGTTATGACTATGAAAAGTTAAACTTACATCACAATTAGGGCATTGTGGAGAATGCCCGCAAGTATTACATTCCAAAACTGGAGAAAACCCTCTGCGGTTTTGAAATAAGATCACCTGTTCTCCCACATCCAGCGTATCTCTAATTTCAGCGAGCATTTTATTAGAAAAATGCCCTTTCATCTCTTTCTTCTTGTATTTAGTTTTTATATCTACAATTTCAATTTCGGGCTCTAAAACATCGCCATATCTTCGGTTTAATTCTACAAAAGCATATTTATGATGCTTGGCATTAAAATAAGATTCTAATGAAGGAGTGGCCGAACCTAAGATGGTTTTAGTTTTGAATAAATTCGCCAGAACTACCGCAGCATCTCGGGCGTGATAGCGCGGTGCAGGATCAAATTGTTTAAAAGAAGTTTCATGCTCCTCATCTACCACTACCAGGCCTAAATTAGCAAAAGGCAGAAATATTGAGGAACGTGCACCTATTACTATTCGAGCTTTTTCTGAATCTTCTAAAATATGCCGGTACACCTCTACCCTTTCGTTTACCGAATATTTACTATGATAAACCAAAACTTTATCACCAAAATAAGCTCGTAAACGTTCAATTAACTGGGTGGTTAATGCGATTTCCGGTAAAACATAAAGTGCCTGCTGGCCGTTTTCAATAACCTTTTCTATCAGTTTTATATAAATCTCGGTTTTTCCTGAAGAAGTAATTCCGTGAAATAAACAAACATCCTGTTCCTTTAAACCGGCTTCTATTTCTGAAAAAGCTTTATGCTGAATTTCACTCAACTGAATTTCCGTTTGAGAAGATTCTCCTGAGAAAGTAACCCTATCGGTCTTTTCGTAAAATTCCTCTAGAATTTCCTTTTTGATAAGACTTTTAATGATTGCCGCAGAAACCCCCGATTTATCGCTTAGATCTTTTACTTTTAAAGGTTTCTTATGCTGCGCCTTTATGCTGAAAAAACTTAATAGAGCTTCTTTTTGTTTTGGTGCCTTTTCTAACTCATCAAGAAGTTGATGCATTTCGGCTTCATTGTCATACTCAGGGTTTAATCTAACAAAGCGTATTTTCTTCGGCTTATATTGCTCATATATCTCCTGGTTAAGCACTACCAATCCCTTTTGCACCAGTGCATTAATAAAAGGTAGCACGGTTTTTTTATCCAGAATTTTCATGACCTCCTGGATTTTTACCGAAGATTGCCGCTGTAAAGCTTCTATCACCAGGTATTCTTCATCTTCTAATTCCACCTCTTCCACATTTGCACCTTTGGCAAGCTCAACAATACTTTCGCTTTCCAATAAAAAGGCACCGGGCAGTGCTGCCTTTAGCACGTCTCCTTCAGCACACATATAATAGGACGCTATCCAGGCCCAAAATTTTAATTGATGCTTTGTTACTAAAGGGTTTTTATCTAAAATCTGATTTATAGGTTTTGCTTCGTAAACCTGTGGTGGATTTTGATGAATTGCAGCCGTAATTGCAGTATAAACTTTAGACTTACCAAATGGTACAGCCACCCGCATGCCCTCTTCTAAAAAATTAGCCTCTGCTTCAGATATAGCGTAAGTAAAACGCTTTTGCAGCGGTAATGGTAAAATAACATCTATAAAATAGGGCATATTTAAAGTTGAAAATTTCTAAATATTTTGCTGCAATATTCGCATATTAAAACTTACCCAATAAAGTAAGTTTATTCAAAAATAAAAACCATCCTTAAAAAAGAATGGTTTTTTAAACTATTTAATTTCTCAGAAAATTTATTCGGCGCGTTCCCAAACTTTAGTCTTATAGAAAAAAGCGATATATCCGCGAACGTTAAGCTTATTGGGGTGTTCCTGATCTACCCAAATTTTCCCTTTATATTCTTTTCCAGATTTTGGGTCAATTAAAGTACCATCTACATATTCGTCACCTTCTTTTTTAAAATCTCGAATAACGTTTAGTCCTTCTATAGGCTGATTTTTAAGTTTCCCCGGGCATTCAGTACATTTACGATCACGGTGTTCTTCTTTGGTAATTCTTATTACTTTACCGTGAACAGCGTTATCCTTTTCATAAATTTCTACAATAGAATTTACACGACCGGCTTCATTAACTACTTTCCATTTCCCAAAAACTACCTGGGCCTGCAGTCCTGAAGATATCAGGATAGATCCAAAAATTAATAGGTTTAGTAAGTTAAATTTAATTTTCATTATTTAAAATTTTATTGTTTACCCAGCATTCCCTCTTTAAGGTCATCATCTGCTGGTTCATCAGAAAGCCATATTCCAAATAAAGCTTTTTTAAACTCCATTCCCTGGATAGCACCACTTTCTTTTCCATTTTTATAGATTACCGAACCTCTTTCTGGCAGGTAAACAAGGTCAAAAATATCTCCTTTATTGATTTCATCTTCAAAAAAGCTGATAAATTTCTTGATCTCTGCCGAAATTGGTGCTGTATTTCCACCGGTTGCATTTTCGAAACCTTCATTTACCGCATCCATCATACGTTCACTGGTAATCATCTTTGAAACTATGTGCAATTTGAGTGCCATGGCTTCATCCTTATTCATTATTTCTGTAGCATCTCCCGATTTGTTTTTGAGGTAAAGTCCGCCGGCATACATATCCATCCAGAATTTCTCTCTTACTCCGGCTCCATTAAGTGTAAGTTTTTCAGAACCATATTCTAAAGTATATGGTAATGTGGCACCACCTATTTCGGTTTGTGCTGAAGTTAAGTTTAAGCCAAAAACGGCAACAAAAAGGACTAATAATTTTTTCATTTTTAATGTGGTTTTAGGTTGTTAAGTTATTTAATTTTTTTCTTCATTTTTATTAAAGATGCATTTAATTCAAATCCCAGGAGCAATATATTAGAATTTAACCAGATATACACCATTAATATTAATAATGCACCAATCGAGCCATACAGCTCATTATAGGTAGAAAAATTTTCAATATACAAACCAAATAAATAAGTGAAGATCACAATTAACAAGGTTGTAAAAAAAGCTCCCACCGAGAAGAAACGGGCCTGCCGAGCTTCTTTAGTCCCAAAATAATATAAGGTGGCCACTGCTGTATAAATAAGCAAAATAAACACCAAATATTTTACAAAGGCCGCACTAAGCTTACTGAATCCTATTCCCAGCTCATTAAAATCATTTACCGCGTAGGTTAGATAAACCGCCAGAATCACGGTAAGTAATAATAGTAAGGCCATTATAAGTGAAACCCCAACGGCCACCAGATACTGCCTTACAATAGACCTGTTTGCATTGGTATGGTAAGAGAATTCAAAACCGGTAAAAATGGCGTTTATTCCATTGGTCATTAAAAAAATAGAAACAATAAATGCTAACGAAAGCAACCCCCCACGAGGTGTATTAGCAATATCCAGAAAAATATCATTAAAAAAATCTGAGGTGTTTGGCGGCAGCAAGGAATCCATAAAGACCAGGAATTGCAGCTGAAAATCGTCTATAAAATTAATGTATGGAATTAAGTTCAGCATAAACAGCAAAAAAGGAAACAGCGCCATAAAAAAACTAAATGCGATAGCACTCGCCCTGGTAGAGAAGGTTCCTTTTATAATTCCGCCGGAATAAATTTCCCAAAGATCGTAAAGCGATAAACCATCAAAGCCGGGCAAAATTATTTCTTTGGTTTTATTTTCCCACCAATTTGAAAATTGCTCTATTTTAGATAGAAGGGCTTTTTTGGGCGCCATACATTATATTGCTTTTAGACTGAGATCTAAATTATAAACCGAGTGCGTTAAAGCCCCACTGGAAATATAATCTACACCACATTCTGCATATTTCCTAGCGGTATCCAGGGTGATTCCTCCGCTAGATTCAGTTAAGCATTTACCGTTAATAAGTTTTACCGCCTGCCGGGTATCTTCATAATTAAAGTTATCTATTAAAATACGATAAACACCTTCACTTTCCAGAATTTCCTCAATTTCCTTTAAATTTCTCGCCTCAACAATAATTTTAAGATCAAGTTGGTTGGCTTTAAGGTAATCTTTGGTTTTATTAATAGCTTTAGTAATTCCGCCGGCAAAATCTATATGATTGTCTTTAAGCATAACCATATCATATAAAGCGAATCTATGGTTCTCTCCTCCTCCAATTTTTACCGCCCATTTCTCTAAAGCTCTAATCCCGGGTGTGGTTTTCCTGGTATCTAAAATTTTGGTATTAGTACCTTCTAATTTTCGAACAAAAATGTTGGTTTTGGTGGCAATGGCGCTCATTCTTTGCATTGCATTCAATACCAACCTCTCAGCTTTTAATATAGATTGAGAACTACCTTCAACATAAAAAGCGATGTCTCCTCTTTCTATTGCTTTCCCATCTTTAATTAAACCGTCAATTTTTAAATTTGGATCTACATATTCAAAAACCTGTAAGGCAAAATCCACACCGGCTAAAATGCCTTTATCCTTTACCAGGAGCTTAGCTTTCCCTTTCGCTTCAGCAGGAATACAAGCGAGCGAACTATGGTCACCACTCCCAACATCCTCTCGAATGGCGTTTTCTATAATAAGATCTATTTCTTTTTCAAATTGTTCTTTTGAGATCATTTGCAATACTTATTTTTGTAAATGTAGCAAAGTCTGCGTAAAATCTACCGAATGACAATAAAATTACTCTGTATAGGAAAGACCGATAACCGGGAGCTAAAACAACTTATTGAGGTCTATAAAAATCGGCTTCAGTTTTACAATAAATTTGAAATTGATATTATTCCAGACCTTAAAAAGACAAAAAGCCTGGATGAAAATCAGCAAAAAGAAAAAGAAGGCGAATTGATCCTTGCTAAAGTTCAGAATTCAGATTTCCTGGTACTTTTAGATGAAAACGGAAAAGAGTTTTCTTCAGAAAAATTTTCAGCATACATTCAAAAACGATTAAACAGTGGGCTTAAGCAACTTATTTTTGTAATTGGAGGTCCTTACGGATTTTCGGAAGCAGTTTACCAAAGAGCCGATTCTAAAGTGGCACTCTCACAAATGACTTTCTCTCACCAAATGGTGAGGCTTTTCTTTACCGAGCAGCTTTACCGCGCTTTTACAATCTTAAAAAACGAACCCTACCACCACCGATAAAACATAAGCTATGGAACTTGTATTCGCCACTCACAATAAGAACAAACTAATTGAAATAAAGGCGCTTTTGCCGCATTACATCAAACTTTTATCACTAGATGATATTGGTTGTGATGAGGAAATTCCGGAAACTGCAGATACTATAGAGGGTAATGCTATTTTAAAAGCCGAGCACGTTAGACATCGCTACGGTTATGATTGTTTCGCCGATGACACCGGTTTAGAAGTAGAGGCCTTAAATGGTGAGCCGGGAGTTTTATCTGCTCGCTATGCCGGCGACGAGAAAAATGATAATTCTAATGTCACTAAATTATTAAAGAATTTAGAGGGCAAAGAAAATAGAAATGCACAGTTTAAAACGGCCATCGCTTTAAATTTGAATGACAAGCAAAATCTTTTTACAGGAATTTGCAAAGGAAAAATTATAAAAGAAAAACGTGGCGATCAGGGATTTGGTTATGATCCAATATTTGTTCCACAAGGTTATAAAAAGACATTTGCTGAAATGAGCTTGAGCGAAAAATCTGGAATTAGCCATCGCGGAATAGCCTTTAAGGAGCTAATCACCTATCTTTCAAAATAAAAGAAGTAGATAGGCATATATTGCTATCTAAGCCGTACCTTTGCCGCTTATTTAATTTTTTATATGAACAAATTTGAACAATTAGGTTTAAACCCTTCTATTCTTAAAGCAGTCGAAGATATGGGTTTTACAGACCCAAGTGAAATACAGGAAAAAGCGATTCCTGTTTTACTAAATGAAGATACCGATATGGTGGCATTAGCCCAAACCGGTACAGGAAAGACAGCTGCTTTTGGATTCCCGCTTATCCAAAAAATAAACGTAAGTAAAAAACATACCCAGGCATTGATTCTTTCACCAACACGTGAACTTTGCCTGCAAATTACCAATGAATTAAAGAATTACTCAAAATTCGAAAAAGGTCTTAATCCTGTTGCTATTTATGGTGGCGCCAGTATTACAGACCAGGCAAGACAAATTGAACGAGGAGCACAAATTATTGTAGCTACTCCGGGACGTATGCAGGATATGATTAATCGTAACCTGGTAGATATTTCTAAAATAGAATATTGTGTTTTAGATGAAGCAGATGAGATGCTAAATATGGGCTTCTTCGAAGACATTAAGGCAATTCTTTCTCATACTCCAAAAGAAAAGCATACCTGGTTATTTTCTGCAACTATGCCTAAAGAAGTTGCAACCATCGCCAAGAAATTTATGCGTACCCCTATAGAAATTACTGTAGGATCTAAAAACCAGGGAACTTCTAATGTTTCTCACGAATATTATCTTATTAATTCGAGACAACGTTACGAAGCTTTAAAAAGACTGGCAGATGCCAATCCAGATATCTTTTCGGTAATTTTTTGCCGAACAAAAAGAGATACTCAAAAAGTAGCTGAAAAGCTTATTGAAGATGGTTATAGCGCCGCAGCTTTGCATGGGGATCTAAGCCAGAACCAAAGAGATTTGGTGATGAAAAGCTTTAGAAGCAAGCAAATTCAAATGTTAGTGGCAACAGATGTTGCTGCACGTGGAATTGATGTAGATGATATTACACACGTAATCAACTACCAGCTACCCGATGAAATTGAAACTTATACTCACCGAAGTGGCCGTACCGGTCGTGCAGGAAAGAGTGGAGTTTCTATGGTAATTGTTACCAAAAGTGAAATGCGTAAAATAAAAAGTATCGAGCGCATAATTCAGCAAAAATTTGAGCAAAAAGATATTCCAGACGGGATGGAAATTTGCCGGGTACAGCTGTTTCACTTAGCAAATGATATAAAGGAAACCAAGATTAATCACGAGATAGATGCTTATTTACCAAGCATCAACGAAGTTTTACAAGATTTTACCAAAGAAGAGCTTATTAAAAAGTTCTTTTCTGTAGAATTTACTCGTTTCTTCAATTATTATAAAAATTCTGAAGGCTTAAGTTCTCCCTCAGCTCCTGCAGACGGAGGTGGGTCTGGAGATTCTACGCGTTACTTTATAAATGTTGGCGCTAAAGATGATTTTGACTGGATGAGTCTAAAAGACTTCCTTAAGGCTACTTTAGATCTTGGACGTGACGATGTTTATAAAGTTGACGTTAAGGACAGCTTCTCTTTCTTTAATACCGATACTAAAAATACCGAAACTGTTCTAAGTACTTTCAAGGACTTTAAACACCAGGGTAGATTTATTAATGTTGAAGAAACTACCGATACCGGCGGACGTGGAAAACGCGGCGGCGGTGGCGGCGGAGGCCGAAAAGGCGGAAAGTTCAACAAAGGCGGCAAAAAACCTGACTTTAAAGGTGGTGGTCGCAGACGCTCAGACGATTTTAAAGACGGTTCTGGAAAAGGAAAAAAATCCGGGAACCGAAGCAAAAACATTGAGAGCTCTATTAAAAGAAGACGCAACAAAAATTAAAATTACATCTGGCGCCTAAATTTTAAAGTATGGCATTATTTTTTATAAGTATTTTATAATTTAGGCGCCAATTGTTATGAAAAAATTCCTTTTTACCTTTTTATTACTTTTTTTAGCTTTTCAGGCATTTTCACAGGATGTTGTATCGGGAACCGTTATGAACGCTGCCGACGATAAACCTATTGAGAAAGTTCATATTGTTAACCTCAACCAGGTTAAAGGCGCCGTTAGTGAAGAAGATGGAAGTTTTAAATTACAGGCCACCGTTAACGATACGCTGTATTTCTCTTACCTTGGATTTAGACCTATAAAAGTTAGAGTAACAAACGACTGGCTTAAGTATGGAAGTGTAAAAGTAAAAATGACCGAGTTAGGAATCGCTTTGGAAGAAGTGGTTTTAAAACCGGTTACTCTTACTGGATATTTGGAGATCGATGCCAAGAATATCCCCATTTATGAGAATAATCGCTATAGTATTTCAGGCTTAAATGCCGGTTACGAAGGCGGAGATAATTCTGCCAGTGCGGTTTCCCGAACTTTGGGAGCAATCTTCAATCCCGCCGATTTGATGCATAATATTTTCGGAAAAAAACCGAGACAGATGCGAAAATTAAGGCAGATGAAAGAAGACGATGAGATTAGAAACCTGCTTAGAAATAAATTTGACAGGGAAACATTAATTGCCCTATTACCACTGAATGAAGTAGAACTTAATGAAATCCTGCAGCGATGCAGTTACTCTAAAGATTTCTTAAGATCGGCTAACGATCTACAAATTCTTGATGCATTAAGTGGATGTTATGAAGAATACCGGGTTTTACAACGAAATTAAACCTTCATTTTATTCTCCATTCTAGTTTTTAAATTAATCAGCCCTTTTTCAATATCCTGCCCCAATAATTTATCTGGGCTATAAAAGAGACTCATTACCGAAAGCGGAAAAGGTAAATTTCCTCTTATCCCCCAAACTACTTTAGACTTGCCGGGTTCCAATTCTTTTGCTGCAAAATAAGTAAGCATACTCACTTTTACAGGTTTTACAAAAAGCACCCGTGTTTCAAAAACTCTTGGATGTTTTACCTTTATAATCTTTTGAGTGCCTTCCCCTATTTCTTTATTCTCACCTTTCCAATAAATAGCTGCACCAAGTTTACCATCCTCTCCCTTATGTTTTAAAACGGTTTTAGGATATTTTGAAAACCAGGGCACCCAAAGCGGATGTTTTCTTAACTGCCTCACATAGCTAAATACAACATCGCGAGGAGCATTAATCACCATCGTTCGGCTGATATCATATCTTTTCTTAGCCCAGGCATGTAGAAAAGCAATAAATGTAATAAATGCAATAAGTAGGTAAAAAAAGAGGGTCATTGGAGCAAATTATTCAACTAATTTAAGGATTTTCTGAATTGTATTGTGTTATTATTGAATCAGAATTTTTAATACATTTTTTTAGCCACTCATATTTAAGATTTTCCTTTTCATCTTCAGAAAGTTCCCAGCTAATTTCACTGCTTTTTAATTCCGAAGTAATGTGCTGCAATATAATAGCTGCTGAAACTGAAATATTGAGACTTTCAGTAAAACCAAACATGGGAATTTGAATTCTACAGTTGGCTTGATTCAGAATTTCCTCGCTTAATCCATCTTTTTCAGTTCCGAAGAAAATAGCTGAAGGTTTTTCAATATTAAAATCCTTAAGTTCTGTACTATCCCCATATGGCGTAGTAGCCACAATTTGATAGCCTTTCGCTTTTAATACTTTAATACATTCTTTTGAAGTAGCATAACGATTTACATCTACCCATTTTTGGGCTCCCATGGCAATCTCCCTATCTATTCGTTTAGGTTTGCGCTCCTCTATCACGTGAATGTTCTGAATCCCAAAAACCTCGCAACTTCTAATCACAGCACTAGTATTATGCAGCTGGTAAACGTCTTGGGTTACCACGGTAAAATGATTGGTTCGCTGCGCGATCACCTCATCAAACAAAGCGATACGCCTTGGAGTGAGAAAGGTTTCAAGATGAGCCAAAAGCTTGTTTTTTTGCATAGGCTAAAATTAAAAAACCCAACACGAAGTCGGGCTTTTTCAAAAGGAATATTTAAAAAATTTTAGCCTTACCAATTCAGAAGCTTATAGTTCTGGTATTTAAATTATTAGTATTTTATAATAAATAGAAAAACCCGGCCTCATCGCGACCGGGTTTTTAATTACATTACAGTGAAAATTAAATTCTAAGAATTAGAACCAACATTTCCCTGGGCTACAAGAGTTCCTAGATCATCTGCGCTCAAATGCACATTTAGATAACCGTCATATTCCAGAAGGCCGTTATAATCTATCATATCTCCATCTTCTCCGTTAAACTTTGTAACGTTAGTAGCGCTCATTCCGGTAGCGCCGTTAACTGAATTTAGAGTGATCGCGATATCTCCAGGAGCCTCTGCAACAGAACCTACGTGAATATGTGCCGGGTGCATTCCATCAGCCGGAGTTCCTTCTAACATAATAGTCACCAAAGTTTCACCGTTTACACGTTCTTCAAACATTGCAGTTCCCATAATGCCTTCAACATTTGCACTTCCAAGATCATAAGAAGCTGATTCTCCGGTTAATTCATTTTGCCCGATATCTCCCTGGGCTACAAGAGTTCCTAAATCATCTGCACTTAGGTGAACGTTTACATAACCGTCATAATTTAAAACATCTTCGTAACCAAATTCAGTATCGTCATCAAGCATAGCTACGTGAGTCATACTCATTCCGGTTGCTCCATTTACCGGATTAAAAGTAAATGCAATATCTCCAGGACCTTCAGCAGCTGTTCCCATATGAATATGAGCCGGATGCATACCATCTGCAGGAGTTCCGTCTAGCATAATAGTGGCCAAAGCTTCTCCACTCATTCTTTCTTCAAAAATTACAGAACCACTGATTCCTTCTACAGCTTTCTCACCTAATTCATAAGTTTTGCTTTCACCGGTTAATTCATTTGCTCCAATATCTCCCTGAGCAACCACTGTTCCTACATCTTCAGCACTTAGGTGAACATTAACATAACCGTCGTAATTCAGTACTTCTTCATAACCAAATTCGGTATCATCGTCTAACATTTCTACCTGAGTCATACTCATTCCGGTTGCTCCATTTACTGGGTTAAAAGTAAATGCAATATCTCCAGGACCTTCAGCAGCTGTTCCCATATGAATATGAGCCGGATGCATACCATCTGCAGGAGTTCCGTCTAGCATAATAGTGGCCAAAGCTTCTCCACTCATTCTTTCTTCAAACATCACAGTTCCGCTAATTCCTTCTACAGCTCTTTCATCAAGCTCGTAAGATTTAGTCTCACCTGTAAGTTCGTTACCACCAATATCATTTTGGGCAACTAGAGTTCCAAGTTCATCTGCACTTAGGTGTACATTCACATAACCATCGTAACTAAGTACATCGTTATACATAAATGCGGTACCATCGTCTAATGCAGCAACATTGGTTTTACTCATTCCTGTTGCTCCGTTAACCGGCGTAAAGGTAAAAGCAATATCTCCTGGAGACTCAGCTACAGATCCCATATGAATATGTGCCGGATGTTCACCATCCTCTGGAGTTCCATCTAGCATTATAGTTGCAAGGGCTTCCCCGTTTACTCTTTCCTGAAACATTACATTTCCGGAAATTCCTTCTACAGCTTTTTCTTCAAGCATATAGTTTTTAGATTCTCCGGTAAGCTCATTTTCTCCAATATCTCCCTGTGCCACTAAAGTACCAAGATCGTCTGCACTTAAATGCACATTAATATACCCGTCAAAATTAATTGCTTCAGTATATGTAATATTTGTGCCATCATCTAAAGTGGAGAAAGTAGTCGTGCTCATTCCGGTAGCTCCATCTACAGGTTCAAAAGAAACCGCAATATCGCCACCTTCGGCAGCGGTATTATAATGAATATGTGCCGGGTGCATGCCTCCATCTGGAGTGCCGTCTAATTCAATTTCAACAGTCGTACTGTTGTCTTCTTTTTCCATAAAGGTAGCGGTTCCTGAAATTGAAGGGGCGGAAACCGAGTAAAGTTCAAAGCTTTTTGTTTTACCTTGAAAGTCATCACCATCCCCATCCGGGTCTACTGCATCATCGTCGCCACTGCAGCTCATAAACATAAATGGAAGTGCTATAAACATAGCGAGTAAGAATTTCTTCATAAGTTTTAATTTTTAGTTATTAGTAAATTTAGAGACTGGAAACAGATTTTAATTTTGCTTCCAATGTTCAATCTACTTATAGATACGAGGGCTCCACTTGCAACGGATGTTAAGCTTTCTAAAAAGGAGTCATAAAGAATGTTAAATGCATTAGCTACTTTAATTTAGAAAAAGAGTATTTTAAAACTGGGATAATCTAAAACTAAAAAAGCCCGACTTAATGCCGGGCTTAGTAATTAAGAATATCGGTAGAGATTACTCTTCAGAAGCATTAGCTCCCATATTTCCCTGTGCAGCAAGAACCTCTAGTTCTTCAGCACTTTTGTGTACATTTATGTAACCATCATAAGTTAGCAATTCTGTATAAGTAATTGCTTCACCTTCTGCATCAGCAGAACCATCGGTCATACTAACATTGGTCATACTCATACCGGTAGCTCCATTTACAGGAGTAAAAGTAATTGCGATAGCTCCAGGAGCATCTTCTATAGACCCCATGTGAATGTGAGCTGGGTGTTCCCCTCCTTCTTCAGTTCCTTCAAGATCTAAAGTTACTAGAGTTTCGCCATTTTCACGTTCTTCAAAAATAGCTACACCGCTTACACCAGGAATATCTCTTTCCTCAAGATCATAACTTACAGACTCACCGGTAAGTTCATTTTCACCGATATCGGTTTGGGCTACAATAGTACCTAGTTCGTCAGCACTTAAGTGAACATTGATATACCCGTCATAGGCAACCAATTCTTCATAAGTAATATCGGTACCATCATCTAAAGCCGAAACTTCGGTAGTACTCATTCCTGTCGCTCCATCTATAGGAGTAAAAGTAACAGCGATATCTCCAGTTTCAGCAGCAGTTCCCATATGAATATGAGCTGGGTGCATCCCATCATCTGGAGTACCTTCAAGATCAAATTCTACGGTAGCGCTTCCATCTTCATTTTCCATAAAAGTAACAGTCCCGCTAACGCCAGAGTCACTCATTTCATTTAATGTGTACTCTTTTGTTTCTCCTTCAAAATCTGGAGTGTCTACGCCATCATCGTCACTATCACAACTTGTGAATCCTGCGACCATCATTAAAGCAAATGCTAATTTTTTCATTTCAAATTTTAATTTTTGGGTTATTAATCATTCTCTTTAGAGATACGAATAACAGTAAATGGTTGCGTGATATTTTATGTGTTTTAGATATTTTAACTTGCCATTATTTACACACTTTTGAATTTCAGCGAGATAGACATAAGGGTTTAACATTTTTAAATATTTGAGATTAACATTACCTTACCATTTTCAAAAATTGATCGCATTATGCAGAAGAAAATCGTGGTATTAACCGGTGCCGGTGTGAGTGCTGAAAGTGGAATCAAAACGTTTCGTGATGCCGACGGCCTGTGGGAAGGCTACGATGTTATGGAGATTGCCTCACCTATTGGCTGGGAAAAGGATCAAAAAAGGGTTTTAGAGTTTTATAATCAACGCCGCCGGCAATTATTAACGGTAGACCCTAATTCTGCACATACTGCTTTGGCTGAACTTGAAAAAGAATTTGATGTTGAAATAATTACTCAAAACATAGATGATCTTCACGAAAGGGCGGGCAGTACAAAGGTTACCCATTTGCACGGAGAGCTATTGAAAGCCAGAAGCACTTTTAATGAAAACCTTGTGCTAGATTGGAAACAAGATATAAAACCCGGAGATTTCTGCGAATTTAATTACCAACTTAGGCCACACGTAGTTTGGTTTGGCGAAGCTGTACCTATGTTTGAGAAAGCGATGGAAATTGTGGTCGAAGCAGATATACTTATGATTATAGGAACCTCTATGCAGGTATATCCGGCGGCAGGACTGGTAGATTTTACACCCCAGGGAATCCCGGTTTATTTTATAGACCCGAAACCTAATATTCAGGAGAAGGGAAATCTGCATATTATTGCTGAAAAAGCTTCCATTGGCGTTCCTCAGCTGGTACAGGAATTAATAAATTCAGCATAAAAATTTCAAAGTTATAGGAGAAAAAGAAATGCCGTTGCGGTTTTAAAGATTACTTGGAAGCAGTATCTTTACAGCTTTTAATTTCTAAATCAAACAAATGACACCGCTAACCGCCATTTCTCCTATAGACGGAAGATACCATTCTAAAACCAAACAACTTGCCACTTATTTTAGCGAAGAAGCCTTAATAAGATACCGGGTGAAGGTTGAAGTTGAGTATTTTATTGCTCTTTGTGAATTACCCTTACCACAACTTAAAGATATTGATCATTCGGTTTTTAGTGATTTACGTGCTATTTATAAGAATTTTACAAGCGTAGACGCCCAGGCGGTAAAAGAGATTGAAAAAACCACCAACCACGATGTAAAGGCGGTAGAATACCTGCTGAAAAATAAATTTGATGAATTAGGACTTGAGGAATCTAAAGAATTTATCCATTTTGGGCTTACTTCCCAGGATATAAATAATACTGCGGTTCCTTTAAGCTTAAAAGATGCCATTGAAGCCGAATACCTACCTGAAATTGAAGAAATAATAGCTAAGCTTACACAACTTTCTCAAGATTGGGCTAATGTTCCACTATTGGCAAGAACTCATGGCCAGCCTGCTTCCCCTACCCGATTGGGAAAAGAAATAGAAGTTTTTATTACCCGTTTAGAATCACAACTGGATCTTTTAAATAAAGTGCCGCACGCTGCTAAATTTGGCGGTGCAACAGGAAATTTTAATGCTCATAAGATCGCATATCCAAATATAGACTGGAAGGAATTTGGGACTAATTTTGTGCAGGAAAAATTGGGATTACACCATTCTTTTCCAACCACACAAATTGAGCATTATGACCATATGGCCGCTTTGTTTGATACTTTAAAAAGAATCAACAATATTCTAATAGACCTGGATCGCGATATCTGGACCTATGTTTCTATGGATTACTTTAAGCAGAAAATTAAAAAAGGGGAAATAGGCTCTTCTGCAATGCCTCATAAAGTGAATCCTATAGATTTTGAAAATAGTGAAGGAAATTTAGGAATTGCCAACGCTATTTTTGAGCACCTATCGGCCAAACTTCCTATAAGTAGATTGCAGCGAGACCTTACCGATAGTACAGTTTTAAGAAATATTGGCGTACCTATGGGCCACACCAGCATCGCTTTAAAAAGTACGCTTAAGGGTCTTGGTAAATTATTGCTGAATGAAGAAAAACTAAATGCTGATCTTGAAGCCAACTGGGCGGTTGTAGCTGAAGCTATTCAAACTATTTTGCGCCGCGAAGGATTTAAAAATCCATATGAAACGCTTAAAGGTCTTACCAGAACCAACGAAAAGATCAACAAAAAGAGTATCGCCGATTTTATTGAAACACTAGAGGTTTCTGAAGCTGTTAAAGAAGAACTTAAAAAAATAACCCCACAAAATTATACAGGGATATAACTAAAAATAGGTTGTTTGAAACGATTCGGCAATCTGAACTTGTTTCAAATTCTAAGTTTATTAGAATTAGATTATGAACCAATTTCAGGGTAACGTACTAGCGTTTCAAACAACCTTTTAAATAGTTTCAACTAAAAACTACTCTCCAATTTCGGCATTTAACATACCGGTAATTCCTTTTAAACCTTCCACATCTACATCTCCTTTTTCCAGAGATTTCATTAATTCCATTATTTTCTGAGGACTCATATCTTCTCCCAAAACTCTTGCCACTCCAACTCCTTTTGTATCATCGTAGCCATACACAATAATTTCATCAATCGCATCTTCCTCTCCGGTAAAATAAATTTCTGCTTTGCGATTATTTGAACCGTATTTCATTAAAAGTTGGTACTTTTCATCTTTTAGAATATTGGCTAATTTGGTCTTTTCAGCTTCATACTCCTCTTTATTCTCTTTAACGGGTAGCGCCAAAAGGTTTATTTTCTTCACGCTTTTTAATGTGGCTCTTTGATTCTCATCCACCTCTTCAACATTGGTGAACATACTTGTTGGTACATCTACTGCAATGAATTTATTATCCTGTTGATTTTCTACATAGTACTCCTGTAAACTTGGTTCACTGGCGCAAGAAACAAACGCAGTAGCGGCCAATGCTAATCCTAATATTTTTATCGATTTCATGATTATTGATTCTAAAGTTATTCTAAGATTTATTTTCTACGTTTTTAAGCTCTTCAGCACCAGGAATTTTTAAGTCTGAAGTTAAACGGGATAGCTGGGAAAGATCTATTTCACCCGTAATACTTAAGATTACCGAAATGGGCTCTCCTTCTTTTTCGCCTTCCATAAACATAAAGAGCTCGCTTACGTAATTATCTCTTTTTCCACTCTTCGAATAAAAGCGAATATTTTTTCCATCTTCTTTTACCCGCATTAACTGGTCTAAATTATTAGAATTCAAATAAGATTCTACGTCCTTTTGCATCTCACTTCTTACTGATGCGGTAGTACTGGTAAACATTTTAATCTCATCAAGGTTTTCAATAAGCTTAAGGTACTCTCTTGCTTCTGGATTATCGTCACTTAGGTCTACCTTAGCAAGCATTTTAAACATCTTGCTGGTCATTACCATAGCATCAACATCTTTCATGTCTTCATACTTGGCAAAGGACTGGGCCTGGCTTATCATTGGCAACAAACCAATAAATACTATAATTGCTATCTTTCTCATGGGTTATTCGGTTTTTATAAATTTATTTTTGGTGTTATTAAATTCTTTTAAGTAAATAAGATCTTCTTTTCCCTCGTTCATTAATTCGGAAACCATTTTTAACGCTTCCATACTTTTTTGTAATGCTACTTCCTTATCCTGAATATTGCCAAGATCGCTATCACTCATTTCCAAGGGTTTATTTTGAAAAAAGAAAAGCCCAACTACTAAGATCACACTTGCTGCAATAGCAGTCCAGAGATATCTATTATCCTGCTTATTAGAAGGCAATAAAATTTCCTTTTCGTAGCTTTTCTTGCTCTCAATTTCAGAGAAACCAAAGATAATTTGATAAGGTTTTAGGCTATCAGGCACTTCATTTCTCTTAAAGTACTCCCGGAGCTTTTTTTCTTCAGCCAGGGATGTTTCCCCAGCTTCATATTTTTCCAGTAAATCTTTAATTTTTTGCAATTCCATAATTATGCTTTTTTGTTAAGCTCTCTCGTATTTTTTTTCTCGCTCTAGATAAGGCTACCCTTACCGCAGTACTTTTCATGTTGGTAATTTTCATAATTTCTTCAAATTCCAACTGCTCAATATCACGAAGCTGAAAAACGATTTTTTGCTGTTCTGGTAATTCAGATACAATTCCATTTATCCACTTCAGTTCATCTTTCAGCTCCAATCCTCTGTCAGGAGAAATCGAGTTATTTTCATAATTTTGATGAACAATTCTTAAATTACTATTCTTTTTCGCTTTTAATTCATCCAAACAGTAATTTTTTGTTACCGTCATTGCAAAAGCTTCGAGATTGGTATAATCCTTGAGCTTATGCTTCTGATTCCACAATTTTAGGATCACATCCTGGGTAGCATCTTCTGCCGCTTCTTTTGAAACAAGCAGTCGTAACGCAAGCCGGTACATTTTATCTTTTACCGGGTTTATTTTATCCAGGAAGCCCTGTTGTTTCATTTATGCTTGGTTTAATAGCCTTCTTACCTTTTAAACGATTAGCGGTAATATTTGTTACAAAAGGATTTTGAATTTAATTTATTGTGGGTATTTTTAGCAATCTAAAACAAACTTAACATTTATGAAGATTAATAAACTAGTTTTACTTTTATTCTTATTTACAGGGATTTTAAGCTCCTGTTCTAAAGACGATGACGACGAACGTTTCCCCGTAGTAGAAGGTGGAGACAAACCAGGGGAAACCCCTAATTTAGAAATTGAGAATTATTTATATGATGCTATGAGCATCTATTATGTATATGAAGCAGATGTTCCTGAACTAGGAGAAAACTATTTTGATTCTGAATCAGATAAAGATGAGTGGTTAGCTAGCTTCGACTCTCCCGAAGATCTTTTTAGAAACGGACTTAAAGTTCCTGCACCTAAAGATCGCTTTAGTTTTATTGTAGACGATTATACTGTTTTAGAAAATAGCCAAAGCGGAATTAGTACTACTACCGGAATGGATTATGGTTTGGTAAGATTCGGCGATAATGGTGTTCTAGCCTACGTACGCTATGTAATTCCCGGAAGCTCTGCCGACGAAGCAGGTGTAACACGCGGTGTACTTTTTACCGATATTGACGGAGAATCAATGACCCTGGATAATTACCAATCTCTTTTAGGAAGAGATGGCTATGAGATCACCGTAGCTGAAATTAATGATAATACCATTAGTAATACCGATGAAACTATTGCCTTAACAAGGGAACAACTTACCGAGAACCCAGTATTAGTGGCTAAAACCCTGGATGTTGATGGAATAAATGTAGGATACATTATGTACAACAGTTTTACTGCTGATTTTGATGATGAATTAAACGCTGCATTTGGAGAATTAAAAGCTGAAGGTGTAGACGAGTTAGTTCTAGACCTTAGGTATAACGGCGGTGGTTCTGTAGAAAGTGCGGTAGACCTTTCCAGTATGATTACCGGCCAGTTTAACGGTGAAATTTTCTCTAAACAAAGCTGGAACGATCTTTTACAAAGTCAGTTCTCAGAAGAAGAATTGGTTGACAGGTTTAATGATAAAATTAGAACCGAAGAGATGATTAATAGTCTTGGTCTTAGCAAAGTTTATATTATAGGTACAGGTTCTACGGCATCTGCCAGTGAATTGGTGATGAACGGTCTTGCGCCTTATATAGAGGTTGTGCACGTAGGTACTTCTACTGTTGGTAAATTCCAGGCGGCGGCACCTTTGTATGATTCGCCTAACTTTACAAGACAAAACCGTAATCCTAATCATAAATATGTAATTCAGCCATTGATCTACGAATCTAAAAATGCAGATGAAGACGCATATTACGAGGAAGGATTGATTCCTGATATTGAAGCTGAAGAAGATATTGTAAACTTAATAGAACTGGGCACACCTGAAGAAACCTTACTGGCTGCTGCTCTTGCTGATATTACCGGTAATAGAATGGCAATTCCTGCTATATCTTACGATTCAAGATTCACTAAAATTGGTGAGAGTGGTGATAATGATATTGATTACCAGAGAATGTATGTAGACGAAATTCCTGAACAAATCAAGCAAAAAGCTGCTGAATTGAAGAAATAGTTTCAGTAACTTAGAATACAAAAGCCCCGTTTCAAAAAAGAAACGGGGCTTTTTTTATGCAAATGCAATTTAACAGAAAAACAATCTTTTAGTCGTTAAAGTAGAATCCGTTTGGTGCCACACCTACTTCTATATTTTCCAGTAATTCGCCACTTAGGCTATAAATTTCAACAAAACTATTGGAAGAAAAATTTCCACCATCGGCAATATAAATTCTATCATCTTCAACTTCGAAACCATACATTATCCCAAAATCAGAGTTAGAAGTATATGAAAATAAAGCTTCTTCAGGAGCCGCTTCCGCATTTTCCCCCATCATAAACACTAAATTTCCTATTGTATAATAAATCAATCCGTCTTCAAGAACAAGATTAGCTGCGCTTCCTGCATCCGTATTGATTTCTATTTCATCCAACACGGCGCCAGAGTTCAGATCTATTTTTTCGAGTTTGGAAGCACTTAAAGCATAAAGGGCTCCGTTTTCAATTTCAATAGAATTCAGGGTTTCTTCGGTTTCAATAGTATTAACTATTTCATTAGAACCGGCATCAATCACTGAAACCGTATTTCCGGCACCAAATACAGCATTCTGTACATAAATATTTCCGTCTTCTTCTACAATATGCTCGGCAGGAGCATTTAATGCTATGGTTTCTTCAACCTGTAAAGTTTCTAAATCTATTACGGCAACATAATCATCAAATTCGGTAGCATCAGCATCTTCAAAACCGGCCAAATTTGTTACATAAGCTTTTCCGTTTTCAACTGTTCCATATCGGGGAACATTAAGACCGCTATCTACTTTACCAACCAGCTCAAAAGTGTACCTGTCAACCACCGTAATCAGGTTTGAGCCATTAGAAATAATATAGACTAGATCATCTTCAAAAAAGATAGATTGCATATACTGCCCCAAATCATCCCCGGCGTTAGCTGCCTTGTAAATTTCCTGTTCTACATTTTCAAGATCATTATTGATAAAAGTAACTGAGCCGCCACCTGAATTTCCTTCATTTAGAACAAAAAAGCCATCGGTGTATGTTCCTTCCGGTTGCTGTTCTGACGGTTCAACTACATCATCATCACTGCTACACGAATTCAAAAATAAGCCACCTAAAATGGCAATGGTTAATAGTTTACTGATTCTCTTCATTGGTTAGAATTTTAGCAAGGAGCGGAGCAAATTGTCTTATTTTATGAATATTTGCTTCCAGCATCATGCTGGTTAAAAATTAAGGTTTAGGTATATATTAAAATTTCTGCCGGGCATCCATCGGTCTTCCACACCTTGATATTCTTCATCAAAAATGTTTAAGATTCGGGTTCCCAGTTTGTAAGTATTATTTTTCCCGAAATCATAAGAGAGTCCAAGGTTTGAAACCAAATAGGAGTCTATATTATAGCGGGAATTATTATCAGACCTGGTAAAAACCTCGCCATTATATAAAAGCTGATAATCCAGGTTTAAGTTTTTAAATGAATAGGTAAATGCACCGGTTGTTTTATGAAAAGGCACATAGATAAGCTGGTAACCGGTATTCATATTTTCTGAAACCGTATAGGCGTAAGTACCCGAAGTGCTAATTTGATGATCCTTAGAAAGCTGCTTTTGCCAGCCGGCCAATATCTCTAACCCGTACGTTTCCACTCTTTCTTCGTTCCTGGGACGCCATACGTTACTCTCTGAAGGCAACCAGCGAATCATATCATCAATCTGAATATAATACCCGGTAAGACTAAAAGTGAGATTTTGATATTTAAAATGATTTCCCAGTTCTACCTGGTTAGAAGTTTCAGGGGTTAAATCAAGATTTCCAGCGCCTGCCCAATAAAGATCATTATAGGTAGGGATTCTGAAGTTTCGGGAAACATTCATTTTGAAGCTATAGAAATCTGTAAATTCATAATTCATTCCTGCAGAAAACAATAACGGACTTTCATAATTATTGGTTGCTTCTTTCCTGATGCCTAATTCATATTGAAATTTCTGAAACGGCTTGTGTTTCATTAAAAGAGCTGCGGAAAAAATGTTTCGGGTATTTTCTTCAATTCCAGACCCCTCACCATCGGTATAAGTGTTGGTTAAAACGGTATTAAATTCCAGTGTTTTGGAGACTGAATATTTTAGATCATATTTACCGATTAGCGTTTTTGCCTCGCCAAATGAATAATTTTCTGAAGCTATATTGTCATAATAACGATAGTTTTCATCTAAATGTGCAAGTCTTGCCACCGAGATAAAATCTCCAAATTCACTTACCCACTCCAGTAAATTCCGGGTATTTAAATCGCGGTACTTTGTACGGGTTTCTGAAGGTCTAATCAGGGAAAAATGCCTTTCCCCATCAAAAACCTCGCTGTAAAACTTCAGTGTGTTTTTACTATTTAAACGGTAAGCCAGCCCTATGTTAAGGTTGTTATTATAGAATTCTCCATTTTCATTAATTCTGCCTTCAACCGGCCATTCGTAATCATTGTCAGAAGAATTTCGCGCTAGCGCCACACTCAAACTCCATTTCTTTCCGGAAGTCTTTATTTTATAACGAGCATCCAGCGTATTGAAACTACCATATTGCAAAAAAATATTCTGCTTAGTTTTTCCGCTAAAATCAAGATTGGTGTTTAGATGCACCGTGCCACCAATAGCACCGGTTCCGTAAACTACACTTCCTCCTCCACCGCGCACACTAATATTATCATATCCGGCAGCGTTTAGCGTATTAAAATCGGTTTGGCCGTTAAATTGAGAGTTGATATTGATCCCATTCCATAAAACCGCAGTTTGTGACGCCGTGGTGCCACGAAAAGATGGAGAAGAAACCATCCCCAACCCGTTTTCCTTGAAATAGATATTGGTATTAAAATTTAGTGCTGAAGTAAGTAGCGCTCCGTTTTTCTTTAAAACCGAATCGTTTAAAACAGTAACCTGCTGGCCGGTAGAGAAATCTTTCAGTTTGGTATCGGTCAGGAATACTTCGTTCAAAACGTTTATCGTATCGTTTTGAGCAAGTGTTGGCAAGCCACAAAGCAGGCCAAGAAATAAAATATAAAACTGCGTTTTTTTCATCTGCCCCTGACTTTTATCCCGAAAGTCTAAGAATTTATTAGTTATATTTTGGCAGGTCTCCTGGCTCGCGTCTCGTTGTTTACCTTCCCGTTCAAAAAAGAACAGTGGTTTTTGAAGTGATAACAACAAGCGTCCTATTACAGACTAAGCTTACAGTTGCGGGAACAGCTCAGGCTTAACAAAAATTAGAAGGAAGAAGTTTGAAATAAGAATAAAATATTCTTGCTTCGTATTTTGTACTTCTAACCTCGTACTTTTTTCCTGATTCCCTTTTAATCGGCGTGATAAAATTCACATCCGAACCAAAAATTTCAATGCGAAATTAAACATTTATCTGAATTGCGACTATAAAATTCCAATTAATCTTACTTTTGAAAACTCCTGTATAGAAGATATTTTTAAAAATTTTATCAAGCTGAACTTGCTTCAGAGGTTGAAAAATAAGATGAAACTATATTAAGTAAATTTCATTTAAAATAATAAGAATGAAAATAAAGATTGTAAAATCCCTAAGTTTCTGCATCATTTTTCTATTGCTTAATTCTTGTAAAAACAATCAAAAGGAGCAAAATACAAGTCACGAACAATCTGGAAATTCAGTTGAATTAAGCTATGCTAATAACTTTAGCATTGAAGATTTTGGGGATTTCTACCTCTTAACAATCGAAACTCCCTGGCCTAATGCTGAGAAAGCCTTCACTTATCTTCTCGCGAAAGAAAATGCTGAAATTCCCGATGATTTGAAGTTCGATCAAAAAATACAAATCCCGGTGGAAAAAATGGTGGTGACTTCCACTACTCATATTCCGGCTCTGGAAGCTTTAAACGAAGAAAACAGCCTGATTGGATTCCCCGGACTCGATTATATTTCTTCGGAAAAAACCCGGAAATTGATCAATTCCGGAAAAATTAAAGAGCTTGGTAAAAATGAAAATATCAATACCGAAGTACTGATAGATTTGGAACCAGATGTTGTGGTTGGTTTTGCCATAAATGGCAATAACAAAACCTTTGAAACCATTCAAAAAACAGGAACTCCAGTAATGTATAACGGTGACTGGACAGAGAAAACTCCCCTAGGTAAAGCCGAATGGATCAAATTCTTCGGCGTTTTTTACGATAAATTAGAGGAAGCTGAAGCTATTTTCAATGAAATTGAAACCTCTTATAACGAAGCAAAAGAATTAGCAGAGTCTGCTGAAAAGACTCCAAAGGTTTTAAGCGGCGCGATGTATAAAGACCAATGGTATTTACCTTACGGAAATTCCTGGCAGGCACAATTTATAAAGGATGCAAATGCAAATTACGTTTATGCAGAAACTGAAGGTAACGGAAGTATGGCCCTTTCTTTTGAAAGTGTACTGGCAAAAGCACAGGACGCTGAATTTTGGATAAGTGCAGGACAATTCACTTCTTATACGCAACTTTTGGAAGAATCCAACCACTATCAAAAATTTGAAGCCGTACAGCATAAAAAGGTATATAGTGTAAGTTTAACCAAAGGCGAAACCGGTGGTGTTCTTTATTTCGAGTTAGGCCCACAACGCCCGGATTTGGTACTTAAGGATCTCATTTCCATTTTCCATCCTAACTTGCTTCCAGATTATGAAAAGAGGTTTTTTAAGGCTTTAGAAGAACAGAAAAGAGAATAAAATTATTTATCTTTAAAAGCTAAGGTATTGAAAATGAAAACTATTTCTATAAATATAAAAGAATCTGTGTTTGAAGAAACTGAAAAATTATCTTCAGAACTGAAGAAATCTACAGAAAATTATATAAACGAGGCTATCGAATATTATAATATTCATCAAAACAGAAAACTTTTAGCGCAAAAACTTAAGGATGAATCATATTTGGTTAAGAAGGAATCGATGAATGTATTGAAGGATTTCGAGGAGATAGATTATGAAAATTAATCAATTTGAAATTTGGATAGCAGATTTAAATCCACGGGTTGGCACCGAAGCTGGCAAAAAAAGACCCGTTATAATAATTCAAACCAATTTATTGAATTCTTCTAATCATCCCTCCACTTTAATTTGTCCGCTTACAACAAATGTTCAAAAAGATGTTGATATTCTTCGTGTTCACTTGCCAAAGGGCACAGCAAAACTCACTAAAGATTGTGATATTATGGTAGATCAGTTAAGAGCAATAGATAATAAAAGATTAGTCAAAAAAATTGGTAAGGTTTCGTCCCAGACTTCTGAAAAATTAAAAGAAAACCTTCTCATAATTATGGATATTAGCTAATATTCCATTATCATTCTTCTTTAATTTTATCTCCTCATTTTATTTCAGATATTTACACCGAAATAAATAATCGGCCTTGTTGCAGTCCCAGAAATACGTTGTCCCGCTTTTGCTCCTTTTTCTAGGAGTAATTGTTCTTGGGTTCTTAAATATAAGTTTGGGTTCGGTAAATATTCCATTTAAAGATGTTTTTGCTTCAATTTTCAACCTGGAAGTTTCTAAAGAAACCTGGCGGTATATAATTGTTGAATATCGATTACCAAAGGCAATCACCGCAATAATAACCGGCTCCGGACTTGCCATTAGCGGATTATTAATGCAAACCCTTTTTCGAAATCCGTTGGCAGGACCTTATGTTTTGGGCTTAAGCAGCGGTGCCAGTTTGGGCGTTGCCATTGTAATAATGGGAGCTTCTGTTTTTGGAGGTGCTTTTGCCGGAATTTTATTATCTAAATGGAGCCTCGTTGTCGCCTCCAGCCTGGGAAGCTTATTGGTGCTTCTTGCGGTAATGCTAGCTTCAATAAGACTTAGAGATACCATGGCTATTTTAATAATCGGACTGATGTTTGCCAGCTTAACTGCAGCAGTAGTCAGTGTTCTTTCCTACTTTAGTCCCGCAGCGCAATTACAACAATATATTTTCTGGTCTTTTGGGAGTTTAGGCGATCTTTCCTGGAATGAAGTTGGCATACTGGCAATGTTTTGGTTAGTGGGATTGGTCCTGGCTATTTCCTGCATAAAAAATCTTGACACCCTACTTCTTGGTGAACAATATGCCAAAAGCCTTGGCGTGAGCATACCAAGAAACCGACTTATAATTATTATTGCTACCAGCTTACTTGCCGGGAGTATTACCGCTTTTGCCGGCCCAATTGCTTTTGTAGGTTTAGCGGTTCCGCATTTAATAAGGCAGGTAATCCCGGTAAATAATCATAGAATTTTGGTTCCGGCCGTTATTTTGGGAGGATCGGCACTAATGCTTATTTGCGATATTGCGGCTCAATTACCGGGACAGGAATATACTTTACCCATAAATGCCATAACTTCGTTAATTGGAGCACCTGTAGTAATTTGGCTATTGGTTCGTAAACGTAAATTTTTATTCTGAAAGTGGATCAACCCGAACAACATAGCATCCTGAAGACGATTAATCTGGATATTGGTTACAGTACTAAAACTGAAAAAACCATTATCGCTGAAGCTATTGATATTGAAGTAAACCAGGGAGAACTGGTTGCGGTTATAGGTGTAAATGGTGTTGGAAAATCTACGTTTTTACGCACCTTAAGCGGAGTTCAGGATGCGCTAAAGGGAAAAGTCCTGGTTAAAAATGAACAAATTCAGCAAATTGATTCTTTAGAACTAGCTTCTCTAGTGAGTCTTGTACTTACCGAACAACCCATTTCTAAAAATTTAAGTGTTTTTGAACTGGTTGCTCTTGGTCGGCAACCTTATACCAACTGGATTGGCCGCCTAAGCAAAAACGATCTACGACAAATTAAAAAATCCCTGCAAAATGTTGGGATTGAAGATTTGCAAAACAAGAAATGCTACGAGTTAAGCGATGGGCAATTACAAAAAGTATTGATAGCTCGTGCCATTGCTCAAAACACGCCTTTGGTTATCTTAGACGAACCTACCACGCACTTAGATCTGTACCATAAAGCTTATGTGCTTAAATTGCTAAAAAAGCTTACCCGAAAAACTAATAAAGCCATTGTTTTCGCTTCTCACGAAATAAATCTTGCCATTCAACTTTGCGATAAGATTATTCTCATGCAGAATAAAAAAGTTACCACGGGTTCTCCAAAAGAACTCCTGGAATCCGGAGCATTCTCTACTGTTTTTCCTGAAGGTTTAATCATTTTCGATAAAGCTTCAGCTTCTTTTAAAATAAATCCCTAGTTATCTTTTAGAAAATATTTTAGACCGAAGGTAAAATTGTTGGAATAGAAATTTTTCAGCGTGTAAAATTCAGCCTGGGCATTAAAATGAAGGTATTTTGAAACCGGCCATACCACGTTCCCGCGATAGCGCTGAAACTCATCAGAAAAAGTATCCAGAAAATATCCGGCATCCAGATTAATCTTCCAAAAGTTCTGTTTATTCTTATATTCATAAGCAACACCCATTCCACCATACAAGCGCTCATCTAAGGTCCAGTAAGGATAACCGTCGGGTCTGCTGGAATTTCCGAGCATTCCAGAAAATTCAGAATAAGGTCTGAATTTCGATCTTTTATTCAGCTTAATATCCATAGAAATACTGGTTAAAGCCTGTACATCTTGCACATCGTCACTATAATGATTTCCTTCCAGGTAGAAAACAGCCTGAAATTTTTCTTTAAACTGAAGTTCTTCGTAAATATTTAATTGGATTTGATAAATATCCAGGGCGTAAGCGGGCCCTGTAATAGCCGGTTTCCTGGAAATTTGAAATGAACTATACAAACTATCTTTTGCTATAGAAGCTGAAGCCTGCAAATGAAGGTAAGCCTTCCCGGCTTCCTTAAACTCCAGCCGAGTGCCAAAACCATAATTAAGCTTTTCTATTCTTTCACGCGATTTAAACCTGTAAATTAAGCCGTATAAATGTTCATCTATATTATTTTCAAATTCCTCCTGAAAAGGAATTGCGTAAGCTTTATACTGGCTCAAACCAAATTGATGCTGATGCAGTTTCTTATCCCGAAGTCCATAAGTAGCTTCTGTCCCAAAAGAAGTAGGATCTAACCTATCACTAATAATATTGCTTCCTATTCTAAGAAAATCACCCTCTGTAATTCTGAGATCTTGCTTTATTTGCGCAGCAATTTCTGGGTAAAAAAGCGATGGATATTCGTTTAACAATAGCCGTTTTTGTTCAGAACTTAAATAAATAACGTCTTTGTTAAGCTGTGTTCTTAATCTCTCTTTATTGGTTGAATTAGGTAATTTAGAGGCTATTTTCCAGGCGGTAACAATATCTCCGCGGCCCATATAGTATTCGGCCATAAATGACTGGATAGCTTCTTTTTCTTCTGGATTGTTTTTTTCGGAATAATTCGCGTATAAACGTTCTACTTCTTCATAATTTTTTAGCGCATAAAACCACTGCATTCTTTCTACCAAAGGAAAATCTTTTGCGCAGGCAGACCATTCCAGTGCTTTTCTAAAACTTCCCTGCCCGGCATAGGTATAAGCAATTGTGGGAGCTAAAGGTTTAAGGTCTTCTCTACAGCTATCTATTTCCAGTAATTCCCTTTTGAAAAATTTCAAATGAATTACCAATTAGACTAAAAAAATATAGTCTTTAAGATAAAAATTTATCAAATCAAAAAATTATCATTTTCCAATTTCATATACCTTTGTGTGAAATTTGAATATTTAAATGAATTTACTCCGCATTCCCTGCTTTATTCTTTGCTGCTTATTGTTTTCCTGCCAGGAAAATACCGCCCAGGATATGGAAGACACCATAGATTATCGGAATGAAATGCGGAATTTCGTGATTGAAATAAGTGAAACTGCTAAAGCTGAAAATTCAAATTTCCTGGTTATTCCTCAAAATGGAATCGAACTTATATTCCAGGAAAACGAACTTCCCGCAGTAGATTATTTAGACGCTATAGACGCGGTGGGACAGGAAGATCTCTTTTATGGTTATCCCGAATTCAATAAACCTACACCCACTCCAGATAATATTTATTTGAAAAAACACCTGGATTCGGCAAAAAGCAGTGGTAAAAAAGTACTGGTAACAGATTATTGTAAAACTCCGGAATTCATTGAGCGTTCTTACAGTCTTAATGAAGAGAATAATTATATTTCTTTTGCTGCGCCCAGAAGAGAATTAGATATAATTCCCAGCGCTCCAATTTATAACGAAAACAAAGCAGATATAAATAAGCTTTCAGAGGTTAAAAACTTTCTATACATTCTTAACTACGCTGAATATCCCAGCAAACAGGAACTCATTTCTGAACTTGCTTTTACCAATTACGACCTTATTATTTTAGATCTGTTTTTTAACGAAGAGACTTTTACCGCTGAAGAAATCCAGCAGTTAAAAAAGAAGAAGAACGGCGGTGATCGCCTTGTAATCGCATATATGTCTATTGGGGAAGCGGAGGATTACCGGTATTACTGGGAAGAGACCTGGAACAGCAATCATCCTGGCTGGCTGGTGGAAGAAAACCCACAATGGGCTGGGAATTTTAAAATAGCCTATTGGAACGAAGATTGGAAAAATCTTATTTACAGAAATGAAAACTCTTACCTAAGTAAAATTGTAAATGCTAATTTTGACGGTATTTATCTGGATATTATAGACGCTTTTCAATATTTTGAAGAAAAAAAATAATTCACTGCCCCATTAAATTTTCCACCAAACTAAGCCTGGAATTTTAGAACAATTCCAGCAAATAAGTATCTTTGAGGAAACTGCTATTTCTCAATGAACGATTATTTACTCATCGCTTTAATTTTTGCGGCTCTTATTATAGGACTCTATTTCGGAAAACTTATTTCAAGTTTAAAAAGCAAAAATACCGAAGCTATTTTACAGGAAAAAAATAATCAACTATCACTACAGGTAGAAGATCTTAAGTCTCAACTAAACAATAATTTAAATAATTTTAAATCTGAAGTATTAGATTTAAAAAATAGCGCACAACTTCAAACTGAAAAACTAGAAAAGGAACGGGAAGAAATACGCCGGGAAAAAGATTTTTTAAGCAACGAACTCACTAAGAGAAATGCCGAATTTGAAAATCTAGAACTTAGAAATAAAGAACAAAAAGCCGAGGTTGAACAACTTCAGGAAAAATTTGAAAAAGAATTTGAAAACCTGGCCAATAAGATCCTGGAGCAAAAATCTGAAAAATTCACACTTCAGAATAAAGAGAATATTCAGAATATATTAAATCCATTACAGGAGAAGATTCTGCATTTTGAAAAACGTATTGAAGAAGGAAATAAAGAAAGCATAGACCGCCACGCGATGTTGCGTCAGCAAATAATTGGTTTAAAGGAACTCAATGAGCAAATGAGCAAAGAAGCCACGAACCTTACCAAAGCACTTAAAGGCGATACCAAAACCCAGGGAAATTGGGGAGAAATGATACTGGAACGGGTGCTGGAACGCAGCGGCCTTCAGAAAGGTAGTGAATATAGCGTTCAGCAAAGTTTTACCAATGCCGACGGAAACCGGGTTTTGCCCGATGTGGTAATTAATCTCCCGGGCGACAAAAAGATGATCGTAGATTCTAAAGTCTCGCTAAACGCCTACGAACGCTATAGTAATGAAACCGAAGAAGTTGAAAGAAAACAACATTTAAAAAATCATCTTACCGCTATTCGCAATCGAGTGAACGAACTGGGTGGTAAAAACTACCACCAGTTATACCAGATGGAAAGCCCAGATTTTGTCTTGCTTTTTATACCAATTGAAGCCGCTTTTGCGGTAGCTTCCAATGAATACCCGGGCTTATATTCTGAAGCTTTTGACAAGAATATTATTATTGTTACGCCTACTACTCTACTCGCAGTTTTAAAAACCATAGACAGCATGTGGCAAAACGAGAAACAAAAACAGAATGCCATTGCTATTGCAACCCAGGCCGGTGCTTTATACGATTCTTTTACTGCCTTAACTGAAGAACTTACAAAAATTGGTAGGCAGCTGGGAACCGTTCAAAATTCTTACGAGGGCGCCATGAAAAAGCTTACCGGCAAAGGAAATCTACTTAGACGGGTAGAAAAACTCAAAAAGCTAGGCGCTAAAGCCAGCAAACAAATTGATCCTAAAATGTTATCAGCGATAGATGAGGATCCAATTGAAGAAGATAAAACCCTTAATTAATATGCAAGTAGTTAAAAGATCAATTTTCAAGCTTTTATTAATCAGCTTTTTTACGCTGAACATTTCTGCGCAGGAAATCTATTTCCCGGCAAGTGGAGCCTGGCAGGAAAAAGAAGCGGCTGCTTATAATTTAGATTTCACTGATGCTGTTGAGTTCGCTAAAGCAAACGAATATTCAGAATCAAAAGATCTAAGACAGGCTATTCTAAAAGGATTTCAACACGAACCTTATCACGAAATTTTAGGACCTACCAAAAGACGCGGTGGCCCGGCGGGAATGATCTTAAAAGACGGCTACCTCGTCGCAAAATGGGGAGATATCAAACGGGTAGATATGACATTTAGCGTCACCAAAAGTTTTCTTTCTACTACTGCTCTGCTTGCTTTAGACAAAAACCTGATCGCCGATTTTGAAGATCCTGTGATCAATTACGTATGGGACGATACTTTTGAAGGTGAACATAATTCCAAAATTACCTGGAAACATTTACTACAACAAAACTCCGATTGGAGCGGAGAACTTTGGGGTTCTTACGATTGGGCCGATAGACCACCAAAAGAAGGTGGAATAGATGACTGGCGAAATCGAAACCTTAATGAACCCGGAACGCATTTTAAATACAACGATGTTCGGGTGAATGTGCTTGCTTATTCTTTATTAAACGTATTTAGAAAACCTCTTCCCAGCGTTTTAAAAGAAGAAATTATGGATCCTATTAATGCATCCTCAACCTGGCGGTGGTTTGGCTACGAAAATTCCTGGACTACCATAGACGGTTTCAAAATACAATCGGTAAGCGGTGGCGGGCATTCCGGCGGCGGAATGTTTATCAATACCGAAGATATGGCACGTTTTGGTTTGCTATTTATGAATAACGGAAACTGGGATGGCAAACAATTAATTTCAGAAAAACTTATTGAAGAAGCAGTACAGCCTTCTATTCCAAATGAGAACTACGGTTATATGTGGTGGCTTAATGCCGATGGACCACGTCAATGGGAGAAGGTAGATAAAGACATTTTTTATGCGGCAGGTTTCGGCGGAAATTTTATTATTGTAGACCGTAAGGAAAAACTGGTTATTATTACTCGTTGGCTTGAACCTTCTAAAGTAGAAGAATTTGTTCAAAAAATTTATAATTAAATAAATATGAAAAAAACGCTTTTTGGCATTTTGGGAGTAATAGTATTACTCTTTATCGCCTGGTTTGCCTTTATCTATTTTGTGCCTTATAGTGAAGGTACTAGAAGTGGTGAACTTATAAAATTCAGTAAAAAAGGGGTTATTTCAAAAACCTGGGAAGGCGAAATTAGCCAGGGAATTAGCGGCGCTCAAATCTTTCAATTTTCAGTTTTAGATAATAACCAGGAAGCCATTGAAGCCCTGCAGGAAAACGAAGGCAATTACGTAAGGTTGAAATATATGGAACGCTACGCCACCTTTTTCTTTTGGGGCGATACCAAATATTTTATAACCGAAGTAGAAGAAGCTCAATCCCCTCACTTTAGAGATAGATAAACTATGACTCATTTTAAACATGTAAAAGATTCCCAGGTAGACATTTCAGAATTAATGCTGCCTTCTCATTCAAATTTCAACGGAAAAATTCACGGAGGTTATGTGCTGTCTCTTATGGACCGCATTGCTTTTGCCTGCGCATCTAAGCATTCTGGCGCCTATTGTGTAACCGCTAGTGTGGATACCGTAGATTTCCTGAAACCCATAGAAATTGGCGAATTAGTAACTATGAAGGCTTCGGTAAATTACGTGGGTAATAGTTCTATGGTAATTGGGATTCGTGTTGAAGCCGAAAATATTAGGACCGGCGAGATAAAACATTGTAATTCGTCTTATTTCACCATGGTTGCCAAAGATGAAGATGGAAAGTCTTTACAGGTGCCCGGGCTTATTCTCACCAACGATCACGATATACGGCGTTTTGCGAAAAGTATAAAACGAAATAAGATGAAGCTGAACCGGAAAAAAGAATTCCATGAAACCGATTTTTCTTCAGAAGAATATGTGCATTTACTGGAAAATTATAAGGTTAAAATCGAAAAATAAACTAGCCATTGAAGTTTAACGGGTTTATAGCGGCAATCTTTTTAGCGATAATAATCGCCTATTTATTTCCTGAAGGAATTGTGCTCTTGCCGCTCAAGACCATCACCGATATTGGGATTGGTTTTATTTTTTTCTTCTACGGATTAAAATTATCTCCCGCAGAATTTAAATTGGGCTTTTTAAATTACAAGGTTCATATTGTGATCCAATTGGCCACGTTCGTGGTATTTCCTTTACTAACCTTGCTTTGTTTACCGCTTTTTGAGAATGGAACAGGTTCAGATCTATGGATCGCTTTATTTTTCCTCGGAACCCTTCCTTCCACGGTCTCGTCTTCAATAGTTATGGTATCCCTGGCTAAAGGTAATCTACCAACCGCAATTTTTAACGCTAGCCTTTCGGGACTCATCGGGATAGTTGCAACACCAATTTGGTTGAGTTTCTTTCTTAGTGGAAGCGCTGATTTTGAATTTTTAGATGTACTTATAAAATTATGCTGGCAGATAATTATCCCGTTAATTCTTGGGTTAATCCTGCAGAAATTTCTTGGTGATTTCGCCCGGAAACACAGCAAAAAATTGGGCTTGCTAGACAAAACAACAATTATACTAATTGTTTACTCCAGCTTCAGTAACTCGTTCTCTTCCAATATATTTAGCAGTGTAGAAACTCAGGATTTATTGAAATTAACCGCCATAGTTGTTTTGCTATTCTTTGTGGTATATTTTGGACTTGGTTTACTCTGTAATTTTTTAGGTTTCAGTTTAAAAGATAAAATAACCGCTCAATTTTGCGGCACTAAAAAATCGCTGGTTCACGGTTCTGTAATGGTAAAAGTGATCTTCGGAAATTCAGCAAATACAGGACTTTTACTTTTACCTATTATGATCTACCATTCTTTGCAATTGTTATTAATCGCTTTTTATGCGGAAAAATATAGAAAACGGGTTTCCAAAGCGGAAACTTTAGAAAATATTGCTTAGATGTAAGTTTTTATGTTGATTCTTGTTAGATGCTGAAACAAGTTCAGCATGACGATTTACTCAATAATGGAGATATCATTAAATTAGACCTCCGAATAAATTTCGGAGCAAGCTCTGAATCAAGTTCAGGGTGACGTTCATATTTTAAAATATTTAAAGATAGCTTGCAATTTCAGCGATACTTATTGTGAAAAAGATCCAGCCGAGAATTAAAAGAAGACCACCTAGCGGGGTGATAGGTCCAAGAATTTTTATCTTTTTTCCTGCTGAAGCACTTAGCGTCAAACCATAAATACTAAAGGAGAACAGGAATATTCCAATCATAAAAAACCAGGCAATAAGCTGCTGGGAAACACCAATGAACGGAAAAACAATTCCGGAAATTATAAGCATAATCGCGTGGTACATTTGGTATTTCACTCCTGTTTCAAAACTTTTTAGTTGATCTTCAGAAAAACGCTTCTTTAAAGCGTGGGCTCCAAAAGCACCAAAAACTAAGGCCAAGGTGCCGTAAATCCCACCAATTATTAGTACAATTTCTTTCATTAGTTATAATTAAAATCCTGAGAGGTTATTTATTTAAGTTAGAAAAACCTACAAAGTTTAAACACCTTGTAGGTTTCTTGATTTATTGTGTTGACTAAAAAGACCTGGCTTCGTCAAGCTGAACTTGTTTCAGCTTCTAGCATGTTTGAACTATCAACATCTTAGATTCTGAAACAAGTTCAGAATGACGATTTATAAAATCTTTTCAGATAGCCTATATTCTTTATATGCTAATTCTTATTTACTCAAATACATTTTTCTTCTACTGTACAGGTCGTAGAATTCATCGTCACGCAAGCTGTCAATAAAAAGAATACTTTCTCCTGTACTTTTCATTTCGGGTCCAAGTTGCTTATTCACCTTATGAAACTTATTGAAAGAAAATACCGGTTGTTTTATTGCATAACCTTCTAACTGGGGATTAAATTTGAAATCCTTGATTTTCTTTTCACCAAGCATCACTTTGGTCGCATAGTTCACATAAGGTTCTTTATAAGCCTTCGCGATAAATGGAACTGTTCTGGATGCTCTTGGATTGGCCTCAATGATATACACCATATCATCCTTTATCGCAAACTGAATATTGATCAAACCAACCGTGTTAAGCGCTAAAGCGATCTTACGGGTATGGTCTTTAATTTGCTCCATCACAAGATCTCCAAGGTTAAAAGGAGGTAGCAAGGCATTAGAATCTCCAGAGTGGATTCCGCAAGGTTCAATATGCTCCATTATTCCTATAATGTGAACATCTTCCCCGTCGCAAATTGCATCTGCTTCAGCCTCTATAGCGCCATCTAAATAATGGTCAAGCAATAGTTTATTATTCGGAATTTTCCTTAGAAGATCTACCACTGTTTCTTCAAGCTCATCTTTATTGATCACGATTTTCATTCCCTGGCCACCCAATACATAAGAAGGTCTTACCAGGATTGGAAAATCAAGTTCATCGGCTAGTGTCAGGGCTTCATCTGCAGTTTCGGCAGTTCCAAATTCAGGGTAAGGAATATCATTATCCTGAAGCAGTTTTGAGAAGCTTCCGCGATCTTCAGCAAGATCTAAAGCTTCATAACTGGTTCCCATAATTTTGATTCCGTAGCGGTCTAATTTTTCTGCAAGTTTTAAAGCAGTTTGACCTCCCAGCTGCACAATTACCCCTTCAGGTTTTTCGTGACGGATAATATCATAAATATGTTCCCAGAAAACAGGTTCAAAGTAAAGCTTATCGGCTACATCAAAATCGGTAGAAACCGTTTCAGGGTTACAGTTGATCATAATGGTTTCATAACCGCATTCTGAAGCGGCTAAAACACCGTGAACACAGCTATAATCAAACTCAATTCCCTGGCCTATCCTGTTTGGACCAGAACCAAGCACTACAATCTTTTTCCTGTCACTCACCTTGCTTTCGTTATCTACATAACGTTTGCCATCTGGAGTTTCAATTTCTGCTTCAAAAGTTGAGTAATAATAAGGCGTTTCCGCTTTAAATTCAGCTGCACAAGTGTCCACCAGTTTATACACCCGGTTTATACCTAAATCAACACGCTTATTGTAAACCTCACTTTCTAAACAGTCCAGCATATGGGCTATTTGCCTATCGGCAAAACCTTTTTGTTTTGCTTCGAGTAACAAGTCTTTAGGTAATGACTCTTTATCAAATTTAGAGATCTCTACATCTAAAGCGTAAAGCTCTTCGTATTGGCGCAAGAACCACATATCTATTTTAGTGATCTCGTGAATACGACTAAGCGGGATTCCCGCCTGAATGGCATCATAAATCACAAAAACTCGATCCCAGCTTGGGTAAGTAAGTTTTTCTATAATTTCGTCGTACTTGGTATAGCTTTTTCCGTCAGCTCCAAGTCCGTTTCTTTTAATCTCAAGTGATTGTGTGGCTTTATGAAGTGCTTCCTGGAAAGAACGCCCAATTCCCATCACTTCTCCTACAGACTTCATCTGCAAGCCTAAAGTGCGATCTGCGCCTTCAAATTTATCGAAATTCCAACGCGGAATTTTTACGATCACATAATCCAAAGAAGGTTCAAATAAAGCTGAAGTAGATTTAGTGATCTGGTTTTCCAGTTCATCTAAGTTATAACCAATTGCCAGTTTTGTTGCAATTTTCGCAATTGGATATCCTGTTGCTTTAGAAGCCAAAGCCGAAGACCTGGAAACCCTAGGGTTAATCTCTATCGCAATAATATCTTCTTTTTCATCTGGACTTACCGCAAACTGCACATTACATCCACCGGCAAAATCACCAATACTACGCATCATTTTTATGGCCATATCACGCATACGCTGGTACGTAGTATCACTTAAAGTCATTGCCGGTGCTACAGTGATTGAGTCCCCGGTATGGATTCCCATAGGATCCATATTTTCTATAGAACAAATAATTACCACATTATCGTTCTTATCTCTAAGCAGTTCTAATTCATATTCCTTCCAACCTAAAAGAGCTTTATCTATTAACACCTCGTGAATTGGTGAAGCTTCTAATCCATAAGTAAGCATTTCATCAAACTCCTCGGGGCCGTGTACAAAAGAAGCTCCACTTCCACCCAAAGTAAAAGAGGCTCTAATTACTAAAGGAAAACCAAATTCCTGTGCAACCTCTTTCCCCTGAAGATAAGAAGTTACAGTTTTCGCAGGTGCAACGGGAATTCCAATTCTTCCCATAAGCTGTTTAAACTTCTCGCGATCTTCGGTAATATTGATCGCATCTATATCTACTCCAATTAATTTGATTCCAAAATCTTCCCAAATTCCTTTTTCATCGGCTTCAATACAGAGGTTTAGCGCTGTTTGTCCTCCCATTGTAGGTAAAACAGCATCTATATTGGGATGCTTTTTAAGGATTTCAATAATAGACTTGGTGGTTAAAGGCTTTAGATAAACGTGATCTGCCATAGACGGATCTGTCATTATCGTTGCCGGATTGGAATTAAGCAGGATAGTTTCTATCCCATCTTCGCGTAACGAACGTAAGGATTGAGTTCCGGCATAATCAAATTCGCAGGCCTGACCAATAATAATAGGCCCGGAGCCAATAATCAGGATACTTTTAAGGTTGTTGTTTTTAGGCATTTTTCTTGGATTGTAGCATATTAAACATAAAAGTAAGGAAGCGTTTGGATATAAAAAAAGGCGTTACTAAGAAAGTAACACCTTTAAATATTTTAAAACCTAATTCTCATTAGTGCTTATGTCTGTTTTCAGAAGAGACTGATATTTTCTTTCTGCCTTTAGCCCTTCTTCTAGCGAGGACTTTTCTTCCGTTTGCACTAGCCATTCTTTCTCGAAAACCGTGCTTGTTTTTTCTTTTTCTCTTGGATGGTTGAAACGTTCTTTTCATTTTAAATATCTTTAAATCTTCTGAATAATCGTTTTTATAGCTCTCTGTAAAACTGCGTGCAAATATACAAAGCTTTTTAACTATTACAAGAGGTAATTTAAATTATTTTTAATTGTTTTTCTTACCTTTGCCGCTTCCAAAATAAATGCATTATATGTTTAATAAGAATATCAAGTTAGTTTTAGCGGGAGCAGTTTTAGGCCTTGCCATTTGGCAGTTTATAGAAGGAAATATTGGCAATGGCATTATGTTCATTCTACTTTCCTTAATTTTTGTGTTCCTGTATTTTAAAAACGAAATGATATTACTTGCTTTCTTGCGACTAAGAAAACAAGATTTCCCGGGTGCAAAGAAATGGTTGGATAAAATAAAAAATCCGGAAACTGCGCTTACCCAAAAGCAGCAGGGTTACTACTGGTATTTACATGGGTTAATGGTTTCTCAAACCAATATTACGCAGGCTGAAAAATTCTTTAAACGTGCTATTAAATTAGGTCTTGCAATGGATCAGGATTTGGCAATGGCAAAACTAAACCTTGCCGGCATCGCGATGACCAAACGCCGAAAAAGAGAAGCCACCAATTTACTTGCCGAAGCTAAAAAGCTGGATAAGCACGGGATGCTAAAGGACCAGATAAAGATGATGAAGCAACAAATGAAGAAAATTTAATTTTAAGATAATTTTAGTTAAATTCTGCTTTCGTTGATAATTCAAAAACTTTTAGCCGAAATATTGACCCCTTAACGATAAAATTTCAATGCTCCTTTCTTCTAAACTATCTTTGTTTTGATATAACGAAACAAAGTGCATGAAGAGATTTTTACTCCTCTTTTTTATAATTTTTGGCTTAAATATTCAAGCCCAAACAGAGAAAAGCGACAAGCTTTTTTTCTCTGATGCACTTGTTATGCACCTACCTAAGTATAATAAAGAAGCGAAAGCAGCCTACAGGCACCGGGAATTTGAAAAAGCTGAAAATCTATTTGATACACTGGTAGAAACTAAACTGAAAGGAACATATATAGATAACTTTAAATTCTTAAATCTTAGAGGAAAAGAAGTTGCGCTATATGATTTTAAAAAACCCGTCTATTTACTAACATACGCTTCGTGGTGCATTCCCGGAAAAGGAGAAATACCTGCACTCAACGAGCTGGCAGAAAAATACCAGGACAGAATAGATTTTGTAATGCTATTCTGGGATAAGAGAGAAACCGCTAAAGAACTATCAAAAAAGTTTAATTCTCATATCGAGGTGTTGTATGTAGATGAAACTACCAACAAACATTCGTATGTGGTAGAAAACATGAAACATTCATTAGGACTGCCGACCTGCTATTTAATTGCGGGTAACAAACAGATTATGAATATTAAAAGGAGTGTATTTCATCCTTATAATATCTCTAAGGAAAAGTCTTTCCAGCTTAATTATGAAGCGATCAATTCAGCGATCACCAATAATCTAATCGGGAATTCACAAGATAAGATCCCTGTCCAATTCAACGGTATCTCCCCGGAATAATTCTTTTTACTAATTCTATAGATTAAATTACAAAAAATCATCTTGGGGTAGATATAAAAAAAGATAACTCTATAGTAGCGGTGCCCAAAGTCTGGCAAGGGCTTCCCTTATTTTTTCTAAGGCGGGTCGCTGCATCCAATCTACTAAAATTAGCTCTGTAGTTTCCTTCAGGTCTTTTTTATAAACTTCAGTCATTTCTTTAGCCACCTCTTCGTCATAGAGAAAAGCATTAATTTCGAAGTTAATATCAAAGCTACGATTATCCAGATTACAGGAACCAATACTGGTTAAAACCCCATCTACCACCATAGTTTTGGCGTGAACCATTCCTTTATGATAATGAAAAACCTGCACTCCAGATTCCAGTAATTGTTCGATATAAGAATTAGTAGCATAACGCGCGATCACAGAATCTCCTATTTCGGGGATAATTATTTTTACCTCCACTCCTATTCTACTCGCCATACAAAGTGCGGTAAGAATTTGGTTGTTAGGGATAAAATAAGGCGTGGTGATATAAATATATTCATCAGCGGTATTGATGGCTATTAGAATAGCTTCCATAATATTCTGCCAATCGGTATCGGGACCGCTGGCGGCTATTTGCACCGCAGTTCTTTCTGGAATATCTATTTTCGGAAAAAGATTATCTTCTACCTTAAGTTCTTTTCCACTAATAAAATTAAAATTTAATAGAAATTGGGCCTGTAAGGATTTTACAGCGTGCCCCATAATTCTTAAATGTGTATCTCTCCAGAAAAGTTTTTCTTTGGGGTTTTCTTCAAAATTCACATATTCATCGCAGATATTAATTCCGCCTACAAACCCTATATTACCATCTATAATTGCCATTTTTCGATGATTTCGGTAATTTAATTTACGGGTTAGGTTTGGAAACCAAACGGGCATGAACGGATAAATCTCAATGCCACAGGACTTCATTTTCTTCACCGCCTTAGAAGAAAGCCTACTAGCTACAAAATCATAACTTACCCTTACTTTCACCCCTTCTTCGGCCTTTTCGCAAAGCAATAAAATGAGTCGGTTGCCTATTCTGCCACTATTAAAAATATAATATTCAATATGAATATGGTGTTTGGCATTTTTAATATCTTCAAATAAGGCTGAGAACTTATTTTCACCGTTTATAAGGACTGTGACTTTATTTTTAAAGGTAACCGGCTTTTTTTGGTTATTCTGAAGTAAACTAACCAGTTTTATTTTTCCCGCTATAAAATCCTGTTTTTTGTCAATAAGATCTTGCTCTTTCAGCATTAATTTATCTTCCCAATGCTGAATTATCTTTTGATCATAGAGCTTCTTTCTATTAAATAACTTGCTTTTTCTAAACTCCTGGGCAAAAAAGTAATAGATCAAAAGTCCTACTACGGGCAGAACAAATAGGGCGAAAATCAGGGAAATACTTTTCACCGGCTCCCTAAAGTGCATTAATTCGTAACCGGCCGTTATAAAAACGATTAGAAAATTGGCAGATAACAAGATCCACCAAATATTATCCAGGAAGTAATCCATTTATTTCACAGCAGTATAAGTATCTTCTTCAGGAATCTTGATTTCATATTCTCTTCGCGAAGCATTGTTTAAATGCGCTTCCCTTAACCAGGGATTATGAATTTTTAAAATCTTGTAGTTGATATCAAAATGTTTCGCAAAATCGGCAAAATCATTTACTACCGTATCTACTTTAACGGTTTTAGTGGGGATGTTTTTATAAAGATGTTTGTCTTCAAAATTGAATCCGTACTGATGTGGGTTGCTTAAGATCTCTTTTAATGCCAAAATTCTGAACATATACCTACCTGTTTCTTCTCCAAGCAGTAATTCATAATAATCATCAACTTTTTGGCGTTCCAACTGTCTTTCAACTCCTCTATTCCCCGCATTATACGCGGCAGCCGCCATTGTCCAGCTACCAAATTTTTCTTTAGATTTTTTAAGATAATCGGCGGCTACACGGGTAGACTTTTCAATATGGTAACGTTCGTCTACATTATCATTAATTTCCAGTCCATAATCTTTCCCGGTACCTTCCATAATTTGCCAGAACCCCCTGGCACCGGCAGGAGAAACCGCCTGGGTTAAACCGCTTTCAATTACAGCCAGGTATTTAAAATCATCTGGCACGCCTTCTTCCTTCAAAATAGGTTCAATGATTGGAAAGTATTTATTTGCGCGTTTAATTAAAAGCAGCGCATTAGATTGCCAATAAGTATTTACCAACAATTCCCTATCCATTCTTTCGTAAATATCCGGATCGTCTAAAGGCACCTCTTCCCCGGCAAAATTTACGTTTTCAGGCATTGGCAGCGCATAAATATTATAATCTTTTACCGGCCGGTCTTTTTTGGCAGTTTCAGCAGTTTCAGATGCTTTCTCTTCACTACCATCAGGCGACTGTTGGGTGGCCTGGATACTAAGGAACACGATAGTAAATAGTCCCACTATTACTAAAGCAGATTTTAAAATTTTCATAGCAATTAATTTATTTTTTATTTTCTTCTTCTATTTTTCCTGAAAGTATTAATTGGGGCAGGTACTTATTAAACCAACGATAGCGATTTAAAATCATTATATGGGTACCGTTTTTTACTGTAATACAATCTGAAATATATTTAATCGGGAAGATCTCGTCTTTATCCCCGTGGATGTGAATAATCCCTTCCCGGGCTTTGGCACAATTCCATAAAACCATATTTTTTATGGCCCAATCCAGATAACGCTGATTTCTAACTGAAAGATACTGCCGGTAAAGTTTCGCCCTTTTTTTTATAAAATCTCCTACCGCAATTTTTTCAAAATGATCTACATAATCTAACAAACTTGTAGGTATAAGTTTAAATAAACCTGTACTGGCGGCGTATCGCATACGCCTTGGCAATTCTTCTCTACATTTTACGCTAGAAATAATGATAAGCCTTTTTAGGTCAAGACTCTTTGCCATTTCCTGCACAATAACCCCGCCAAAAGATACTCCAATCAAGACTACATTTTCGTGCTTTACATATTTATTCATACGCAGAGCATAACTTTTTAGGCTTTCATCTCTTTGGGGAATAATCCATTCTAAAAAATGCATTTTAAAATGATCTTCCGGAAGTTTTATATTTTCGAAAATGGATGAATTTGCAGCCATTCCCGGCATAAAATAAACATGAATCAACTCCTTCTCTTCAGTCATTTTAACAAGTATATAACACTACAAACTGGCCTAAAGCCGTAAATTTACTTATCAAAATTACTGCTATTTATTTGGCTTTCACAATTGAAAGATTAAAAATAATGGACAAATTTTTAAAGCCTTTAATTTTACCTATTACTGCTAATATTTCAGTTACGAAGGCTTTATTTAACTACCTTTACAATAACCATCCAAAAAAAAATTTACTAGCTAAACTATATCGCTATTGGCGATAAAAATATGCTGTCTTAAAGGTTTATAACAGAAAAAAGAGAAATGATGAATGCTGAAGAGATTATAATTACCGATAATGAGTTCTTAAGACAATTTGAAACCACAATTAAGGAGCAACTTGCCACAATAGAATACTCACAACAGGAACGAAAAATATTCCTTACCAAGGTTTTTATGCCTGAATCGCTAAAGGAAGAAGGTTACATGGATATTTTTATTGAAGCGGTTTTAGAAGAAATTAAAGATCGAAATACCCGCGTGATGCCTACCAGTCCAGACGTTGCAAAATTCATGCGCAAGAACAGAAGAAAATATAAGGACCTTTTACCGGTAGGAATAAATATTTAAACCGCTACTTTTTCTGAAGCAAATTCAAACCTAACCATTCCATCTTCGTCAATTGAAGTCAGTTCTATTTGATGAAGTGTATTTACCAATGCAGGATCCCAGGGTGCTTTCACCTTTACATAGTTTTCTGTAAAGCCGTGAATGTATCCTTCTTTATTTTCCCCTTCAAAAAGTACGGTACAGGTATTTCCTAGCTGACTTTCGTAAAACGCCCTTCTCTTTTTAGCTGAAAGTCCACGCAACATTTTGCTACGCTTTTTTCTAACTTTAGTAGGAACCACACCTTCCATTTCTGCTGCAGGAGTATTATCGCGCTCAGAATAAGTGAAAACGTGCAGGTAAGAAATATCTAATTCATTTAAATAATTATAGGTTTCCAGGAAGCGTTCTTCGGTTTCCCCGGGAAAGCCAACAATAACATCAACACCAATGCATGCATTGGGCATTACTCGTTTAATTTGCGCCACTCTATCGGTATAAAGCGAACTCATATAACGACGCTTCATCAATTTAAGCAAAGCGTCACTTCCACTTTGCAATGGAATATGAAAATGAGGCACAAATGTATTACTATCGGCTACAAAATCTATGGTTTCGTTTTTCAGTAGATTAGGTTCAATAGAAGAGATTCTTAGACGTTCAATACCGTTTACCTCATCTAAAGCTTTCACCAGATCAAGAAAAGTATGTTCGTGCTTTTTATTACCGAATTCTCCTTTTCCGTAATCTCCAATATTTACTCCGGTAAGTACAATTTCCTTAATTCCCTTTGCTGAAATTTCAGCGGCATTAGTCAAAACATTTTCCAGTTTATCGCTTCGTGAAATTCCACGAGCCAAAGGTATTGTGCAATAAGTACATTTATAATCACACCCATCCTGCACTTTTAAAAATGCGCGGGTTCTGTCTCCTATAGAATAAGCGCCTACATAAAAGTCGGCTTCATCAATTTCGCAGGAATGAACTTCCCCCATATCATTTTTAGAAAGATCGTTAAGATAATCGGTGATTTTAAATTTTTCAGTCGCTCCAAGCACTAAATCTACTCCATCTACATCGGCAAGTTCCTCTGGTTTCAATTGCGCATAGCAACCCACGGCAATCACAAACGCATCTTCGTTCACTTTTTGCGCTTGTTTTACGATGGTTTTAAAGCGTTTATCGGCATTCTCGGTAACCGAACAGGTATTGATCACATAGATATCAGCTTCTTCATTGAATTCCACACGCTTAAAACCTTCATCTTTAAAAGATCTTGCAATGGTAGAAGTTTCTGAAAAATTGAGCTTGCAACCCAAGGTATAAAATGCGACCTTCTTTGTATTCATACACCTGCCTGTTTCTGTAGAAGTTAAACGATTTTTAGGGCTGCAAAGATACCAACAATTATTGTTTTAGGAAAACATTGTTTTGATTTCGGTTATCAGTTATCGGTTTGTGGTTAAGTCGTTATTGCGAAGAGGCGATAGCCGACATGGCAACCTGTACTTGAATATTGCATTCAAACGTCATTCCGGATATAAATAAACTAGATCCTGAAACAAGTTCAGGATGACATGGTGAACAGACACTTCTAATAAAAGACTGCTTCTCCCGATTATCATGACGATAATATCACTATACTCCTACAGAAGCAATTACAATCTCAGATTCCAGAGTAATTTTCGTTTTTATAGAATTGGAGATCAAACAGGCTTTTTCGCTCTTTTCTATGATGCGTTTTGCTCTTTCAGCATTATTTTCGTCGGTGATTTCCAAAACCGGTTTCAGTATAATTTCTGTCATTTGAAATTTACCTTCAACTTTATCCAATTTCCCTATTGCCGTAGATTTAAAACTGATAAACTCCAGTTTAGAATTTTCAGCAATAGCCAGGAAGGTGGTCATCAAACAACTTTCTACCGCAGCAACCAGAAAATGTTCCGGAGACCAAATGTTGGGCATTCCTTTAGGAAAATCTGGCGGAGTGGCGGTTTCAATGGTGTCGGTTAATTAGGGAGAGGAAACTTCTCCTTTTCGGTCTTCTTTCCAGGTTAGGTCTACCTGGTATTCGTGATTATCTGCCATTACTTTATAATTTTAATCCCAAAACCGGGCAATTAATGCTGCAAAGTAACAGCGATTAAAGTCTATAAAGTATGACTCAGGTCAGCTTCACAAAAGACTTTAAGATTCAATAAACTCTTTAAGTGTTTTTACCACGTAGTCCAGCTCTTCTTTGGTATTAAATCGCGAAAATGAAAACCGTACCGATGGTTTTTTGAGGTCTTCTTCCTCTAAAAATGCATTTAACACGTGAGAACCTTTATCACTACCGCTTTGGCAGGCGCTTCCCTTAGAACAGGCAATACCTTTTAGATCTAATTGAAATAAAAGCATTAGCGCTTTATCCTGGGGCACCGGCAAACATACATTTACCAGCGTATAGGTACTTTTTTCAAGATCGGAACAATCTCCGTTGAATTTCACCCCTGGAATTTCAGCTTTTAATTTTGAAATAAAATGAGCTTTTAGATCACTTATATAGGCTTTTTCTTCGGCTAAATTATCTAAAGATAGTTTTAAAGCTTCTTCCAGGCCTACAATATTATGAACCCCTTCTGTGCCGGCACGATGGCCACGCTCCTGCTCTCCTCCAAAAATAAGTGGTTTTAATCCGCTGTTTTTTCTAATAAAAGCAAATCCCACACCTTTTGGGCCGTGAAATTTATGAGCGCTCACCGCGGTAAAATCTACCGGGATTTCACTAAAATCAAGATCATAATGCCCTACCGATTGTACACAATCTGAATGAAAAATGGCGCCGTTTTCTTTGCAAAGTTGCCCTACTTTTTTAATATCCAGTTTATTCCCAATCTCGTTATTTACGTGCATCAGGCTTACCAGCGTCTTTTTATCTGAAGTTTTCAGTAATTCTTCTAAATGATCATCTTTCACATTTCCGCAGGAATCCAGATCAACATAAACTACCTCTACATCAAAACAATCCTGAAGCTGCTCTACGGTATACAAAACTGCGTGGTGCTCTATTTTTGAAGTTATTATGCGCTTTACCCCAAGATCGCGAACGGCAGAATTTAAAGCCAGGTTATCGGCTTCGGTCCCGCCAGAAGTAAACACTATTTCTGAAGCTTTTACATTCAAATAACCGGCTACGGTTTTACGCGCCTGCTCAATTAAAGATTTAGCAGATCTTCCAAAAGAATGGGTAGAAGAAGGATTTCCATAAACCTCTTTCATCACAGAGGTCATTCGGTTAATTACTTCGTCACGCATTTGCGTGGTTGCGGCAGAATCTAGGTATACATTTTTCATCGCCGCAAAATTAAACGAAATAAAATTATTTAAAAGAACCTGCCCTAAGAATTCTTAATTCCGCTATTTTTGTTTCAGTTTGAATATACGTACACCTATGAAAAAGATCTTTGCAGCCCTATTATTTTCTTTTGCGCTTTACTCCTGTGACGATGGCGATATTACCGTAACCAGTTTTGACCTGGAAGACAGCGATCTAAGCTTATGCGAAATTGACGGCAAAAAAGTACTTTGGGTAGTTAATAATGAAGATGTATACGAATCCATGTCTCTGGAATTAGATGATAACAGACTAAACGATACACTTACGCAAAGAATTCTAACCTTAGATGTAAATGATGAACCTATAGAAATTAATCTTTCGGGAGAAGGTAACAGGTTGGTGTATAGAATCTACGACGGGGAAATAAACGGAAGAGATTATTTTTGCCAGGGAGTACCGCCAGGATCTCCACGGGTACTAGAAGAATATGTTTCTGCCGGGGGAACTGTGACGATAACTACCAGTTTCAACGATCTTGCTTTGGATGCAGATGCCGACGGCGATGGCTTACTTAATGCTGAGGAAGGCTATGATCCCGATGGAGGAAATCACCTGGACACCGATGGCGATGGCATTCCTGATTATTTAGATATTGATGACGATAATGATAATGTTCCGACAGAAAGTGAAATAACTGCGAACCCGGGAGAACCAACCACAGAAGAAGGCTTTTTGAATACCGATGGTGAAGATAATCTTCCCGATTATCTAGACCCTGACGATGATAACGATGGTGTTTTAACCCGGCACGAGGTAAGACAATCTGAAGTAGAAGCAGGAAATATAGACCCACGATCTTTGATAATTGCCGATGATGGTGTTGCGAATTACCGAAAAAAAGAACTTAGCGAAATTAGTTTTGAACACGAGCTTCAACTAGACCACTCTATTAACAGAGATTATAGGTCTAATATAGTAATCGAAGATTTTAACCTAATTCGCCAGGATGGCAGCGGGGAAGATATTCGTTTTGACTCTTATAATTTAGGAAGACTTGTTGTAAATAATATTCCTTTTGAACTACTAACAAACCGGCAACAAGAATTACTGGATGCAGAAGAGGAAAATGAGGAAGAAAACGAAGAAACTACTACTAACTAAGCATTTTGAAAAATATAAACTTCTGTAGCTCCCAGACCGTATTTTTGGTAATCGGCGTCATAGAATTTTAGGTTGTCGTAGCGACCCAGGAAAAAATCGAGTTCTGCTTTTAGAACACCCTCGCCTACCCCGTGAATAAAAACAATTTTCTGTATTCGTTTGCTAATTGCAAACTCCAATTTCCTTTTAGCGGTTTCCATTTGTAGGTTAAGTATATCATAATTACTCATCCCACGAGAAGACCTGGTTAGTTTTTCTATATGCAGGTCTACCTCCATTGGCGGCAGGTTTCTTTCTTTCGGCTTTATTCGCTGTGACTTTGGTTTTGGAGGCAGCTTTTTTTCCGCTAAAACCTTGTCAAAATCCACGTCTTCAGATAAAGCTTCAATAGGTCTTTCTATTTTCACCAATTCCTCTTCGGTAAACTCCATTTCAAAACCATCGGTAGTTTCAATATAGACTTTTCCGGCTCCGGCTTTTATTACATAGCCTTCCAGCACATCATCTAAAACTGCGACCTTATCACCTTTTTTCAGCTCCATTATTCTTTATTTTCTTCTTCTTTATGATCATCTTTTGTCTCTACCCAAAAATTGGTTGCACGATAAAGCCCCAACATAATTGTAATTAAACCAATGATCTTAAAGTAAGCGTGAGCACCTTCAGCAGCAATGGCATAGATTAGAAGTCCGCCGCCAAACACTATCAAAATTGTATTTATAACTTGAGAATTGTTCATTTTTTTACCTGTTATCCCTTATTTTAAAGCTGTTAAAAATAACGGTTCTTGTATTTACAGCAAAGTTACAGGAATTATGAGGCAAATTTACTTCTTAGCTTTTATTTTATCTTTTTACCACGGAAATGCGCAACTGCATATTTCTCCTTCCATAACCGGGGATTCTTATATCTATCTTAGTGACCGGTTTCTATATGTTGAAGACGATATTTCGCTAAAAAAGAATAATTCTCCTGATACCGAAGCCAGTATTTACCTGCGAAAGGAATCACAATTATTGCAGGGTGAAAAAAGCACTAATAAAAATTCGGGGAATGGTTGGCTCTCCGTTTTCCAGGAAGGCACCTCTAATGCTTTTGATTATAACTACTGGGCGCTGCCGATTACAGATAATATAAGCGCTAATCAATTTGGAGCGGTAATTTTCCAACCCAAAACACAAACTCGAAGTAAATCGGTTCTCGTTACAAACGATTTAGAAGGCAGGGCAAATCCTTTAAAAATTTCCAGTCGCTGGATTTACAAATACTCGGGAAGTGAGTACACTGACTGGCAGCACGTGGGAGTTAATTTTGATGTAGCACCAGGGCAAGGATTTACCATGAAAGGTGTGAACGGCAGCGACCACACGATTATAAATGGAGTAGAAAACAACCCCGGAAACAGGCAACGCTATGATTTTAGAGGTTTACCAAATGACGGAGAAATAAAAGTGCTTATTAAAAATGAAAAAAGTGTTTTAATAGGTAACCCCTATCCTTCTGCCCTTCATTTAAAAAGTTTTCTATTCGAAAATCCGGCAAGTACGGGAATCGCTTACTTCTGGGACTCCAGAGATAACGGTGATTCACATTATTTAAAAGATTACGAAGGTGGTTATGGTTCTTATTCTCCCGGAGCGAACGCTTATGCCCCGGCAGTTTTTAAAACCTATGATGGCGGCGGAGAGGAAACAGGAAATTCAGGAGCAAATGGTGCACAAATAGCCCGTGAGTATAGTCCTATTGGGCAGGCCTTTATGCTAACCGGAAAGAGTGATGGTTACATCCATTTTAAAAATTCTCAAAGACGATTTCAGAAAGAAAACTCGCAAACTTCAGAATTTAAAAATCAGCAAAAAAGCGAGATTCCATTATTAAAACTTAATGTAGGTTTTAACGATTTATATACGCGCCCACTTTTGTTAGCCTTCCGGGAAGATTCTTCTAAAGAAGAAGATTGGGCTATGGATGCAAAAATTTACGGAGTGCTGGAAAATGATGCAGGTTGGAATATTGCAGAAGCTTTCTATAACATCCAGGTTAGACCTTTCAGAAAAAATGATAAAATCCCGCTATTTATAAATTTAGCTGAAGCTTCAAAATTAACTTTCAGTCTGGACGATTTCAGAGATTTTGAGAGCGAGAATATCTTTCTTTTTGATTCCGAATTAGAAACCTATAATCAATTAAATCTGGATGATTTTTCTATAGACCTGGAAAAAGGAAATTATAGTAATCGATTTTTTATTAGCTTTATGCGGGAAAAGGAAGACAATATCCTATCCGAAACCACTGAAGAGGAATTGGATTTTTTATTTCCTGACGCGCTCATTGTTCAAAACAATCTAAAAGCGCAATTGGAGATACAGATGGTGCAATCTGATTTAAAACAAATATTATTATACGACCTTAACGGACAAATGATTTATAATAAAAGAATAGCCATTGGAAGTACCAAACATAATTTACCAACTTCGGGATTACAAGATGCGATCTATATCGTAAAAATTATTTCTTCTGAAAACCTTGAATTCACCAGTAAAATTAGCATCAAAAATTAGTTATGGAAGAATTTATGTTGCCTTGTCTTAACAAAAGCCTTACCGGGGTAGATTGTTTTGGTTGCGGAGGGCAACGTGCGTTATTACTGGTTTTTAAAGCAGAATTCAGCCAGGCTTTTTATATGTTTCCGGGAATCTATCCCATCTTAATTTTACTTGCTTTTCTAATTCTAAACCTATTTGTGAAATTCAGGTATGATTTTCAGATAAAAATTGCACTTATAATTTTTAGCGGTGCGGTAATGCTCATAAGCTATTTAATAAAAATGAACACTTATTTACAACTAACCCAATAAACCAAACTTTATGGAAAGACAACAATTACCAAATTCAACCTTAATTTTAATTTTCGGGATCCTCTCTATTATTGGATGCTGCTGTTACGGAGTACTCGGAATTATTTTCGGGATCATTGCACTGGTAATGGCAAAGCGAGCCACAGAGATCTATAATGCAGAACCAGAATTATACACCGGTTACCAAAATGTAAAAACCGGTAAAATTCTTGCCATTATAGGCCTGGTTTTAAGTGCCATTAGTTTAATAAGTTCTATTGTTATGCTTATTATGTACGGCGGATTTGAAGGAATCTACGAAATGCAGGAAGAAATTCTAAGAGAGATTGAACAAAATCAATAAAAATTGATTCTGAAAAAATAAAAAAAGCCTTTTAAACGTCATCCTGTCCCGAAGCTTCGGGATGGTTTCAGAGCCTGCTCCGAAATTTATTCGGAGATCTATAAAGATAATTACTGATCTTATGTTAGAAGCTGAAACAAGTTCAGCTTGACAAAATTAGGAGCTTTCAAATAACCTGTTTTTCAAAACAAAAAAAGCCAGCTATTTCTAGCTGGCTTTTTCGTGAATATATTTTAAGAATAGAATTACTTTTCAAATTGCTTTAAAGTAGAAGTAATAATATCTACACAATCTCTAAGTTGTTCTTCGTTCATCACCAGTGGTGGCGCAAAACGAATTATATTTCCGTGGGTTGGTTTTGCTAAAAGTCCGTTTTCCTTTAGCGCCATACAAATATCCCAGGCTGTAGAGCTATCTTCTGAATCGTTAATTACGATTGCATTTAATAATCCGCGGCCTCTTACCAATTCTACAATATTAGAATCTTTTATAAAGTCGTCCATCAATCTTCTAAAAAGATTTCCGAGTTTACGCGCATTTAAGGCTAGTTTTTCATCTTTAACCACATCTAATGCAGCTACAGCAGTTGCAGCGGCTACAGGATTTCCTCCAAAAGTAGACCCGTGTTGTCCCGGCTGAATTACATTCATCACCTCATCATCTGCCAATACCGCAGAAACAGGATAATTTCCTCCAGAAAGTGCTTTCCCTAAGATCAAAATATCTGGTCTTGTATAAGTTTCCTGGCGCTCGCAATGGCCTTCGCAAGTACAATTACCACAAACGGCTAATAAAGCTCCGGTTCTGGCGATCCCAGTCTGGATCTCATCGGCCATAAAAAGCACATTATGCTTATTACAAATCTCTTTAGCTCTTTTCATATAATCGTTAGCAGGCGTATAAACTCCTGCTTCCCCTTGAATAGGTTCTACTAAAAAGCCGGCTATATTATCATTTTCTGTAATTGCTTTTTCTAAAGCATCTGGATCATCATAAGCTACTTTTATAAATCCTGGCGTATAAGGACCAAAATTCTTACGAGCTCCTTCATCGTTAGAGAAAGAAATTATCGTGGTTGTTCTTCCGTGGAAGTTATTTTCACAAACAATAATTTGAGCGTCTGTTTCTTTAACTCCTTTCTTTTCGTAAGCCCATTTTCTGGCGATCTTTATGGCAGTTTCCACAGCTTCTGCCCCAGTATTCATTGGCAAAAGTTTATCGAACTTAAAATAATCGGTGGCATATTTTTCGTAAGCACCAAGAACGTCGTTATGGAAAGCCCTTGAGGTAAGTGCTAATTTTGAGGCTTGCTCATACATAGCATTTACAATTTTAGGATGACAATGTCCCTGATTTACCGCGGAATAAGCAGAAAGGAAATCGTAATATTTCTTTCCTTCTACGTCCCAAACATGAACTCCTTCCCCTTTGCTTAATACAGCGGGAAGAGGATGGTAATTATGAGCTCCATGTTTATCTTCCAGGTTAATGGCTTCTTCTGAGGATTTAATTTCTGCTAATGGCATTGATTTAATTTTTTAACTGTTAACTTTCATAAATTCCTTCTTTTGCTCCCAGCCAATATCTAAAGAGTCTGAGCCGCAAGGGAGAGAAATCATCCAAAATTCAAGTTTTCGCAAATTACTAAATGTTTGCCGAAATTTTAAGCAACTCAGGGAATAAATCTTCACAATTATCCTATTTTTGCGCTATGGGAAGAAGGAATAAAAACAAGGTATTTGACGCCGTTGAAGTTACTGATGCCGGTGGAAAAGGAAAAGGTATTGGTAAATCTCCAGATGGTCGTGTAATTTTTATAGACAATGTAGTGCCCGGTGATATTGCCGATATTAAAACCACGAAAAAGAGAAAATCTTATTACCAGGGAACTGCTGTAAATTTTCATCAATTTTCCGATAAACGTGTAGAACCTGTTTGCCAGCATTTTGGAACTTGTGGAGGCTGTAAATGGCAAAATATGGGTTACGAATATCAACTGGAGTACAAACAGAATGAAGTTCTAAACAATCTTATTCGGGTAGGAAAGGTTGAATTACCTGAAGTGACCCCAATTTTAGGCAGTAAGGAAATCTATTTCTACCGCAATAAAATGGAATTCTCATTTAGCGACAGCCGCTGGCTCACTCCGGAAGAGATAAACAGCGGGAAAGATTTTGATGATAAAAATGCCCTTGGATTTCACATTCCGGGGATGTGGGATAAAATTCTGGATATCAAAAAATGTCACCTACAGGAAGATCCCAGCAATGCAATAAGAAATTTTGTAAAAGAATACGCTACAGATAACGACCTCAGTTTTTTTAATGCCCGTAAACAGGAAGGTTTATTAAGAACTTTAATGATTAGAACTTCCTCTACCGGGGAGTTAATGGTTTTAATTCAGTTTTTTCACGAAGACAAAGAAAAGCGAGAGTTATTACTTGATGCGGTAGCAGAAATGTTTCCGGAGATCACTTCGTTGCAATACGTGATCAATGAAAAAGGAAATGACACCATTTACGACCAGGAAGTAATTTGCTATAAAGGCCGCGACCATATCTTTGAGCAAATGGAAGGACTTCAGTTTAAAATAAACGCCAAGTCTTTTTACCAAACCAATTCTGCACAGGCTTACGAATTATATAAAATAACCAGGGTTTTCGCCGATCTTAAAGGAGACGAAATTGTTTACGATCTATACACAGGAACAGGAACCATAGCCCAGTTTGTTGCCAAAAAAGCGAAAAAAGTAATTGGGGTTGAAGTTGTGCCTGAAGCTATTATAGACGCCAAAGAGAACGCTGAGCGCAACCAGGTTGAAAACACCGAATTCTTTGTAGGCGATATGAAAAAAGTTTTTTCTGAATCATTTATCAATACTCACGGGCAGCCAGACGTTATTATAACCGATCCGCCTCGAGACGGTATGCATAAAGATGTGATTGCCCAAATAATTGGTATATTGCCGCAGCGCATTGTTTACGTGAGTTGCAACTCGGCTACACAAGCTCGCGATCTCTCTTTATTAGACGAATATTATAAAGTGACTAAAGTGCAACCGGTAGATATGTTTCCACAAACGCACCACGTAGAAAATGTTGTTTGTTTAGAAAGAAAATAGATGAAGACAAAATATCTTAAAAAACTCTTTTTTATCGGTGGGCTACTCATGCTTTTCCTTGGCTGCCAGAGAGATGATATTTGCCCTGCGGCAACGCAAACCACTCCTTTGCTGGTTGTGCGATTTTATGATGCCGAAGAACGAGATAACCCGGCCAGCCCAACCAATTTAAGTATTAGATCTACGGTAAATGATGAAATTAAAACATTGTATCAACGAATAAGTTTTGATAGCATTGTGATCCCACTAAGAACAGATCAAGATGCAACTTCCTATACCTTCACTATATTTGATCGCGATCCTGAAGATGAAGAGGACGAAGAAGACGAAGAATTCACCCCAGATACCGATACTTTAACCTTTACTTACGGCACCGAAGAGATTTACGTAAACCGTGCCTGTGCTTATAAAGTAATATACAATAGTTTAAAGTTAACCATTGAAGGCGGTGAAGATGGGCAATGGATTGATTCTTATATTATTGAAGAACCCAATATTGAAGATGAAACACAAGCACATATCAACATATTTTTTTAGTCTTGCCTTTCTATTTTTGGCTAGCCCTTTATTAAGCCAGGAAACAATTGTACAGGATAGCCTGGCCAAGCGGGAAAAATTTGGTTTACGGATAGGAACAGATCTTAGTAAACTAGCAAGAACCGCTTTTGAGGATGATTATTCAGGATTTGAAATCCTGGGAGATTACAGGGTTTATAAAAATTATTATGCGGCTGCAGAACTTGGTAATGAAAGTATGGGTTACGAAGAAGATAATATTAGCCTAACTTCTCGCGGAAGCTACATAAAGCTCGGTGCCGATTATAATGCGTATGAAAACTGGACGGGAATGCAGAACCTTATTTTTGTAGGAGCGCGTTATGGTTTTGCTACTTTTACCCAGGAAGTTGATGAATACCGAATCTACACTACTAACTCTTACTTTGAACCCGATGTTAGAACCGATAATATTGAATATTCGGGCTTAACGGCTAGCTGGGTAGAATTAATTGCCGGGATTAAAGTTGAAGTACTGAATAATCTATACCTCTCGGTGAATGTTCAGCTTAAGCGCAGGTTGTTTCAATCTGCTCCAGATAATTTTGATAACCTGACTATTCCCGGTTTTAACCGAACTTACGACGATAGTAATATTGGGGTGGGCTATGGCTACACCATTAGTTACCTGATTCCTTTCTATAAGAAATAGAGAATTCTGCAAATAAAGCTTTATCGTTTATACGGATAAATTTATTAAATTTACACGTATAAGAATATAGAGCTATGAATACCAAACTCACTTTAAAGCTCGATCAAGAAGTAATTGAAAGAGCTAAAAAATATGCTTCAAATCAAAAACTCAGTTTGTCTAAACTTGTAGAAGCCTATTTACAATCGCTAACAAGCAAGAAAGATACCGACGAATTAGAAATCTCTCCTTTTGTGAGAAGCATATCAACCGGTAAAAAGATAGCGCCCGACCTCGATTATAAAGAAGAATACTCAGACCATTTATTGGAGAAATATAAATGAATAAAAGAATATTTATAGATACCAATATTATTCTTGATCTATTAGGAGAAAGATATCCGTTTTATAAAGCTGCAGCAAAACTTGCAAGCCTTGCTGATAAAGGAATTGTTTCATTAATAGTTTCTCCTATTTCCTTTGCAACCGTAAATTACTTCCTATCCAAATTCGAATCTCCAAAAATTGCAAAAGAAAAGCTTAGAAAGCTCAAAATTTTATGCGAAATTTCTATAATTGATGAGCAAATAATCGAAAAAGGACTAAACTCAAATTTTAAAGATTTTGAAGATTCTCTTCAGTATTTTAGTGCATTAGCTTCAGAATGTGAAATTATAATTACAAGAAATACGAAAGATTTTCAAAAATCTTCCCTACCGGTAATGACCGCTACCCAATTTCTAAAAAGTTTCTCTATTAATCCGTAAGCAATAAAATTTGTTGGTCACCCCAATTTATTCATTGCTTACAGATCAAAATTTTAATCCTGAAACTTCGCCTTTTTTGATCCCTGGTAGATCTGGTATTTTAATAACTTAGATTCCAGGGCACCGTTGTAAAGTTTTATTTTTCGGGAAGGTCTTAGGCCTACGTGTTTTATAGCTTCAAGATTAGAGGTTATAAACCAGGCATCAGTCCCCGGATAAGATTGCTTTAGCGTGTCTCCTATCTCTTTATAGAATTTCGGCATATCAATTTCTAATCGCTCTCCATAAGGCGGATTAAATAACATATGTAAATGCCGCTCTCCTTCTTTTTCAGAAGCAAAGAAATTCTGTCTTTCTACTTTTATAAATTCAGAAAGATTAGCATTTTCAATATTATCTATGGCTTTATGCACTGCCGATGGCGAGGTATCATAACCTTTGATCTTAAAATGAAATTCCCGCATTTTCTTCAGCACAGATGCTTCTATTTTTGCAAATAGATCTTCATCCCAATCTTTCCAGCGTTCAAAAGCAAATTCTTTTCGGTTTAAATTCGGTGGAATATTGCAGGCAATCATCGCGGCTTCAATTAGAATAGTCCCACTACCGCACATGGGATCCATAAAATCACACTGCCCGTCCCAGCCTGAAAGCAACAGCATACCAGCAGCCAACACCTCGTTTATAGGCGCAATATTAGTCGCGGTTTTATACCCACGTTTGTGTAGCGACTGCCCAGAGGAATCGAAGGAAACATTACAAAAGTTCTTTTCAATATGAATATTAAGTCGCAAGGTTGGAAAATCAAGATCTACATCTGGTCTTTTACCAAACTTATCCCTAAACCTGTCTACAATAGCATCTTTGGTTTTAAGGGAAATATACTTGGAATGCGTAAAGGTATCTGAATGCACCGTGGCATCAATGGCCAGGGTATCGTTAACATCCATAAAATTCTCCCAGGGCAAATCGTAGATTTGTTTGTAAAGATCGTCTTCAGAAAATATTTTAAAACTCTGGTAAGGTTTCAGGATCTTAATGGCGGTTCTTAAGCAAAGATTGGCTTTATACATAAAGCCGGTATCTCCAACAAAACTTACATTCCTGGTTCCTTCTTTTACATCCATCGCGCCAAGTGCCATGAGTTCTTTAGCCAAAACTGGCTCAAAACCATACATGGTCTTAGCGATCATTTTAAAATTATTTTCCATATCGGTTTTTTACAGTCCACAAAAATAGGGTAATTTTGCTGAATAAAGGTATTGCCGGCTTTGGATACTGAAATATTCTAAAAGCTTTTACGACTCAGGTTTTCTAATAATATTTTGCAGTAATTAATGATCTATATTTTACCCCTTCTTTCTGTGCTTGCCGGCTATCTTATCGCTACTTTTTTAAAACCCTCCTCCTCTACCGGCTTTAAATTGCTGCTTAGTTTTAGTGGAGCTTATCTTTTGGCGGTTACGATCTTTGAATTGTTACCCGAAGTTTACTTAAATGGCACTAATGAGGTTGGGATTTTTATCATGCTTGGATTACTGCTACAAATTATTCTTGAATTTGTATCAAAAGGTGTGGAACACGGCCACCTACACCAGCAGGAAGGAATGGATAGATTCCCCATCTTATTACTAATAAGTTTAAGTGTACACGCTTTCCTGGAAGGTTTCCCTATGGATGAAGGCGATCATATTTTACACGGGGTTGTAATACATAAAATTCCGGTAGCGACCATACTTTCGGTTTTTCTAATTCATTCTAATTTGAGTAAAATTAAAGTTGGCGTATTCCTGGCAATTTTCGCTTTAATGACCCCACTAGGAAGTTTTTTTAAATCACAATTCAGCTTACTCCAGGAGATCTCAATTTACATTAATGCCTTAGTGATTGGTATTTTTTTGCACGTTTCTACCACTATTCTATTTGAAGCCTCAAAAAACCATAAATTCAATATTTCTAAACTGGCGGTAATTGTGGGCGGAATTTTACTGGCTTATTTAATTTGATATGTTTAGCAAAGCTGAAAGCAAGAAATTAAGACAACAGTTCTGGACCAGCTTCGGTATCGTTTTCCGCAGAAAATGGGTTTTGTATGATACCGGCATAAAAGAACTTCAGCTTAAATTCACTTTTAACCGAAAATTCGCCCAGGTTTCTATAGATGTCTTAGACGAAGACCCGCTGATTAGAGCCTATTATTTTGAAAAGTTGCTTTCCCTAAAAAACATCCTGATCTCTGAATATTTACCTGAAGCAGTTTATGAAGAAGAATATGAACTTCCCGAAGGAAAAACCATCTCACGAATCTATGTTCAGCTTGATGGTGTAAATATTCATAACCGGCAACACTGGCCTGAGGTGATGAAATTCCTTAATGATGCTATGGAGCAGATGGAAGCTTTCTTTATAGAATATAAAAACCTTTTTAGGTAAGTTTTTCTCTTATACCGCATTTTCAGGGTTTTAACCAACTAATTTAGTCGCTTATTTGTTTAAAATAGGCTTATGAGAACTATTAGACTTTTTGCGTTTCAGCACCGTGACGAATTACAAATTGGAATCACTTATAAATTTGATTTTAAACTCAATGATTTCATTAAAAATATGGAAGGGATGCGCTGGTCCCGCACCTATTCGTGTTTCTATTTGGCATATTCGGTCAACAACAAAAAGCGCATTTATACTGTTCTAAAAAAGATAGGCTGCATTATAGATTATTCGGCTTTAAAAGATCTTAAAACAGAGACGGTAGAAACTCCGGAGGGAGAGCATTCGAATTTGAATCCGCAGCAATTGGAGATCCTGGAAGAATTTCAGAATTACTTAAATGGGCAACGCTTTAGTAAAAGCACCTTAAAAACTTATACAACTTTTGTACAGCGATTTATAGCATTTCAAAGAGATAAATTAAATAATATCACCAATCGTAGAATTGAGATTTTTATTGAGCAGGAAATTGCCGGGAAGAATTACGCCATTAGTACGCACCGGCAATGTGTAAGCGCTTTAAAACATTTTGCAGCATTACACCGTTTCCCCGAACTAAAAGCCGAACAAATTTCCAGTCCCAGGAAATATAAATATTTACCCGTAGTACTTTCTAAAGAAGAAGTGATAGATCTTTTAAGAGCCACACAAAATTTAAAGCACAGAGCGATTTTTGCTTTGTTGTATTCCTCTGGCCTTAGGGTTGGGCGGGCCTTACAATTCTTCCAGTATCAGGGCGGCTTTACATCATGCATGCAAGCTGGTAAATATCAAAAAAAAGTAACGCCGCATACATTGCGACATTCTTATGCCACCAATATGTTAGAAAACGATATAGATCTAAGGCATATACAGAGTTTGCTGGGTCATTCGAAACCAGAAACTACGATGATCTATACTCATGTAACTCAAAAGGAATTAATGAAGATTACGAGTCCTTTGGATGTTAGCTTAAAAGCATTATCAAATTCTGATAAAAAGGATGGAAACATGCGTTTATCCCGAAATGTTTTTGACTAAAAAGGTAGATTGTGCCAGATATAACACGTTAGTACCAATTAGAACAACCACAGAAACTAACAGAAATAATAAACGTTTAAATTGAACTTTTATGGAAAAAGATGATTTAAAATTTACAGCTAAGCATTTAGCTAACAAGCTTAAACTGCGAAATGTAAACTCTGAAGTCGTAAAAAGACATAATGAACTAAAGAAAGTCTATGATAATGACCCACAGATGGCGTCAATTGTAGATTCAGCAGTAGTTAAAGGTGAAAATCTGGATGACCCTTTTCATTCAAAAGTTCTAATGAATGATGAATTAAATTTACCACTAAAAACTGGTCTTCATAGAGCTGTAGGTGGTGATCACGATTACTCAACTCCCGGAGACATTTTATGTGCCGCACTGGCTGTTTGTTTGGAAAGTACTTTAAGAATGATCGCAGATAGATTGGAAATTCAACTGGAGCATACAAAAGTGTCAGCTGAAGCCCACCTTGATGTACGCGGAACATTAAAATTTGATAAATCCGTTCCTGTTGGATTTCAAAAATTGAATTTGGAGGTAGAAATAGGTTCAAACAATGCAGGAGAAAAGGTTTTAAATACTCTATTTAGTGCAGCAGTAAAAAGTTGTGTAGTTTATCAAACGTTAAAACCTGGAATTCCTATAACAAAAACATTGAAAATAATATGAACCAATCTTAAACTGGTACTAATTCGATTAAACTAACATAACTGTAAGCTACCCTTAATAACGAACTGTTTAAAAGTATAATATATTTTATAACTTTAAACAGTAATTATGAAGAAGAGTAGATATTCACCACAGCAAATCGCAAAGATTTTAAAGGAGTTTGATAACGGAAAAACGGCCGCGGAGATCAGCCGTGAATATGGCATTAGTACAGCTGCATTCTATAAATGGCTGGAACGCTATGGCGGGATGAACGGCAAAGAGCTTAAGCGCCTGAAAGACCTCGAGGAGGAAAACCGAAGGCTAAAGCAGATGTATGCCAATCTATCCCTGGATCATCAAATGGCCAAAGAAATCATCGAAAAAAAGCTTTAAAGCCCTGCCGTAAAAGAACCATAGCCAAAGAACTTACGCGTTACGGTATTAACAGGGCGTGCCGTGTTTTAAATATGAGCAAAAGCGTTTTTTATTACCGGCCAATTCCAAAGAACGATACTGCTATCGAAGCGGCTTTACAACAAAAAGCTAAAGAACATAGCGAAGAAGGCTTCTGGATGGCTTACGATCGTCTAAGGAGTGAAGGCAAGCCATGGAACCATAAACGGGTGTACAGGGTCTATAAAAAACTAGGTTTAAGTTTGAGACGAAAGGTAAAAAAGCGTTTACCTGCCCGGGTTAAAGAACCTCTAGAGGCTCCCATAGCTCCCAATCGTAGCTGGAGTATTGATTTTGTGACCGAAGTCCTAGAAAATAAAAGACGCTTCCGCGGCTTAACCGTTATCGATGATTACAACCGAGAAGCATTGCATATAGAAATTGATTTTTCACTGCCTAGCAAACGTGTAGTCTGGGTATTGAACCATCTAATTAACCGCAGGGGAAAACCCCAAAAAATAAGAATGGATAATGGACCTGAATTTGTTGCTAAGATCGCTTCAGAATGGAGCCAGATGCAAGAGATCGACTTTCAGTATATTCAACCCGGAAAACCAACCCAGAATGCTTTTATAGAACGATTCAATGGAACCTATAGAAGAGGCGTTCTCAATAAGTACCTCTTTGAAGATCTAAATCAGGTAAGGGAACAAACCGAGACCTGGATGGAAGATTACAACAATGTAAGACCACATAATGCACTGGGAAAAATGTCCCCCGTAGCATACGCAAAAACTCATTCTCCTGGCGGTACCGCCAGGAGAATGAAAAATGATATTTTTAGACAATCAAGCAGTTCTAATTAGGGGCAGCTTACAGTAAGAAAAATTAATTATGGAAATAATTTCGATGCAGGAATGAGATTATTTACTGATAATAACAATTTGAATGAGATCGTAATTAGAGGAACAAGCTCAGTATCAGATGGTTTTACACCAAGCGATATAATATACACAGATAATATTTTAGTTATTTGGAACTTGAACTAATGTTAGCCCATAGCGAATAACTTAAATGGTCAACAAGATCTGTATATGTAAGATGTTGTGATACACGATGCAAAACATCTTGTTAAGCCATTTTATTTCCCCCTAATAAATCTTTATTTTCGAGCTCTTTAAAAGAAAGACGATGAAAGAAAATAAACTGCTCAATTATATTGAAGAGGTATTAAAAAATATGCCAACAGACTGGCTGAAGCTAACTACCCATAGACTGGATATTTATAATGAAAGTTTAGCGAAAACTCAGTTCCTGAAACAATTTGAAGCCTTGTATAAGGCCGGTAATTCGAAAAAAACGGCGCTTAATGAATTACCCACAGCTTTCGACTATATTCGGTTAGGTCATCCTTTATCCTCGGTTCTGGAATGGGGAATTGCTCATTTAAATGGCCTAAAAACAGATAACGTGATAAGTTTTTCTTCACGAACGATCCCGGTTTTAGCCATACTAAGAAAGAACTTATTCGATAATAAGAATACCCGAATTGTTTATACCGGGGAATTACCCGATTTTTTCGATTTCGAAACAATCCGCCGTGTTTATAGATACAATTTCGAATTAAAACAAGTTGAAAGCGCAGAAGATATTTCTGACTTTAACGGAAGTACCATTTTCATTTCTCAAAATGATAAAATGGGTCGCGTGGATCTTAATCCGGAAATTGACTTTTTAATAAGTCTGCACCCACCTTTGGGAAGTCTTTTATTGGTAAATGGCGATGAAAATGAAGCTTATATTTCTGAAATCCAGCACGTACGTAGAAGAGAGACCATTGCCATGACACCAGACGATTCGTTTTCTGCGCTGCAACAGCTCATTGGGAAATCTCCTTCAACTGAAAGGAAGAGCAATGTAGAAACCAACAAAGCAAGCGTAGTAGATTCGATTCACGAGATCACCGCTACAAAATCTAATGTGCAGCTTGGTTCTTGCGGACTTTCCATTCAATACGCTATTATGATGGGCCTCATTGACGATGCCCTGGAAAAGCACCCGGGAAAAGACATTAAAATTATTGTCCCCCCAAACTGTTATGGTGGAACAAACGACCAGGCAAGACGGGTTGCTGCCTGCGTTAAAAATGTTGAAGTTCTGGATTTACACGTAGATGGTGATGACGATATGGTTAAAAGTACAGATCAGGTTCTGGCGCAGGTTGCTAAAGAAGGCGCTGTTCCATATATTATTGCTGAAATTCCTACAAACCCCAGGGTTGAAGTTCCAGACCTGGAAGAGTTAAAAATTGTTTTAAGCAAAACCCGAAAAACTGCAACAGATGAAGTTGCCATCGACCCTGTGTTTATTCTGGACCAAACATTTTGTCCAAATGTTCAGTTTTTAAGTAAAGATGGCATCCTCTCCTCTATCAGGACTATCTCATACGTTAGTGGATCAAAATTTCCGAGTGGCGGAAAATGTACAGCCGGCTATTGTGTTGCCAACGAAAAAGCTGAAGAATTAATGCCAACCATAGAAAAACACCTTCAACTATGTGATAACGAAGCCACAGATCTTCAAGTTGAAATATTAGCTGAACAGCTGCCTTCAATGAATCAAAGGATTAAAGATGCTTACAAAAACACGCGTGAATTTGTAAACTTTATCGAAAAGAAATTACCTGAAGCTAAAATTAATTTCGTTTCAGAAGATCTGGCTGAACAAGGCTTTACACCTTCTGTTTTTTCACTGGATCTTCCTACCAAAGGTAATAGCGATGAAGAAAAAGAAACATACAAAAGAGCCCTGAATCAAAAGCTCATCAATATGATGATTAGTGAAATTCCTAATGAGAGTAAGTATTGCGTGAGTTATGGACAATTAAAAGGATGTTACTGGACCATACCTGCAACTTCTACACAGGGAACCACAAAAGAAGATGATAAAGATTATATTGCCCGGGTATCTGTATCTCCAAATCTGGAATTGGAACATCATAAAAAGGTTTTTTCAGACTTTGTTGAACAAATTTAATCTTGACGGAGGTGTCTTACACCTCCGTTATTTTTTTCAACGGAATCCTTTTATTTCTTGATTCCTGCTAATTATAGCCCAAAAATTACTTCACTGATAATTGAACAAGCTCCCTGACAAACTTTAGGTTCTTATCATTTACCGATTAACCTGACGATAGTCAGTTTATAGCGATTGTAGATAGTTTAACTTTGATTTTATACTGACGCTTTAATATTTATACAATGAAAAAAAATATGGGTTCAGCAGATAAAATTATTAGAATAATAATAGCTGCAATTATCGGGTTACTGTATTTTACAGGAACAATTTCAGGCACATTAGGCATGGTACTTTTAGTACTTGCCGGTATATTCGTTTTAACAAGTTTCATTAGTTTTTGTCCGCTTTATGCTCCCTTTGGAGTAAGTACCTGTTCTATAAAAGAAAAGAAATGAAAATTGCCGTATTTAGTACAAAATCTTACGATCAGGAATACTTTGAAAATTATTCCATAGGTAACCGCTATAATTTTTCATTTTTTGAAACTGCTCTAAATAAAGATACAGCGAGTCTAACCAATGGCTTTGACGCCGTATGTATTTTTGTGAACGATAGCGTTGATAAGAATACAATAGAAATTCTTTCAAAAAACGGAGTTAGACTAATCGCTTTAAGATGTGCCGGTTTTAATAATGTAGATATTGAAGCCGCTAAAAGCAACAATATAAAAGTTGTACGAGTTCCTGCTTATTCCCCCGAGGCTGTTGCAGAACACGCACTAGCATTGATCTTAACCTTAAATAGAAAAACCCATAAAGCCTACAACAGGGTTCGGGAAGGAAATTTTTCATTAAAAAATCTTATAGGATTTAATTTATATGGTAAAACCATTGGAGTTATTGGTACAGGCCAAATAGGCGCAACCTTTTGTCGTATAATAAAAGGTTTTGGATGTAAGATTATTGCCTTTGATGTTTCAAAGTCTGATGAACTCATTCAGCAGGGAGTAGAATACTTATCCTTAGACGAAGTGTTTCAACAGTCAGATATTTTGTCCTTGCATTGCCCGCTAAATCCTAGCACCAAACATATAGTGAATGAAAAGTCAATAGCATTGATGAAAGACGGAGTTATGATCATAAATACCAGCAGGGGTGCACTAATCAATACCGCTGATGTGGTAAATGGTCTAACCAGCAAGAAAATAGGATATTTAGGAATTGATGTTTATGAGCAGGAAGAAAAACTGTTTTTTGAAGATCTCTCTGAAAGTATAATTGAAGATGATCTTATTCTGAAGTTAATCAGCTTTCCAAATGTATTGATAACTTCACACCAGGCATATTTTACTAAAGAAGCAATGGATGAAATAACCACAACTACTCTTCAAAACATTGAAGCTTTTGATAAGCACCTGGAATTGAAAAATGAAGTAGTATAGACGGTTATAAAAAAGCTCAATCACAGATATGACTGAGCTTTATTTTTTATTATTCCTTAAATTCTCCTTTCACAAATATAATTTTTTGTAATCTGCATTGCTCCTGCCAATGTTATGTCTCTTAATTTAAAGCAAGCTCCTTATTCCGGAGAAGTAGAAAAAATAGATGCTCCTTATCTGTAATAAGCGAATTCTATGAGAAATAGGGATTAGAAGTTGTAAAGTTACTTAAATTTGTATCGTGCACGATTTAATTTTGCACGTTAAAAATAAAAGCAATGAAAGGAAAAGTTGAAACAACACTAACGCAAAACATTTTTAGAATCTTACTAGCTCTGTTTATGACTTATGCTGGCTTTAGCCATTTAACCTTTAACAGAATAGAATTCCAGGCTCAGGTGCCAGATTGGCTTCCGTTAAGCAAAGATTTAGTAGTTATTTTATCTGGGATTGTTGAAATGGCTTTAGGCCTCGCGCTACTGTTTTGGAAAAAGCAACGTGCTACCATTGGTTGGGCGTTAGCGATTTTCTTTGTACTTGTTTTTCCCGGTAACGTTGCACAGTATTTAGACGGAAAAGATGCTTTTGGCGCTTTAGATTCAGATAGAGCAAGATTAATACGGCTTTTCTTTCAACCGGTTCTTATAGCCTGGGCACTTTGGTCTTCCGGCGCGTGGAGAGCCTGGAGAAACTCAAAAAATAAATAGTATGGATGATGAGCAACTAAAATTGAACAATCAGATCTGTTTTCCTATTTATTCGGTTTCAAGACTAATTACAAAAGCTTATAAACCCTTTTTGGAAAAAATGGGTTTAACTTATCCGCAGTATTTAGTTTTACTGGTATTATGGGAAAATGATAATATTTCGATGAGTAAAATTGGGGAAAAATTATTGCTAAACACCAATACCCTATCTCCACTCGTAAAGCGTATGGAGAAAATGGAGTTGTTGCAGCGCAAACGCTCTGATAAAGATGAAAGAAGTGTATTTATTCAACTTACTCCAAAAGGAAAAGAGCTAAAAAATACTGCAGTCCCAATTCCGGAGAAACTGCTAAATACTTTAATGACGGAAGATGTAACCCTTACAGAAATAATGCTTTTAAAAGATACGCTGAATAAATGGTCTGATATTCTCTCAGAAAAGCAAAATGACGAACAATAAATATTAACTTACTGATAAATAAATTCTTGAAATAAAAAGCAACTGATATGAAAGCACTACAAATAGTAAAATATGGAGAAATTAAAGAAAGTTTATCTATTAATGAAATCGAAAAACCATCGGTACAATCAAATGATATTTTAGTTGAAGTTAAAGCTGCTTCTATAAACCCTATTGATTATAAAATGGCACAAGGTCATTTAAAAGAAATGGTGCCGTTGAATCTACCGGTAACCATAGGCTTTGATGTTAGTGGCGTGGTTGTAGAAAAAGGCAATGATGTTACTAATTTTGAGATAGGAGACGAAATTTACGCCAGGGTGCCCCATGAACAAATGGGTACCGTAGCAGAATTTGTAACCGTAAACAGCGACAAGGTTGCTAAAAAACCCGAAAATATTTCTTTTGAAGAAGCTTCAGGACTGCCACTTACTGGACTTACTGCGATCCAGGCTTTAGAAAAAGCGGAGATAAAAGAAGACGACAGGATTCTTATTCACGCCGGATCAGGTGGTGTTGGTAGTTTTGCCATTCAGTACGCCAAAGCAAAAGGAGCTATCGTTTATACAACCACCAGTACAAAAAATGTAGATTGGGTGAAAGCCCTTGGAGCAGATCGGGTGATAGATTATAAAGAGGAAGATTACAAAGAAGTTGCGAATAATCTGGATATTGTTTTTGACACTTTGGGTGATGATTATACGTTTGATGCCTTCGAAATAATTAAAGAAGGTGGAGTCGTAACTTCAATCGCAGGTCCGCCAAGCGAAGAATCTGCCAAAATAATGGGAATCAAAGATTATAAGTTACCCGAACAATTATCAAAACTAATTAAAGAGAAATCGGCAGTTTATAAGCACACCTGGATGCAGCCTAATGCAGCCCAGTTGAATGAGATCAAAACCATGGTTGAAGAAGGAGATATTAAACCAATAGTAGATCTTATTTATTCTTTTGAAGATGGAGTTGATGCCTATGAATACCTGGCAACCGGAAGAGCAGAAGGAAAAGTAATTATTAGCTTATCCTAAGCTTCTTAAAATTAATCAAGATTATAAATAAAAAAGAAAATAGTTATGAAAAAGAAGAATGTTTTAGTTGCCGGCGCTAACGGTAGCACTGGAAGAATTATTATCGATTTATTAAAAGAATCAGAAAAGTACCAACCTATTGCGATGGTGAGAAAGCAGGAGCAAAAAGAGCATTTTGAAAAAGAAAATGTAGCAACTGTACTTGGTGACCTGGAAGAAGATTTAAATGAAGCTGTAAAAGGTGCCGATAAGGTTATTTTTGCAGCAGGTTCAGGTGGAAAAAAGGTTGTTGAAGTAGACCAGGAAGGTGCAAAAAGATTTACAGACGCAGCCAAAAATGCAGGAGCTGAAAAATTTGTGATGCTTAGTTCTATGGGTGCAGACAATCCCAGCATTAGTGAAGAACTAAAAGACTACCTAAAGGCGAAAGGAAATGCTGACGAGTACTTACGTAAAAGTGGTTTAGAGTATACCATAGTAAGACCTGGTGCCCTTACCAATGAAGAAGGTTCAGGTAAAATTCAACTAAATGAAAAATTAGAAGAACAGGAAAGTATTTCTCGGGCCAACGTTGCTCGCACTCTAGTAGAAGTATTGGACAACGACGTTAAGCAGAACCAGGTTTTTGAAATTCTGGACGGTGAGACTCCAATAGAAAAAGCAGTGCGTAGTTAAGAAATTTTCAAATACTTAAATGAATAAAGAAAAAATGAAAGATATGAAAGTACTATTTGTATTAACCTCTCACGACAAATTGGGAGACACAGGAGAAAAAACAGGATTTTGGATTGAAGAGTTCGCAGCACCTTATTACAACTTATTGGATAAGGGAGTTGAGCTAACTGTTGCCACCCCCAAAGGTGGAAAAGCACCAATCGATCCAAACAGTGAAGGAGAAGATGCTCAAACCGAAGATACCAAACGCTTTTACAAAGACCAGGCAGCGCAAAAAGTGATTAACAACACGGTAAAATTAGAAACACTTAATGCTGAAGAATTTGACGCTGTATTCTATCCAGGTGGCCACGGTCCGCTTTGGGATCTTGCAGAAGATAAAACATCAATAGCTTTAATAGAGGCATTTAATAAGCAGGATAAACCAATAGGTTTTGTTTGTCATGCACCAGCAGCTCTTAAAAACGTAAAAAATGAAAATGGTGAGCCCTTAGTAAAAGGGAAAAAAGTAACCGGTTTTACAAATACTGAAGAAGAAGCGGTGCAGTTAACCGAGGTAGTTCCATTTCTTGTAGAAGATATGCTAAAAGAAAATGGAGGTATTTATTCTAAGTCAGGTGACTGGGAAGTTCATGTGCTTAAGGACGGGAATTTGATTACCGGCCAAAACCCTGCTTCTTCAAATAAAGCATCCGAAATATTATATGAGTCGCTTAAATAATAGAAGCGAACCAAATTTAAAGCCTGTAACTCGAAAAGTTACAGGCTTTTTTTATGGTTATATTTTATTACAATCTTACAAACTATCCCATGCATAAGATACATAAAGAAGGAACGTAATTTTAATATCGAGACAGACCAGTAAGCATTTAAATCTCAATTATTGAGTAAATTAATTAAACTAGAATCCATTCTATAATATCAAATAAAAACCCTGGTACCTGGTAGCATTATATAAGCTTCCGTATTAAGAATTTTTTAGTAATTGTTTATCCTTATTTAACAGCCAGTTCTTCTTATTTCTTGTAATTTCCATATGAATATTTCCCTACTTCTTAAAATATTCGTTGAAATTTGAAAGCTGAAAATGATGTTGAGAAAACCTTCAGAAGTAGATTATCTGGAAAATTATTATATCGTCAATTATACTGCTGCGATATATTACAAACATGCTATTCTAACCACCAAGAAACCTTACTTAAAGCGTCTTTTTAAATCTTTATACAATCATAAAAAAGCGCTTAAAACTGATTTGGATACCCATATTTTAGAAGCGCGAGATCAGGAATATCTGGATGAACTTTTAGTAAAATGTAAGAACGAAGTGCTAAGAATGCAAAGGAAAATAAGTTCTGCTGCTAATTTAAAATCAGGAAGGATATGTACCGAAATGGAAAATCATTTCGGTAAACAATTAAAGCACACCCTTAGCTTATTAACCGATGGAAAATTGAGAAACACGCTCTTAGCCCATAAACATTCCTCCGAATCTTTACGAAACCAATTAACCACGGTAAGTAAATACCTAATCTAAAAAACTATACTTTCTCGGCCTGAGTCTCTAATTTATAAGCTTGTTTTGCAATTTCCAGTTCTTCATTTGTAGGAATAACCAAAATTTTCACCTTAGCATCATCAGCATTTATAGTTCTCAATTCCTTTGAACGTTCCTTATTCTTTTCCTCGTGAAGTTTAATTCCTAAGAAATCCATATCACTACACACTAAACTCCTAATTACATCACTATTTTCCCCAATTCCGGCGGTAAACACCAGGGCATCCACACCATTCATTGCAGCTGCATAAGCACCAATGTATTTTTTAATTCGGTAGGCATTCATATCCAATGCTAATTGGCATTGTTTATTTCCTTTCGCTGCATTTTCTTCAATATCTCTAAGATCACTAAAGCCGGTAAGTCCATACATCCCACTTTCCTTGTGCAAAATATCACTTACTTCTTGTGGAGAATAGCCTAATTGATCTATTAGATAAAAAATAACCGACTGGTCTATGTCACCGCTTCTGGTTCCCATAATTAGTCCGTTAACCGGAGCAAAACCTAAAGAATGATCTATGCTCTTTCCCTCTTTAACAGCAGTTATACTACAGCCATTTCCTAAATGAATACTTATAATTTTTGAATTTTCATGCTTCAAATAATCAACAGCCTTTTCTGTGACGTATTTATGACTGGTGCCGTGAAATCCATAAAGCTGAATATGCTCTTTTTCAAAAAAGTCATTAGGAATAGCGTATTGCGCAGCTTTTCTGGGAATAGTTCTATGAAAAGCGGTATCAAAAACAGCAACCTGTTTGGCATTCGGAAATAACTCTTCAGCAACCTCAATTCCCTTTAAATTAGCAGGGTTATGCAAAGGCGCCAGGGAGAAAAAATCTTTTATTTTCGCTTTTACCGCGGGATTTACTTCTATTGTTTTAGAAAAATTATCGCCACCATGCACAACTCTGTGTCCAATAGCAGCTATTTCCTCGGCATTCTTAATAACCCCTTTTTCAGGGCTCATTAAAAGATCGGTAATGGCCTTTAAAGCTATAGCATGATCTTTTGCTGAAATTTCTTCAGAAATTGACGCCTTATCTGTTTTAAAATGAAGTTTAGCTCCCTCCAGGCCAATACGTTCTACAAGTCCTGAAGCCAGCACCACTTCTTCTGGCATCTGGATTAATTGAAATTTTAAAGATGAACTTCCTGAATTTATAATTAAAATATTCTTCATATTGAATTATATTCCTTGTGCCTGAATGGCGGTTAAAATAACTGTATTATATATATCGGCAACGGTACATCCGCGGCTTAAATCGTTTACCGGCTTGTTTAAGCCCTGAAGCATAGGCCCAATGGCAAGTGCTCCAGTTTCTCTTTGCACGGCTTTATAGGTGTTGTTTCCGGTATTTAAATCGGGGAATATTAAAACATTAGCCTGTCCCGCTACTTCAGATTCCGGTAGTTTACTTTTTCCAATGCTAATATCTACTGCAGCGTCATACTGAATTGGACCTTCTATTTTGAGATCCGGTCTTCGCTTTCTAACAATTTCAGTAGCTTCTCGTACTCTATCCACATCGGCTCCCTTCCCTGAAGATCCTGATGAATAGGATAACATAGCAATTTTTGGTTCAATACCAAAGGCCGAAGCACTTTCAGCTGAAGAAATAGTGATCTCGGCTAATTCTTCGGCTGTAGGATTAGGATTAATCGCACAGTCTCCAAATACTGAAACTCTATCCTCTAAACACATAAAAAATACTGACGAAACTACAGAAACATTTGGCTTGGTTTTAATAAACTGTAGCGCCGGTAATATGGTATGTTGCGTTGTATGTGCGGCTCCAGATACCATCCCATCAGCATGACCTTTATGTATCATCATCGTTCCGTAATAAGACACATCACTCATGCGGTCCTTGGCCATATCCATATTCACACCTTTATGCTTTCTCAATTCGTAAAAAGTTTCGGCATAATCCTGGAAATTCGGTGAATTAATAGGATCTATAATATTCACTTTTGAAAAATCAAGATCTAAAGCAATTTTGGCAACCGTTTTATGTATAGCATCCACATCTCCCAGCAAAGTGAGTTCTACCAGGTCCATATCTATAAGACGTTTGGCTGCGGTAAGAATACGCTCGTCAGTTCCTTCAGGTAGTACAATATGCTTTTTACTTTGCCGGGCTCGTTTAACCAGACTGTATTGAAACATTCTTGGAGTAATTCCCTGCGGTTTATAGTTAATCAATTTTTCAACCAAAGGATCAAAAGAAACATAACGTTCAAAAATACTTATGGTAGTTTGTATTTTCTGAATACTATCAGCATAAATATTAGATTTAATGGCACCTACCTTATTGGTAACGCCAAAAGTTCCTTCCTGAACGGAAATCATAGGAACTATATCAGATAAACCTTCAATTAATTTTAAAATTGATTCTTCGGGGGTAAGTCCACCCGTTAGAATAATACCTGAAATTCTTGGGTAATTACTGGAAATATTAGCCTGAAGAGCGCCAAGAATAATATCTGCCCTATCGCCCGGTGTAATTACAAGGCTTTCGTTTTTTAAAGTGGTAAGATAATTGCGTAACTGCATAGCTCCAACCCCAAAATTTCCTGTTTGGTTATCAAGAAAATCGTGGCCAAATAAAACCTTACCATTTAATACTTTTACGATCTCTTTTAAGGTAGGATTGTTCAGCGTATTAACTAACGGAATTGCGAATACACCAACATCTTCGGGCAGAAAAGCTCGCATATTCTTTTTAGCAGGTTCCAGGTTATCTTGCTGAATTTTATTACTCACCATTGCCATTACCTGCACTTCTTTATCTTTAAAAGCACGGTAAGCCATTTGCTGGTTTCCTAAAAGTTCCTCCCAGTTTTTAAACTGCCCACTAACAACTATTATAACCGGGATGCCCAGGTTTTTAGCTATTAATACATTAACATCAAATTCAAAAACACTGCCCTCGCCAGAAAAATCGCTTCCCTCTACAAGGATAAAGTCGAATTCTTCTTCAAGTTTTTTATACTTAGAAATAATGGTATCTATAATCTCTCCAGATTTTCCTTCATTTCTTTTCTGGATCACTTCGCTTCGGGTAAAGGCATAAGTATCCTCGTAGGGGATTTTTAAATCAAAATAACTTAAAACAGTATCTATATGGTTGTCTCTTTCGCCTTCTATAGCGTCGTTAATAATAGGCCTGAAGTATCCTACTTTTACCATCTTACCAAGTAGGGTTCTCATTAGTCCCAATGAGATCATAGATTTACCACTGTGGGATTCCAGCGTGGCGATATAAATTCCTTTATTCATAGTATATAAATTATAGGGCAAAAATAAAGTTATTAAAAGAAAACCACTTTTAAGTTTTTCCTAAAAGATATTAAACCTGATATGAATCATCTTTTAAATAAAGGCATAAAAAGCAAGCCATATCTAGCTATATATTATATTGAAATTTGTAATGAAAAGGAAAATTGAAGATAACTATTGGTTAAAGAAGAACTTTCTCTGAAGTATAAAATAGAGTATCCTTGATTTTCTGGTATAAAAAAACCCTTCATCAAATGAATGATGAAGGGTTTCAAAGAAAGGCGGTGACATATTAAATGACCACCTTTGAATACAAGTGCTTGCACGCAGTATGAAAAGCTGTGGGAATTAATCCCGCTACGCAGCGGGACCTCACAAGATTATGCAAAAAAAAGACCCTTACAACTTAATGTAAGGGTCTTCAAAAGAAAGGCGGTGACATACTCTCCCACAAATAGCAGTACCATCTGCGCTAACGGGCTTAACTTCTCTGTTCGGAATGGGAAGAGGTGAGCCCCGTTGCCATAACCACCTTAAGTCTTTAGTATGCAGTTTACAGTCTATAAGTTCGCAGTATTACTGCTTACTCTTTTACTTACAACTGCCTACTCTAATAAGTTGACATATTTAAGAAACAAAGAATATAGATAAACTTGGGTAAAGCATTCAAGTCCCCACACCTTTGCAGGCGTGGGAATCGCATCAAGCTTTACGGATTATTAGTACCACTCGGCTATGACATTGCTGCCTTTACACCTGTGGCCTATCAACGTGGTCGTCTCCCACG
>NZ_FVZF01000006.1 GCF_900168265.1 Salegentibacter salarius | reverse complement strand
TTTTACGAGAGGAATACATATTGCGAAGGTACGCATAGATGGTCACCTTGAGCAACATCCGGGGATGGTAACTGGAGGTACCTCCTCCTTTATAACTTCGCTCCAGGTCAGCGATGTCGATTTGATCAATAATCGTATTGACGATCCTAACGGGATGATGGGCAGGGACCAGATCATCATAACTGGGAGGTAAAAGACTTAACTGCGACTGGTCATAGGTCTTAAATACTGCTTTGGCTTTCATTACATGAAAATACTAAAAACCAGAAAATAATACAACAAAAAAGGCTGCCTTTTCAGACAGCCTCTTTTATAAAGAGCCGATGGAGGGACTCGAACCCACGACCTGCTGATTACAAATCAGCTGCTCTAGCCAGCTGAGCTACATCGGCCAGTAATTTTTATAGCGCGTTGATCTTCGCGATAAGAGCTTCAGCTTTTGCTTCCAACTCTTTTTCTATTGCTTTAAAGTGTTGTTTTTTATTCTCAACATCTTTTTGATTAATCTTAGTGATCAATTCGTCAAAATCTGCAATGGCTTCGTCTACAATCGCTTCAGTTTTAGATGCGTCTTCAGGGTTAGCCATTTGATGTATGTATGCGGCATCAATAATGTCTCCCATTACATAATTCACATCTCTTTTTAATAATCTTTTACTTGCCATATCGCTTAAATTTCGGCTGCGAATTTAGTATATTTTTCAATACAAATAACCCCAAAGCTAAAAATTATTTTTCCTGAATTTTCTTTAAGGAATTAAGTGCTTCGGGAATGTGTTGTGAAGCCCCCATACTATTGAATCTATGAATTAACCTTTTATCCTTATCAAATACAAAAGTTTCTCTTCCTGGCAGTAGGCCCATTAAGCCCGCTTTTACTCCAAAAGCTTTTCGGGCTCGTTTTTCCTTATCTGAAAGCAGCACGTAGGGCAGATTATGTTTAGAAGCGAACTTTTTATGAGAATTTTCATTATCGGTACTTATTCCAATAACCTCAGCTCCCAAATCCTGAAATTCTTCATAATGATCACGGAAACTACAAGCTTCTTTAGTGCAGCCCGGAGTAAAATCTTTTGGATAGAAAAAAATAACCAGGGCCTTATTTTCCAGCCTCGAAAAATGAAAGTTCTCTCCTTCCTGATCTTTTAAGGTTAATCTCGGTAATTTGTCGCCAATTTTAAGTGCCATCTATTCTCCTTTATAGGTTACATAATTTCTTGGAGTCTCATATAGAGTGATCTCCAAATCCAATTCTGGTTTTAACTTTGCCCTCATTTTATTCCAAATCACTACCGTAATATTTTCAGCCGTTGGGTTAAGTTCATCAAAAGGAGCCACCTCTTCGTTTAAGTTCTTATGATCAAAAGGCACTTCAACTTCTTCGTAAATTAGGTCTTTAAGCCGTTTTAGGTCCATCACAAAACCCGTTTCAGGATCTATTTCACCGGTAACCTTCACAATTAAATCGTAGTTATGTCCGTGATAATGCGGATTGCTGCATTTCCCAAAAACCTTCAGGTTTTTTTCATCGCTCCAATCTTTACGGTAGAGCCTGTGCGCCGCATTAAAATGAGCTTTTCTGTGTACACTTAACCTCATTTTTGAATACTTGTATAATATTTATCAAAAATAATCTTGAACCATTCGGTATAAACTTCAGGGTTCACTTCCATATCAGATTTTATTTCGCCAAGACTCATCCATTTCCAGTTGGCCACTTCATCGGGATTAGGATCAGGGTCATCTTCGTAGTTTCCAATAAGGATATAATCGAATTCGTGTTCTGTAAGTCCGTTATCAAAAGGAGCTTTATAAATAAAATTCATCACTTCTTTCAATTCGGTACTAAAGCCCATTTCTTCCTGAAGCCTTCTTTTTCCGGCAGCTACATTGCTTTCTCCTTCCCGCTGGTGACTACAGCAAGTGTTGGTCCATAAACCTGGCGAATGATATTTAGAATGTGCGCGCTGCTGGATCATCAATTCATCTTTTTCATTAAAAACAAAGACTGAAAATGCCAGGTGCAACAAAGCTTTTTCATGAGCTTCTATCTTTTCCATCAAGCCAATTTGCTCGCCTTTCTCGTTAACTAATACTACGTTATCTGTTCCCATTTTTTTCTTTGAATGCCAAATGTACGAAATGAAGCGCGGCTTTTACAAGTCCACATTTCCTAAAATTATGTTGCAATTATTATTCCCAATAGAGCTTTAAAAACTAATTAAAACCCTTTCTCCGAATATAAATCACAATCTATGCTGAGTATAAATTCTGACCGCCGGTTTTTTCTATGCTCTTCTTCAGGGCAGCTATTATTATTCCCACAGGAATTTACCAATTCTGTTTCACCATAACCTCTTCCTGTTATCCGTGAACCGGAAATCCCTTTTTCAATTAAATATTGAATTGTAGCTTCAACCCTTCTTTGAGAAAGCTGCATATTGTAATTATCATTAGCCCTGCTATCAGTATGTGATCTTATGTCCAGCAAGAGAGCAGGATGATCTTTCAAGAATGTTACTATACTGTCTAAAGCAGGTTTATCTTTAGTCCTAATTTCAGCCTTATCCAGGTCAAAATGAATAGGATCTAAGCTCAAGGCTGCGGTAAGATCGTCGCCAACTTTAGCATCAACTACAGGCAAGCCTTTCCTATTCCCAAATTCTAATGAGTTTTTTCTTCGTTTTACTTCTGCGGCATAAAAACTCCAGTTAAAAAAAGCGCGCATCGCTGCAACATTCTGAGGATGCCTTCCATAAATACTATGTCCCGCCTGGTACATTACCAACCCATTTTCGGTATTCCCATAAGCGTGGCCATAGGCCGTAATCACTGCAGTATCTTCGGCAATTTCAGGAATGTCAGGGGCATCTGCATCTATTACAATTTTCTTTGTTTCTTTTCGCCACCTGTTTATTTTCTTCGGAAGAAAAATCCTTTCAGAGCCATTTAAATGAGCTTCGTCCGGGCTACCAATATATTGCGCTACCGGATCTGCAGGCAATAGATTTTGATAAGGCGGTGTGCCGTGTCTATGCTTTTTATAGGGAATTAAACCTGCACTTTGAGCTCCCGGAAATCCAGAACTTAAAAAATTCAATTGAATAAATTCTGTGCTATCTCCTTTTTTCAGCTTAATATTTCCGGTAAGATTTTCTAATATACTTACCGCGTGGCAACCTGCCCAAATAGCTCCTTTATACTTCTTATTCCAGATGTAAAGATTCTTATGAGAATTAAAGCCGGGATCGGCGTGGGGCATTACAAAAATATCATCGCAAACTCCAAGATCTTCGGGGCTTTTCCAATTTTTCCTATTGCTTCCACCATAAGCTTCTGCAGGGATTGCAGCAGCTTTAAAGAAAGGCACAGCAATATGTCCATTTTCCCTATCCAGGGTCCATCTGGGCGCTACCGATAAACTTGTAAAAACGGGAACCTTAACAGATTCCTCTATATACATTCCCATTATTCCTTTTTCTTCCCATGCGCTAATTAATTCCCTGATATCATCAGTTAAATAAGAAACCGGAATAATAAATGCTCCGCCCCTAAAAATCGTGTCGCGATAGGTAAAATCGGCAGCATCTTTTATTTTATTCGGATTGATGCACCATTTAATTTCAATCTTCTCATTTTTCAACAAGGTATAGATCAATCCATAAGGCTGTAAAGAGTTTTCTACAGTTTGTGGACTTGAACCCATATTTATCACATAAGCTCCTTTAGCTATGTGTTGCTCTCCAGGCTCCGCAAAGCAGTTTAAGCCCGTTAGCATAACGGCACAAAAAACCATTAACCCTTTAAAAAATTGCCCCATATTGTAAAATTACTGAATGTTTTTAAAGCTTGAAGTTTTTAAGCGATTTTTGCTAATAGCCTTAGGTATGATATTAAAAGGAGCTTTTAAATAATCCTTAATTTCCTCAAAATAATAGTACTTTTGCAGCTCTAAATTATCTGGAGTAAACTCCGGGAATTAGCATTTACCAAAGAGGTTTTCTCAGCATTACTAGACAACAGGCAGGAAACCCATTAATATTTTTATAGATGAAGAGTTTTCAAAAAGAACTAAAGCGAAGAAGAACTTTTGGGATCATTTCCCACCCCGATGCGGGTAAAACTACACTTACCGAAAAGTTATTGCTTTTTGGTGGTGCTATTCAGGAAGCCGGGGCGGTAAAATCTAATAAGATCAAAAAAGGCGCAACCAGTGATTTTATGGAAATTGAGCGCCAAAGAGGAATCTCGGTAGCGACTTCGGTTTTAGCTTTTGAATATAGAGATATTAAGATCAATATCCTGGATACTCCGGGCCACAAGGATTTTGCTGAAGATACTTTTAGAACCCTAACAGCGGTTGATAGTGTGATCGTGGTGATTGATGTTGCCAAAGGTGTGGAGGAACAAACTGAAAAACTGGTAGAGGTTTGTAGAATGCGAAACATCCCGATGATCGTTTTTATCAATAAAATGGACCGGGAAGGGAAAGATGCCTTTGAACTACTTGATGAAATTGAACAAAAATTAAATCTTACCGTAACTCCTCTAAGCTATCCGATTGGAATGGGTTACGACTTTAAGGGAATCTATAACATTTGGGAAAAGAATGTAAACCTGTTTACCGGCGATCCTAAAAAGGATATAGAAGATACAATTGAGATTTCTGATTTAACTTCTAATGAATTAGATGAATTAATCGGCAGCACTGCAGCAGATAACTTAAGAGAAGAACTGGAACTTGCGCAGGGTGTTTATCCTGAATTCGATAAAGAAGCTTACCTGGAAGGTCGTTTACAACCGGTGTTTTTTGGTTCGGCTTTAAATAATTTTGGAGTTCGTGAATTGTTAGATTGCTTTATTAATATCGCACCAACTCCAAGACCTAAAGAAAGTGAAGAACGCCTGGTTAAACCAGACGAAGATAAATTTACCGGCTTTGTGTTTAAGATCCACGCGAATATGGATCCTAAGCATCGTGACAGACTTGCTTTTATAAAGATTGTTTCCGGAAAGTTTGAGCGGAATAAAGCTTATTTGCACGTAAGACACAATAAAAACCTTAAGTTTTCCAGTCCAAATGCCTTTTTTGCTGAAAAGAAAGAAATTGTAGATGTTTCTTATGCCGGTGATATTGTAGGATTACACGATACCGGGAATTTTAAAATTGGTGATACGCTTACCGAAGGTGAAAATTTAAATTACCGCGGAATTCCAAGTTTCTCTCCGGAGCATTTTAGATATATCAACAACGCCGATCCTATGAAATCAAAGCAGCTCGCAAAAGGAGTTGACCAGTTGATGGATGAAGGTGTAGCCCAGCTTTTCACCTTAGAATTAAACGGAAGAAAAATTATAGGAACCGTGGGAGCGCTTCAGTTTGAAGTTATTCAATACAGATTAGAACACGAATACGGTGCTAAATGTACCTACGAAAATCTAAATGTTTACAAGGCCACCTGGGTAGAAGCCGAAGATGAAAAAAGCGAAGAATTTAAAGATTTTAAAAGACTAAAATCGAAATTCTTAGCGAAAGATAAAAAGGGACAATTGGTATTCTTAGCAGATTCTCAATTCTCTTTGCAAATGACCAGGGATAAATACCCGAATATTAAATTTCATTTTACGTCAGAATTTTAAGCCTCTGATTCTAAACCAGTAAGCTAGAAGTCAAAAGAAACCTACTAACACGCTGTATTAAATAGGAGTTAATTTCATATATTTTCAGCGTAATTGAGGTTTTATGAATGCAATAGATGAACTCGTTTCCCAGTTCGCTTCGGCGGTTTGGGGACTTCCCTTGGTAATTTTATTAATTGGCGGCGGATTTTACCTGCTTATTTTATCTAATTTCCTTCCATTTAGGTACCTGGGACATTCATTAGATCTTCTGCGCGGAAAATATAATAACCCCAATGATCCCGGGGAAATCAATCATTTTCAATCACTTTCTACCGCCCTCTCCTCTACTGTAGGAATGGGAAATATTGCGGGCGTAGCCGTGGCTATAGCTCTAGGTGGTCCGGGAGCTATTTTCTGGCTTTGGGTTAGTGCCGTGGTCGGTATGGCCACGAAGTTCTTTACCAATACCCTGGCGGTAATGTACAGAGGCAAAGATACACAAGGAAATATTCAAGGCGGGGTAATGTATTTTATTGAAGAAGGTCTTGGAAAGAAATGGAAGTTTATGGCCATTTTTTTTAGTGTCGCAGGACTTATTGGTGCTTTACCCGTTTTCAATGTAAATCAACTTACGCAGGCCATAAATTACATTCTTTTAGAACCAAATGATATTCCTACCGGCTTTGGCACCAACCTAATTATAGGTATTATCCTGGTGATTCTTACTTCGGTGGTGATTCTTGGTGGATTACAACGAATAAGCAAAACCGTTTCTAAACTGGTGCCGGCAATGGTGGCACTTTATTTTATTTCGGTAATCATTATTTTAATTGTAAATTTTGATGTTGTTCCCTATTATTTCTCATCAATATTTACTGATGCTTTTGCCGCAGAAAATTATAAAGGCGAACCAATGCTTGGCGGTGTGCTGGGTGGTCTAATTATTTTAGGAGTAAGACGAGGTGCTTTTTCTAATGAAGCAGGGATAGGAACCGCGACAATGGCTCACGGAGCCAGTAAAACTTCAGAACCGGTTAGGGAAGGTCTGGTAGCAATGCTGGGGCCAGCGATAGACACTTTAATAGTATGTACACTTACCGCACTCGCTATTTTAGTGACCGGAATTTGGCAAACTACAGATGTAAATGGGGTAAGCCTTACTGCAGCTGCTTTTGAAGATTCTATTCCTTATGTTGGAGATTATCTTTTATTACTTTGCATCTCCGCTTTTAGTATATCATCTTTATTTTCTTTTTCTTACTACGGAACAAAATGCCTTTCCTATTTGGCCGGTGCAGAAAACAAACATTATTACAATTATTTCTATATTATAAGTATTCTTTTAGGAGCCACAACTTCTTTAAGTATGATGATTAACCTCATTGATGGTTTCTTTGCCCTTATGGCAATTCCAACCATGATTTCGACACTAATTTTAGCTCCAAGGGTTATGAAAGCTGCAAGAATTTATTTTAAGAAACTTAAAGAATAGTTTTTATTTCTTATCCAGAACTTGAAAAACCTTTAGTTTTTTACCGGTTAATTTTTCCAGCAGATCGCCTTTTCGCAAAGTGCCCCAGATTTCAAGTTCGGGATCACTATGGGTGGTGATTAATAATTCTATAGTTTCTTCTTTATTATTTATTTCCAGCTTTTGTACGTTTTGGTAGTGACTGCGATCTAAACCATCGGCAACTCTTAAAATAGCCGAAAGCTTTTTCACTCTTTTCCGTAAATTTTTATTCAGTTGTTTGTATGGCTTATGGCGCTTATGTGGCGTAGACTTTCTATGATACCTACTTACGTTAGCCATAATATTGATCTCATCTTCTTTAAAACCGAGTAAATCTGAATATTTAATAAGATATAAAGCGTGTTTATGATGTTTTCGATAAGAAATATAGTAACCTATATCGTGCATTAAACTCGCATATTCCAACAATTCCCTATCCGACTCTTTTAAATTTAATTCTTCTTTAAATTCATCAAAAAACTGTAGCGAAAAATTAGTCACGTGCCTTGAATGTGCTTCAGCCCAATTTGTCTTCCTCAATAATTCGTAAATACTTCTTCGGCGCGGATCTTTAAAATTAGCTACAAGGTCTAGGTTAAGCTGCTCCCTTTTATTTTCGATATAATTCAAGATCATTCCTTCCCGAAGTGCTCCTTCAGAAATTTTAATATTTTCAAGGTCTAATTTCTCTATTAGAAATTTCACCAAAACCATCCCGGGATTAATAATATCTATTCTTTTTTCTTCAAGACCTTTCTCCTTTTTTCGTTGTTTTCTATCGAGTTTTATAAAATCTGAATACAAATCATTAAAATCATCCGTAGAAAATTCCAGTTCATTTAAGCTTCTCTCTGCAGTTAGAGATTTTCTACTGGCCACCATTTCTCCAATATTCTCCATAGTCCCAGAAGAACCTATAATGGTTTTCACCTTATGCTTTTTGGCCAATTTGATTATTTCCGCTAGTTCCTTTTTAAAATGATCTTGAAGCTTTTTAATATCCTTTTCTTTAATAGGATCTGATTCTACAAATGCGGCAGCCATCCTGGCAACTCCCAGTTTTAAACTATTGTAGTAAATAAATTCTTTGTCGTTGCCCATAATAAATTCAACACTACCTCCACCAATATCTGCCATGAGTACCATTTCTTCATTTAAGACAATACTGTGCATTATAGCTAAGCCAATCATTTCGGCTTCCATTTTCCCTGAAATGGCGCGCACTCTTATTCCAATATCTTCGCCAACCTCTTTAATAAAATCACCTCCATTTTCTGCTTCCCGAATGGCACTGGTAGCAAAGGCAAGAATATTCTCTACGTTATGGCTGTCACACAAGAATTTGATGCGTTTAAGCGCTTCTAATCCTCTGTCCATAGCTTCGCGACTCAATCTGTCTTCCAGGCCTTTTTCGGCGAGGCTAACCATTTCTTTCAGTTTATTAACTGTTCGAAAACTACCATCAGGATAAATATCAACCAAAACGGCGTGGAAAGAATTGGTCCCAAGATCTATTGCCGCTATTCGTTTAGTTGGTTCAGAGTTATTTTGTTTATCGGTCATTATTCAGAAAATTTAAGCTGAAGAAATAAATGGATTTTACTATACTTCTAAGTTAGGCAATATTTATAAAATCTAATTCCAGCAGAAGAAACCAATAAAAAACCCCACAGAATAAAACAACTGTGGGGTTCTTAAAATTTATTTTTTGCTGAATTAAGCCTGGCCGGTAGGCCCAAAATTCAATGGCATTGGCGCTTTTTCGTAATCTCTAATCTCGCCGTGGGCTTTTTCAAAACGTTGAATATTATCGTTTAAAGCTTTTAATAATCTTTTGGCGTGTTGTGGAGTTAATATAATTCTCGATTTCACTTTGCTTTTAGGCCTCCCAGGCATAATGTTCACAAAATCTACCACAAACTCTGAAACCGAATGATTGATTATAGCTAAATTAGAATAAGTTCCTTCTGCTACTGCTTCATCCAGCTCTATATTTATTTGACCTTTCTTAGGTTTCTTCTTTTCTTCACTCATAATATTATATTGAATTTTATTAAATACTTCTAATTTGTATCGGAAACCTATAATTCAAAAAGCCCCGACGCCTTTATTTAAGGTGAAATATAAAAGTACAAAAAATCCCGACTATAGGTCGGGATTCCTTAATTTATAAAAAGAAAAGAGCCGCTAAAGCGGCTCTTTTTATAGGCATTAGTTATAATTAACTTCTTGCTTGTGTTCCATCATTTCGTCAAATTCTTCTTTAGAACCAACGATAATGCTATCGTACTTGCGCATACCTGTACCTGCAGGAATTCTATGTCCTACAATTACATTTTCTTTCAATCCTTCAAGCTTATCGATCTTACCGCTTACGGCAGCCTCGTTCAATACTTTGGTAGTTTCCTGGAAGGAAGCCGCAGAAATAAACGATTTTGTTTGTAGCGATGCACGAGTAATACCCTGAAGAACCGGTGTAGCGGTTGCCGCAGTTACGTCTCTTGCAGTTGCAAGGTTTTTATCTTCACGTCTTAACAATGAATTCTCATCTCTAAGCTCTCTTGGAGAAACGATTTGACCTGGTTTTAAGTTTTCAGAGTCACCTGCATCTTCAACCACTTTCATTCCGAAAACTTTATCGTTCTCCTCGATGAAATCTGATTTATGAACAAGTTGGTTTTCAAGGAAAATAGTATCTCCCGGATCCTGAATTCTAACCTTACGCATCATTTGTCTTACTACAACCTCAAAGTGCTTATCATTAATTTTCACACCCTGTAGTCGGTAAACTTCCTGAACTTCGTTTACAAGATATTGTTGTACCGCGTTTGGTCCTTTGATATTAAGAATATCTTCTGGAGTAACAGAACCATCAGAAAGTGGCATACCTGCACGAACATAATCGTTCTCCTGAACAAGGATCTGGTTAGATAACTTCACTAAGTATTTCTTAACCTCTCCTAATTTAGACTCAACGATAATCTCGCGGTTACCTCTCTTGATTTTTCCGAAGGAAACAACACCATCAATCTCACTAACAACAGCTGGGTTAGATGGGTTACGAGCCTCAAACAACTCGGTTACCCTTGGAAGACCTCCGGTAATATCACCTGCTTTAGATGATTTACGAGGAATCTTCACTAAAATCTTACCAACTCCAATTTTCTCTTCGTTGTCTACCATAAGGTGAGCTCCTACCGGAAGGTTATAAGAACGAATTACTTCGTCTTTTTTACCTAAAATATGTAGGGTTGGAATAAGCTTTTTGTTACGAGATTCAGAAATTACTTTTTCCTGGAATCCTGTTTGCTCATCTATTTCTACCTGGTAAGTAACACCTTGCTCAACGTTTTCATATTTAATCTTACCGGCAAATTCTGAAATAATTACCCCGTTATATGGATCCCATTGGCAAACAAGGTCACCTTTAGAAACTTCAGTTCCGTTATCGATAAAGATTTGAGAACCGTAAGGAATGTTATTGTTACTCAATACCACCCCGGTTTTCTTATCTTTTATTTTAAGCTCGGCAGTTCGTGAAATCACGATATCTGACTGGCTACCATCAGGAGCTTCTCCTTTTACAACTTTAAGGTCTTCAATTTCGGCAATACCGTCAAATTTAGCCTCAAGTTTATTATCTTCTGAAATGTTACCTGCAATACCTCCAACGTGGAATGTACGTAGTGTTAACTGTGTACCCGGCTCTCCAATAGATTGCGCGGCAACAACACCTACAGCTTCTCCTCTTTGTACCAGTTTATTAGTAGAAAGGTTTCTTCCGTAACATTTTACACAAATTCCTTTTTTAGCTTCACAAGTTAATGGAGATCTTACCTCTACACTTTCAATTGGAGCGTTTTCAATCTTAGTAACTATTTCTGAAGTGATTTCTTCGTCTGCACCTACTAAAACTTCATTATTTGAAGGATTAATAACATCGTGAAGAGAAATACGTCCTAAAATACGTTCTCCAAGAGATTCTACAATTTCTTCGTTCTTTTTAAGTGGTTTAACTTCTACCCCTCTTAAAGTTCCGCAGTCTTCTTGATTTACAATAACATCTTGCGAAACATCTACCAATCTACGGGTTAAGTAACCTGCATCGGCAGTTTTAAGTGCGGTATCGGCAAGACCTTTACGAGCACCGTGAGTAGAAATAAAGTATTCAAGAATTGAAAGCCCTTCCTTAAAGTTGGAAAGAATTGGGTTTTCAATAATTTCACCTCCACCTGAGTTAGATTTTTTAGGCTTGGCCATAAGACCACGCATACCGGTTAACTGACGAATCTGTTCTTTAGATCCACGAGCACCAGAATCCAGCATCATAAACACAGAGTTGAAACCTTGCTTATCTTCACGAATACGTTTCATAGCCAATTCGGTTAGTCCGGCATTGGTAGATGTCCAGATATCAATTACCTGGTTGTAACGCTCGTTGTTAGTAATAAGACCCATATTATAGTTTCCTACAATACCTTCAACCTGCTCATTAGCCTCATCAATCATAGATTGCTTCTCTTCAGGGATGATAATATCACCTAAACTGAAGGAAAGTCCACCACGGAAAGCGTATCCATAACCCATCTCCTTAATAGCATCAAGGAATTCACCGGTTTCAGGAACACTGGTTTTAGCCAATACATCACCAATAATATCCCTAAGGTTTTTCTTGGTTAAAACTGTATTTACATAACCTACTTTTTCTGGTACAGCCTGATTAAACAGGACTCTACCTACCGTAGTTTCTATAATCTGGAAAGTTAACTCACCTACTTCATTGAAATCTTTAGCTCTAATCTTGATTTCCGCATTAAGGTCTACTCTCTTCTGATTGTAAGCGATTACCACTTCTTCATCAGAATAAAAAGTAAGCCCTTCACCTTTTACCTTAACCTCGTCTGTAGATTTTCTAGACTTGGTCATATAATAAAGACCAAGAATCATATCCTGAGACGGTACAGTAATTGGCGAACCATTTGCTGGGTTAAGGATATTATGCGAAGCAAGCATTAATAACTGAGCTTCTAAAATAGCCTCTGGCCCAAGCGGTAAGTGAACCGCCATCTGGTCACCATCAAAATCGGCGTTAAATGCCGTACAGGCTAATGGGTGTAATTGTATTGCTTTACCTTCAATAAGTTTTGGCTGGAATGCCTGGATACCTAAACGGTGAAGCGTAGGAGCACGGTTAAGCAATACAGGGTGTCCTTTAAGAACATTCTCAAGAATATCCCAAACTACCGGCTCTTTCTTATCTATTATTTTCTTGGCAGATTTTACTGTTTTTACAATTCCTCTTTCAATTAGTTTTCTAATTACGAAAGGCTTGTAAAGTTCAGCTGCCATATTCTTAGGAAGACCACATTCGTGCATTTTCAATTCTGGTCCCACAACAATTACCGAACGTGCTGAATAATCTACACGTTTACCAAGTAAGTTTTGACGGAAACGTCCCTGCTTACCTTTAAGAGAATCTGAAAGCGATTTTAACGGACGGTTAGAGTCAGTTTTTACCGCTGAAGATTTTCTTGTGTTATCGAACAATGAATCTACTGATTCCTGAAGCATACGTTTTTCATTACGTAGAATCACTTCAGGAGCTTTGATCTCCATTAATCTTTTTAGACGGTTGTTACGAATAATAACCCTTCTGTAAAGATCATTTAAATCTGAAGTCGCGAAACGTCCACCATCTAATGGTACAAGAGGTCGTAATTCTGGTGGAATTACAGGAACCACTTTCATAATCATCCATTCCGGAAGATTTTCGCGATTGTTATTGGCATCACGGAAAGCTTCTACAACTTGAAGACGCTTAAGCGCTTCAGTTTTACGTTGCTTTGAAGTTTCGTTATTTGCTTTGTGCCTTAATTCGTAAGAAAGTTCGTTAAGATCTATTCTTTTTAATATTTCAATAAGACATTCAGCACCCATCTTAGCAATAAACTTATTTGGGTCGCTGTCTTCTAAATACATATTTTCCTGCGGAAGGCTATCTAAAACGTTTAGATATTCTTCTTCAGTAAGGAAATCCATTTTCTTTAATGGTTCACCTTCTTCGTTTTTAGCGATACCGGCTTGAATTACTACATAACGCTCGTAGTAAATGATCATATCTAATTTCTTAGATGGAAGACCAAGCAAGTATCCAATTTTGTTTGGTAAAGAACGGAAATACCAGATATGTGCTACAGGAACTACCAAATTAATGTGCCCAACACGGTCTCTACGTACTTGTTTTTCGGTTACTTCTACCCCACAACGGTCACAAACAATTCCTTTGTAACGTATTCTTTTATATTTACCGCAGGCACATTCGTAATCCTTTACAGGACCAAAAATACGCTCACAAAACAAACCGTCACGTTCGGGTTTGTGCGTACGATAATTGATAGTTTCCGGTTTTAGAACTTCACCACGAGATTCTGCGAGGATAGATTCCGGGGAAGCCAAACCGATAGAGATTTTATCAAATCTCTTTACTGTATTCTTATCATTATTTCTAGCCATAATAACTCTGCTGCTATAATTATTGTGAAAAATCTGTTTTTGGGGCGCCGTAACGCCCCTTTAAACAGTATTTTATTCTTCTAATTTAATATCCAAACCAAGACCTTTCAATTCGTGCATAAGTACGTTGAAAGATTCCGGCAGGCCGGGTTCTGGCATAGGCTCTCCTTTTACGATAGACTCGTAAGTTTTAGCCCTTCCTATCACATCATCTGACTTCACTGTTAAGATTTCACGCAATGTTGCTGAAGCTCCATAAGCCTCAAGCGCCCAAACTTCCATCTCACCAAAACGCTGTCCACCAAATTGTGCTTTACCACCAAGTGGTTGCTGTGTAATAAGCGAGTATGGTCCAATAGATCTGGCGTGCATCTTATCTTCAATCATATGTCCTAGTTTCAACATATAGATTACACCTACAGTTGCAGGTTGGTCAAAACGATCTCCTGTTCCACCATCGTAAAGATAGGTATGTCCGTATCTTGGAATTCCGGCTTGGTCAGTAAGCTCGTTAATCTGGTCTATGGTAGCTCCGTCAAAAATTGGAGTTGCATATTTATTACCAAGCTTTTGTCCTGCCCATCCAAGTACAGTTTCGTAGATCTGACCAATGTTCATACGTGAAGGTACCCCAAGTGGGTTCAACACGATATCAACTGGTGTACCATCATCAAGGAATGGCATATCCTCCTGGCGAACTATTCTTGCAACAATACCTTTGTTACCGTGACGTCCCGCCATTTTATCACCTACTTTCAGTTTACGTTTCTTAGCGATGTAAACCTTAGCAAGTTTAAGGATACCAGAAGGAAGTTCATCTCCAACAGAGATTGTAAACTTTTCTCTTCTTAAGTTACCCTGAAGATCGTTTTCCTTGATCTTATAGTTGTGAATAAGATCTGCTACTAAAGTGTTCAAGTGATCATCTGTAGTCCAGGTGCCGTGAGTTAAGTGAGTATAATCGTCTACTGAGTTAAGCATTTTCAACGTATACTTCTTACCTTTTGGCATTACCTCTTCTCCAAGATCATTCTGAACTCCCTGAGCAGTTTTTCCGCCGATAATAGCGAATAACTTATCTACAAGTTCAGCCTTTAAATTGGCGAATTTAGCATCGTACTTTTTCTCAAGCGCTGCAACATCTTCCTTATCCTGAGCTCTTTTACGCTTATCTTTAATGGCACGAGCAAAGAGTTTCTTCTCTATTACCACACCATTTAAAGATGGAGAAGCTTTAAGCGATGCATCTTTAACATCACCGGCTTTATCTCCAAAGATAGCACGAAGTAATTTTTCTTCTGGTGTTGGGTCACTTTCTCCTTTTGGAGTAATCTTACCAATAAGAATATCTCCAGGTTTAACCTCTGCACCAATTCTAATCATCCCGTGTTCATCAAGATCTTTAGTAGCCTCTTCTGAAACGTTAGGAATATCATTAGTTAATTCTTCGTTACCCAATTTAGTATCTCGAACTTCAAGGGAATACTCATCTACGTGGATAGAAGTAAAAATATCTTCTCTTACCACTTTTTCTGAGATTACAATCGCATCCTCAAAGTTGTAACCTTTCCAGGGCATAAAAGCAACCTTCATATTTCTACCTAATGCAAGCTCCCCTGCTTCGGTAGCGTAACCCTGACATAAAACCTGACCTTTAGTTACTCTATCTCCAACCCTAACAATTGGCTTAAGATTAATAGAAGAACCCTGGTTAGTTTTACGGAATTTTATAAGATCATAGCTCTTTGAATCACTATCAAAGCTTACCATTCTATCTTCTTCAGTTCTATCATACTTAATGATGATCTTTCTGGCATCTACATATTCTACTTCTCCTTCTCCTTCAGCATTAATCAATACTCGAGAATCTGTAGCTACCTGGCGCTCAAGACCTGTTCCCACAATTGGAGAATCTGCCTGAAGCAATGGTAGTGCCTGGCGCATCATGTTAGATCCCATCAACGCACGGTTCGCATCATCATGTTCCAGGAACGGAATTAACGAAGCCGAAATAGATGAAATCTGGTTTGGCGCAACATCGGTATAATGAATCTCTTTAGGATCTACTACCGGGAAGTCACCTTCCATTCGAGCAATTACCCTATCTGAATCTATAGTACCATCCTCTGTAAGTGGAATGTTAGCCTGGGCAATTTTCTTGTCCTCTTCCTCTTCAGCACTTAAATAAATAGCTTCTTCTGAAAGATTTAATTTTCCATTTTCAACTTTACGGTATGGTGTTTCAATGAAGCCCATTCCGTTCACCTTAGCGTATACTGAAAGTGAAGAAATAAGTCCAATGTTTGGACCTTCAGGAGTTTCAATAGGACAAAGTCTTCCGTAGTGAGTATAGTGAACATCACGTACCTCAAATCCTGCTCTTTCTCTTGATAAACCACCTGGCCCTAGTGCTGAAAGTCTACGCTTATGCGTAATTTCTGCAAGCGGGTTAGTTTGGTCCATAAACTGAGACAACTGGTTGGTACCAAAGAAAGAGTTGATCACAGAAGAAAGTGTCTTCGCGTTAATCAAATCTATCGGGGTAAACACCTCGTTGTCTCGAACGTTCATTCTTTCACGAATGGTACGAGCCATACGAGCAAGACCAACTCCAAACTGTTGAGATAATTGCTCACCTACAGTTCTAACACGACGGTTAGATAAGTGGTCAATATCATCAATCTCAGCTTTAGAATTAATAAGCTCGATTAAATATTTAATTATGGTAATGATGTCTTCTTTGGTAAGCACTTGCTTATCCATAGCCACATCAAGACCTAATTTTTTATTCATTCTATATCGACCTACTTCTCCAAGGCTGTAACGCTGATCTGAGAAGAATAATTTATCGATAATACCACGTGCAGTTTCCTCATCTGGCGGTTCTGCATTACGAAGTTGACGATAAATATGTTCTACCGCTTCTTTTTCAGAGTTGGTAGGGTCTTTTTGTAATGTATTATGAATAATGGCATAATCACCGGTTTGGTTATCTTCTTTATGAAGAAGAATAGTTTTACTTCCAGTTTCAAGAATTTCTTCTATATGCTCTTTTTCAAGTTCTGTATCACGATCTAAAACGATCTCATTACGTTCTATTGAAACTACCTCTCCTGTATCTTCATCAACAAAATCTTCATACCAGGTGTTCAATACACGGGCCGCAAGTTTACGACCTAATACTTTTTTAAGTCCTGTTTTTGAAACTTTAACCTCTTCAGCAAGGTCAAAAATCTCTAAAATATCTTTATCGCGCTCAAAACCAATAGCACGGAAAAGTGTAGTAACAGGTAATTTTTTCTTTCTATCGATATAAGCATACATTACGCTATTAATATCGGTAGCAAATTCTATCCATGAACCTTTAAAAGGAATTACACGGGCAGAATAAAGTTTTGTTCCATTTGCGTGGAACGATTGTCCAAAGAAAACTCCGGGAGAACGGTGAAGCTGAGAAACTACTACACGCTCTGCTCCATTGATACAAAAAGTACCGCTGGGAGTCATGTAGGGAATAGTTCCCAAATATACGTCCTGTACGATGGTTTCAAAATCTTCGTGTTCAGGGTCAGTACAGTATAGTTTTAATCTAGCCTTTAGTGGCACACTATACGTTAGACCACGCTCTATACACTCCTGAATGGAATATCTTGGCGGGTCCACAAAATAATCTAAAAATTCTAGTACAAATTGATTACGGGTGTCCGTAATTGGGAAGTTTTCCAGGAAGGTATTATAGAGACCTTCATTTCCCCGCTCTTCTGATTTGGTTTCTAATTGAAAGAAGTCCTGAAAAGACTTGATCTGGATATCCAGGAAGTCCGGGTAATCAGGTCTGTTCTTTACAGAAGAGAAACTCACTCTTTCAGTTTGCTTTGCTAACATCAATGGACGGATTATAATTTATAAAAAAACGGGCGCGCTATAGGTTATCCTCTATATACGCAAAAGGGTTTAGACCTTCAGGAGCGAATCCTGAGGTCTAAACCTAAATAATATTGCTTTCGTCAAGCTTATTTAAGCTCAACCTCGGCTCCTGCTTCTTCTAGCTGTGATTTAAGTGCTTCAGCTTCGTCTTTAGCAACTCCTTCTTTTACTGGAGCTGGAGCGCCATCTACTAATGCTTTAGCGTCTTTAAGACCAAGACCGGTAAGCTCTTTTACAAGCTTAACAACCGCTAGTTTAGATCCACCTGGAGCAGTAAGAATTACATCAAATTCTGTTTGCTCTTCAGCTTCTTCACCACCACCAGCAGCACCGCCACCAGCGACAGCTACTGCAGCAGCTGCAGGCTCAATACCGTATTCTTCTTTTAAAATATCAGCTAACTCGTTTACTTCTTTTACGGTTAGGTTAACTAATTGTTCTGCGAAATCTTTTAAATCTGCCATTTTCTATCGTTTTTAAAAAGTTCTTTAAATTTATATTTGTTAAAAAGTGCGTACTAGGTTATCCTTCTTTTTCAGAAAGTGTTTTAAGAATTCCAGATAATTTACCGCCACCAGACTTAAGTGCTGAAATAACATTTTTAGCAGGTGACTGTAATAATCCAACGATATCCCCAATAACTTCTTCTTTAGACTTGATGTTAACCAAGGTATCAAGGTAGTCATCGCCTACATATATTCCTTCATCAACAAACGCGCCTTTAAGAAGTGGTCTTTCGTTTTTCTTTCTGAATTCCTTAATTACTTTGGCTGGTGCATTACCAACCTCAGAAAACATTATGGATGTATTGCCTTTTAAAACTGAAGGAAGTTCTCCAAATTCTTTATCTGAAGCTTCCATAGCCTTAGCAAGCAATGTATTTTTAACTACAGCCAGCTTTACGTTAGCTTTAAAACAAGCTCTACGCAAGTTTGAAGTTGTTCCGGCATCAAGGCCAGATATATCTGCTAAATAAACAACAGAATTATCTGTTAACTGGGCAGTTAAATCTTCAATTACTATTGATTTTTCTTCTCTTGTCATAATCTATACTATTATTGCTCAGTGAACCTTTTAGTATCAACCTGAACGCTCGGGCTCATTGTAGAAGACATGTGAATACTTTTAATATACACACCCTTAGCTGCCTGAGGTTTCAACTTCACTAAAGTAGTTAATAATTCTCTTGCGTTTCCAGCAAGCTTTTCGGCGTCAAATGATGCTTTTCCAATTCCAGCGTGAACAATACCAGTTTTATCAACTTTAAAGTCAATTTTACCAGCTTTAACATCAGATACTGCTTTTGCAACATCCATAGTTACTGTTCCTGTTTTTGGGTTAGGCATAAGCCCTCTTGGTCCAAGTACTCGTCCCAAAGGTCCTAATTTACCCATTACGCTAGGCATAGTGATAATTACATCAACATCTGTCCATCCACCTTTTATCTTGTCAAGATATTCATCAAGACCAACATAATCAGCTCCGGCTTCTTTAGCCTCTTCTTCTTTATCTGGAGTAACTAACGCAAGCACTTTCACATCTTTACCAGTACCGTGTGGAAGGGTTACAACACCTCTTACCATTTGGTTGGCTTTTCTTGGATCTACGTTCAAACGAACCGCTAAATCCACAGATGCATCAAAGTTTTCGTTAGCAACGTCTTTAATTAAAGCAGAAGCGTCTGCAACCGAGTACATTTTATTGCTCTCGATCTTAGATTGGGCTTCTTTTTGCTTTTTAGTTAATTTTGCCATTTTTAATTTCTTTTTGGATTAAAACGGTGCATCACCTTTTACAGTTATTCCCATTGAACGAGCTGTTCCAGCAACCATTTTCATTGCAGATTCTACGGTGAAGGCATTTAAATCCTGCATCTTATCTTCTGCAATAGTTCTAACCTGATCCCAAGAAACACTTGCTATTTTCTTTCTGTTTGGTTCTCCTGAACCTTTTTTGTTCTTAGATGCTTCCAACAATTGTACTGCAGCTGGAGGAGTTTTAATCACAAAGTCAAAAGACTTATCTGAATAAACTGTAATCGCAACCGGCAATACTTTACCTTGTTTATCCTGGGTTCTACCATTGAATTGCTTACAGAATTCCATGATATTTACCCCGGCAGCACCTAAAGCAGGTCCAACTGGTGGTGATGGGTTAGCAGCACCTCCGCGAACTTGTAGTTTTACAACTTTACTTACTTCTTTTGCCATTTTCTAAATTTTTAAGGTGATAGTTTATTAGAGTGGAAGCTTTAAAAAACCATCAAAAAATATGTAACTAAAATCTTTATACTTTTTCTACTTGCATATAGCTTAACTCTAATGGTGTTTTTCTTCCGAAGATTTTCACCATTACTTCAAGCTTACGCTTTTCTTCATTAATCTTTTCTACTGTTCCATTAAAGCCGTTAAACGGACCGTCTATAACTTTTATGGTTTCTCCAATAGTAAAAGGTATCGCAACATTATCGGTTTTTACTGAAAGTTCATCTACTTTACCAAGCATTCTGTTCACTTCAGATTTTCTAAGCGGAACAGGATCTCCTCCTTTTGTTTCCCCTAAAAAGCCAATAACACCGTTAATATTTTTTATCACGTGTGGCATCTCTCCATCAAGACTAGCCTGAATCATTACATAACCAGGAAAATAAACACGTTCCTTATTTACTTTCTTACCGTTTCTAATTTGGATTACCTTCTCGGTAGGAACTAAAACCTGATCTAGATAGTCTTCCATCCCAAGATGGTTAACTTCTTTCTCAATATAGTCTTTAACCTTATTTTCCTGACCGCTAACGGCACGAACTACATACCATTTTTTTTCCTTTCCCTCTGCCATTGTAATATTTTTTAAGATTTAATCCATTCGAAATATTGCTCAATAGCCGAGCTGAAAACGGTATCAACTCCCCAGATAGCCAGAGAAAAAATTATAGAGAATACCGCTACCAATATGGTTAGCCTTTGTGCTTCGGGCCAGCTTGTCCAGGTAACGTGGTTTGTTAACTCGTTGTAAGATTCTGATATATAATTGCTAATTCCTGCCATGTGATTCTTAAGGTATTTGCACGGGTTGAGAGGCTCGAACTCCCGACACCTGGTTTTGGAGACCAGTGCTCTACCAACTGAGCTAAACCCGTAAATATAATATAAAGGAAGGTTTCCCGCCCTGGCGGGAAACCTTTTTATATATAAACTGTAATTAGTCTAAAATTTCAGTAACCTGTCCAGCACCTACTGTTCTACCACCTTCACGGATAGCGAAACGTAGACCAACATTCATTGCAATTGTCTGGATAAGTTCAACAGTAATTGTAAGGTTATCACCAGGCATTACCATTTCGACTCCATCAGGAAGACTAATTGTTCCTGTTACGTCAGTTGTACGTACGTAGAACTGAGGACGGTAGTTGTTGTGGAATGGAGTGTGACGTCCACCTTCTTCTTTTTTAAGGATATAAACCTCTGCCTTAAACTTAGCGTGAGGAGTTACAGATCCAGGCTTAGTAATTACCATACCCCTAGAGATCTGAGACTTTTCAATACCTCTTAATAAGATACCAACGTTATCTCCAGCTTCACCTCTATCAAGGATCTTACGGAACATCTCAACACCAGTAATAGTAGAAGTAAGTTTTTCAGCTCCCATACCAATGATCTCTACAGGATCCCCAGTGTTAGCTACACCAGTCTCAATACGACCAGTCGCAACAGTACCACGTCCAGTAATAGAGAATACATCTTCGATAGGCATTAAGAAATCCTTATCAACATCACGCTGAGGAAGTTCAATCCACTCATCTACAGCTTCCATAAGATCAAGAACAGTCTTAGACCATTTCTCATCACCTTCTAAAGCTCCAAGTGCAGATCCAGAAATAACAGGACCATTATCACCATCATACTCATAGAAAGAAAGAAGATCTCTTACTTCCATCTCAACAAGCTCTAAAAGCTCCTCATCATCAACAAGGTCAACTTTGTTCAAGAATACAACGATTCTTGGAATACCAACCTGACGTCCAAGAAGGATGTGCTCACGAGTTTGCGGCATAGGCCCATCAGTTGCAGCAACTACAAGAATTGCACCATCCATTTGAGCAGCACCAGTAACCATGTTCTTCACATAATCGGCGTGACCAGGACAGTCAACGTGAGCGTAGTGACGGTTAGCAGTTTGATACTCTACGTGAGAAGAGTTAATTGTAATACCTCTTTCTTTTTCTTCAGGAGCATTATCAATTTGATCAAAAGCACTAGCTTCTGAATATCCAGCATCAGCCATTACTTTAGTAATCGCTGCTGTTAAAGTCGTTTTTCCGTGATCTACGTGTCCAATTGTACCTATGTTAAGGTGCGGTTTGGAACGATCATAAGTTTCCTTTGCCATAATTAATACTTATTTAATCTTAGTTATATATTAGTGTTCAATTTAATACAATCTAGAGCCAACGACGAGAATTGAACTCGTGACCTCTTCCTTACCAAGGAAACGCTCTACCCCTGAGCTACGTCGGCAAGCCGAAAGTTCCACTTTCAAGGTTCACCGGTTCCAACAAGAAAAACCATAAACCAGCACTGGTTTACGGATATTTAATTGTTACTCAAACCGGAAAAATAAATCAAGAAAACAAGAAGATAAACTTCCTGCTTTCCAATTAAGAGCGGGAGACCGGGTTCGAACCGGCGACATTCAGCTTGGAAGGCTGACGCTCTACCAACTGAGCTACTCCCGCATTGTTTTGATTCAAATTCTTTTATTTAAAGCTCTAGAATAAAACCCTTAAACTTTTAAATGTAAAACCGAATCAATTAAGTGGGGAGAGCAGGATTCGAACCTGCGAAGTCGAAAGACAGCAGATTTACAGTCTGCCCTCGTTGGCCGCTTGAGTATCTCCCCAATTTATTTTTCCACTATTTCATAGAACCGTAGCCGGCGTGCCAGCTAAGCTTTATGACGGTTTGTTTTTTTAACGGCTGCAAATAAACGTAATTTTACAGCACCGTCCAAAGCATTTTTAAAAATTTTTCTATAAAATTTTTAGTAGCTTAATTCTCAATAAATTAAGCTTAAAAAAATACTTACTTCAAAATTTCAAGAGCCGATGGAGGGACTCGAACCCACGACCTGCTGATTACAAATCAGCTGCTCTAGCCAGCTGAGCTACATCGGCCTTTACGCTACTTTTCAGCATAAAAAAGTCCGCTATTTCTAACGGACTGCAAATGTATATAAATTATTCCTTTCACAAAACAATTTTTCAAAAAAAAATATCTAAACATGCGCACTTAATTTTTCCTTACGTTTAATTAACTGCCGTTGCAAGGATGAAGCACATTCATCTACGCATTCTTCAAATTTCTTACACGTTTTTTTTACCATAATGTCTCCACCAGGAATGCTCAATAAAATCTCGGTAATCTTGTTATCTTTTCCACTGGTATTTTGAACCTTCAGAAAGACATCAGCATAGATAACTTTATCATAGTAATTTTCAAGCCTATCCAATTTTCTTTGAATGAAATCAATTAATTTTTGATCGGCGTTGAAGTTAACAGACTGCACATTTACTTTCATATTCTGTAGAATTTAATTAAACAATTATTTCAATTGACCTTTTTATTCCGTGGATGCGCCATTTGATGCACCTTGCTAAGCTCTGAAATGCTATTGTGAGTATATACCTGCGTTGCCGCAAGGCTGGAATGCCCAAGCAATTCTTTTACAGCGTTAAGGTTAGCGCCCTGGTTCAATAAATGTGTTGCAAACGAATGCCGCAGGATATGCGGACTCCTTTTTATTTTGCCAGACACCTTACTAAAATAATTATTTATAATTCTATAAACAAGACTTTCATATAATTTAATACCTTTTTGGGAGACAAACAGATATGGCATCTCCCGCCCGGCTAATATATTCTCACGTTCTTTTAAATAGTCCTTCAAGTTTGAAATCACCCCGGGAAGAAGCGGAACAATTCTTTCCTTTTGTCTTTTTCCCAATACCTTTAGTTGTTTTCCGGCGACATCTACATCCTGAAGTTTAATATCTATGAGCTCTATGCGCCGCATCCCTGTGGTATAAAAAAGTTCTACAATTAGCCTATCACGTAACCCCTCAAAATCTGAAGTATCGATTTGCTCTAATACCTTTATTATTTCAGCTTCAGAAAAGGGAATCTGGATCTTTGAAGCTGTTTTTAAAGCTTTGTGCTTTGCTAAGGGCGAGAATTCTATATCGCCGGTTTTTTGCAAAAAGCGATAATAAGCTTTTAAGGAAGAAATTTTGCGGTTTATACTTCGGTTAGAGACTCCCTGATCTACCAAATTAATTATCCAATTTCTAATTTGGGAATAATGCAATTTACTTAAATCCTTTTCTTCAAATTCATAAAAAATAAATTCTGAAAAAGATTCTAAATCGGCTTTATAAGCAGTTAGGGTGTTGGGAGAATATTTCTTCTCTAATTGAAGGTAATCTATAAACTGAGAAAAGGGCATAAAAAAACTGTTGATAGACAAAGTTAGCAAACTTTAATCTATCAACAGTTATATTGCTTTTCCGAATAACTTCGGAAAAATTCGATTATATCCTTTTACTAGATATCTTCCTGATCTCTCAAATGCTGAATGTACTCGGCTTTTTGATGCTGAGCTCTCTTCGCAACAGAAGGTTTCGTGAAATGCTGGCGGCTTCTCAGCTGGCGCATTGTTCCGGTTTTATCGAATTTTCTTTTAAAACGCTTCAGCGCTCTATCAATATTTTCTCCGTCTTTTACTGGTATTATTAACATAGTGTCATCACCCCCTTTCTTTAGAAATAGGCTGCAAAGATAATTTAAATCTAAGAACCTACAACCAATACTTTAATTAATTATTATAATCTATTTTGCCGCTGGCTTATACTCTTTTTTATCGATCACCATCTTGGCAATAAAAGTAGAATTTTCGCAAAAATGTCAATCTAAAAGATTACTTCGCCGCTGGCTTGTATTCTTTTTTATCGATCACCATTTTAGCGATAATCTCCCTAAGAATTTCTGAAGTTCCACCTCCAATAGGCCCTAAGCGGCTATCTCTAAACATTCTCGCTAAAGGATAATCTTCCATATAACCATAACCACCTAACAATTGCAGACAGTCATAAATAACCTTATCGGCCATTTTAGTGGAAAGCAACTTAGACATACTAGCTTCTTTCACCACATATTGCCCATCATTAAGTCGCTTGGCGATAGAATAGTTAAATTCCTTATTCATTTCTACTTCGCTGGCCATATCGGCTACCGAATGTCTTAAAGCCTGGAATTTATCTATAGTTGTCCCAAAGGCCTCTCTTTCGGCCATATAGCCTAAAGTATAGTCTAGGGCATATTCAGCGCGAGCGTGAGCGTTGATTCCCATAATAAGGCGCTCTAAAGCAAAATGCTGCATAATATAAGAGAAGCCTTTCCCCTCTTCGCCCATAAGATTTTCAGCAGGAATCTCAACATCATCAAAAGCAAGTTCAGCTGTATCTGAAGCTCTCCAGCCCAGTTTATCTAATTTTGAAGCAGAAATTCCGGGAGTATCCCTATCTACAATAAAAATACTCATTCCTTTATTTCCTTTGTCAGGATCAGTTTTGGCAGCAATGACCAAATAATCTGAATAAACCCCATTTGTAATAAAGGTCTTGGAACCGTTTAGAATATATTTATCTCCTTTTTTAATCGCGGTACTACGCATTCCGGCAACATCAGAGCCACCAAAAGGTTCGGTAATACAAAGACAACCAATTTTTTCACCTTCAATACTAGGCGTTAGGTACTTTTTCTTAATCGCATCGTCTCCTTCTTTGTTTACGTGCGTCATTGCTAAATAGGCATGCGCCCACATAGCCGCTGCGAAACCGCCGCTGTTTATCTTTTGAAGTTCTTCCAAAAAGATTGCAGTATAGAAAATATCCAGATCCATCCCGCCGTATTCTTCAGGTTGATTAAGACCAAAATAGCCCATCTCACCAAATTTCTTCCAAATAAAGCGCTCTATAGTTCCAGATTTCTCCCATTTATCAATATGCGGCACCACTTCTTTTTGCAAAAAGTCCTGAAAACTCTTTCTAAAAAGTTCGTGTTCCTCGGTAAAATACATTGTATTCATGCTAATTTCTTTTTTCTTTTATTTTCAAACCAAAGCTATTTTCGCAACTTAAATAAAATCAGTGTTTAATTTTATTAATATTTGATAAGTTAATATCTCAACAGCCTAATATTCCGAATATTCAATTTAAGCTCAAATATAATTGAATTCTATCGATTTTATCTGAAGGAAAACTTTCTATTTTTGATAATTCCTCAAAAGATTCAATTTTTTCGTGTAGTTGTCTATAATCCATAATTTCGCGAGCTAATTCGTAATTAATATAAGGTACCTCTACCAATTCTAAAAGCCTGGCCTGATTAATATTTATCAAACGGAAATTTTCCTTCTTAATAATACGAAATTGTTTTTGAAGCCTTTCCCGGGTTTCATAGTTTAAACCATAAATATCTTTTAATTGAAGTTCACTTCTAAAACCGCCAATTTTAGTACGGTAGTTCACTATTCTATTTGCCAAAACCTCACCTATTCCATTTACCTTTTGCAGTTCTTCAGTTTCAGCTTCATTTAGATCTGAAACAGAAATTGGAGTTGTTACTTTTACTTTGCTTTTTTTCTTCTCAGCCTCAATCACCCAATCCGGGAATTTAAAATAAGGAGAAATTGAAGCGAGTAAAGAATCTGAAACACCAGTAACTTTTTGAAAATCTTTTACCGAATTAATCCATTTACCCTCCTCTCTAAACTGATGAAGCTTATCAATTTCTTCTACACTCATACCTAAAGTATAACCTTTAAAATCGGTTATATAATTTGGATTAAAAGGATAGATCCTTACAGAGTCTGCTTCAGCCCTGGCTAGTTTTATAGAGTCTATCTGCGCCTGGAAAGTCTCTACCTCTTCTGGGGTTAAACTTTCAGCTGAATCTTCAGTAGAAAAATCTAAAAAATAATAGATCGCCTGAAGTACGATTATAATTATTACCAAAAGAAAAATCCCATTTTGTTGGCTCCTGTTGAACACAAAATGGGATTTTATCGATTTCATAATTTTTCAAGATTAGCTGGCTTTTGCCTCTCTTTGTTTCTTGAATAATTCTCCTACTTTTAGCTTTCTGGAATATTCATTAAGATCTCTTCTAACTTCACTAGACATAATATAAAGTCCTATAATATTCGGGAAGGACATCGCAAGGATCATCATATCAGAGAAGTCTAATACGGCTCCTAAACTAATGGAAGCTCCTACTACCACAAACACAAGGAACAATATTTTATATGCCAATTCTGTTTTTTTACTTTTTCCGAAAAGGTAAGTCCAGGAACGCATTCCGTAATAAGACCAGGAAATCATGGTTGAAAAGGCAAATAAGAAAACTGCCATTGCCAACACATACGGGAACCAGGAAACTACACTTGCAAAAGCATCTGAGGTTAATTGAACCCCACCTACTCCTTCAACTTCGTGCATTCCGGTAAAGATCAATACTAAAGCGGTTAAAGTACAAACCACTACGGTATCAATAAAAGGCTCTAATAAAGCTACAAAACCTTCAGATGGCGGATGATTTGTTTTTGCTGCCGAGTGGGCGATCGCTGCCGACCCAACACCAGCTTCGTTAGAGAAAGCTGCACGTTGAAAACCAACAATTAGCACTCCTATAAATCCACCTTTCAATGCGGTGGCGTTAAATGCACCATCGTATATAGCTCCAAATGCCGGCACAACATTTTCTATATTTATAACTATTACAGTTAAAGCACCAAGAACGTAAACTGCAGCCATAAATGGCACCACTTTACCGGTAACCTTAGCAATACTTTGAATACCTCCAATAATAACAATACCAACAAGAACTGCTACTCCAACACCAAACCAGAAACCATTACCGATTAAGAAAGTAAACTGTCCGGAAAGGATCTCAAAAGATTGATTGGCCTGGAACATATTTCCACCGCCAAAAGAGGCACCGATACCCAAAATAGCGAAAAAGGCAGCAAGGAATTTACCTAAACCACGCATATTTCTCTTTTCAAGTCCATAGCGCAAATAATTCATTGGTCCACCAAAGATTCTACCTTCAGAGTTTATAAAACGATATTTTACACCAAGCGTACATTCCACAAATTTTGATGCCATACCAAGTAAACCGGCAATGATCATCCAGAAAGTTGCTCCTGCACCACCAAGGGAAATTGCAACGGCAACACCGGCAATATTACCAAGACCTACTGTAGCAGAAACCGCGGTAGCCAGCGCCTGAAAGTGGGTAATACTACCCGGCGCATTAGGCTCGTCATATTTTCCTCTGGCAAGGTCTATAGAGTGCTTAAATCCTTTAAAGTTGATGAAGCCCATCTTTACGGTAAAGAATGCTGCACCAAAAATTAACCAAACTACAATAAAAGGAATATTATGCTTTTGTGGAGTTCCGTTAGGATTGGTTAAAATCTGCGGTTCATCATATTGAATTTGAGCCAACATATGGGCATTCGTTTCAATAAGGTCTGCACTATTTTGATAATCCCATATCGTTTCGCCTTCTCCTACCAGATACTCTACTGTTCCGGTGGCATTAGCCATAACTTCTAGGTCACCACTATTTTGAGATCCCACGATAGCAATAAGATCACCTTCTTCTACGTGAGCTCCCTCTTCTACTTGCCATTCTTTTAAGGTAAATTTATCCTCTGCATCGGCACTCCAATCTGGAGTAGGAACTAACCTTTGTTCCGCATATACCTTTGGATCGTAGATTCCTACGGCAGTAAATGGATCCCAGAAGAGAATAGCCGTCATTCCTTCTACAATTGGAACAAAAGTACCGTTGAAATGTTCAGTGATGGCTTCAGCTTCTATTTGAAAATTTCTGGTAACAGAGTTGTTCTGGCTGTCAGTTACGGTAACTTCGTAAGGCACACCTTCAGTTAAACCTTCGGCACGAGAAGATTCGAGCGAAGTTTCAGGGTCTGACCACTTGTATTGATAAGGAGGCACCCCTCCTGTTACTTCAAGGTCTATAAACCCGTTGTTAATAATATTTGAAGGATTGCCAACTTTGGCCTTCACATCCAGTTCTTGTGCATTAATCGCCAAAATTGAAAACAAAAAGAACATTGAAAGTAGATACTTTCTCATACAGTATATGGGTTGTTTAATTTAGAATTAATATTTCCGCGAAGCAAGATGCTAAAAAATTAGGCTTTTTCAAATTTTTGGGAGTTAAATTGTAAAGATATTGTTAAATAATATTTGATAAAATTCCCCCTATCTCCATTTTAGTTAGAAAAAATGCAGTCAAATCCAGCTTATAAATCAAAAACTGAAGTTCTTTTAGTATACACTAAGTCCTTAAGCTTTAACCAAAAGGCCAAAACTAAATAAACCACAAACCAGGAACCTAGCGTAAAAAAGGAAGCATAAATAAAAAATAAACGAACGCTTTTAGCACGCATCCCCAATTTATCGGCTACACGGGAAGACACGTAAAAGCCGCGTCTTTCAAAGTAATATCGAATATTGTGCACCATTTTTGTCATCACCACAAATATAACATTTTAAGCATTTCCCTGCAGCAATTTTACACCAATAGCACAATCCAGGCATTTATTAGCTTCACAATACATCTTTTTTAATTGCACCATTGCCTGGGATTGCAGTGAATTCTCCACGCAGTTTTCTCGGAGCTTTTTAAAATTCTGAACGATCTTATTATTTTCAGCAGGGATTTGTTCCATTAAAAAGAGTAACTCCTCTACTTCATCATTTCCAATTGCGCGGGAATAACAAAAGCGTAGCGGAATAATAGTATTGATAAGCACCAGGTCTTTAAAAGCATTGCTTAAAGCCTTTTTTCTCTCTTTATGTTCCTTTGGAAAGGTATAATGTGAATTCCAGAATGATGAAGTTTCTACATCTAAAATAGAATAAATCGCTTCTAAAGATTTTGAAGCTACTAACTCTGAAAATAAATTTTTATGTTTAAAATAAAGAGAAGCGAACTGAGAAAGCCTGATGTTTGGAAAATTATCTGGCCGAAGTCTAAAATATTTAGGCCGAATCACTCCTAAATTTGTCAGTTTATATTTATGACTTAAATAAGCATATTCCTTTTTAAGCTGATTAAAATAAGGGATGTTGAGTTGTCTTTCCAGCAAACCGCACTGGCCAAAAAGCAAAGCTTCTATTTGTAGATTATGCTGAGAAGCTTTTTGTATTACCGAAAAAATTAAACTCTGTGCCATACTTAAAAAAGCATCTCCATTAAGATTAAGTCCAAAGTTTTTAGCTAACATCTGGAATAAAACCGCTTCCCAGTTATTTCCAGATTTTATCAGTAAATCCTGAATAAGAATAGATTTCTCTTCCAGACGCTCCAGGTAAAGGCGTTCCTGCCAGTGTCGCAGGGTGAAATCATCTATATATTTAAAACTTTTTTCGCAATTAATCCAGCTTTGTGAAGAAGCAAAAAGCTTTTGGTAACCAGTGATCAAGTCTTTATCTACCAGGTTCTTTAGACTCAAAGCAGGAATGGCAGTTTTATTATGCCGCTTTACCTCTACATCGTCTTCCCACACCACGTGCAAAATCACATTGTCGTAATTTCTATCTTTTTCGTGTTGATGAAAATACCAGTCAGAAGCTTTAGTATGTAATTCAACATTTCCTGCCCACACCTGCTCTCCTATTTTTAATCGGGCATTAAAAAAATCGGGGCCAGAATTAAAATTATGAGTGCCGCTATCTATTAGAAGTACTTTTTCTCCTTGCGTTGTTTCAGCATTGGTAAAATCGAATTTCTTGTATTTCCAGAGATAATGTAAAAAGTCTTCCCGCATCTTTTAAAATTAAAAAAATGCGGTTCAAAAAAGAGCTTTTAGGCTACTGCGGTAACATTTGGGGGATTTCATCTATAATTTCATCTACCCAGTAGCGGTACATCAATCCGCTGGGGTGCAACCCATCTTCAGCAATAAGATCGGCATCGCGTTCGGCTTCACGAGAAATTGGCGTAATATTATAAAAATCAACATTAAATTCTGCAGCGACTTTCTTAAAAACCGAATTAAATTCATCGATTTCCTGACCAATAGTTTCGGCATTTTCCTGTCCAAAAGGCGTCACCCCATAATCTGGAATACTTACAGCAAAAACCCCTTTTTCTCTTCTTTTGGAATGATTAAGCGCCAATTTAAAGATCTCACGTAATTCTTCTTCGTATGCTTCAATGCTTTTTCCCTGGTATTGATTATTAACACCAATTAAAATAGAAACCAGGTCAAATTTCCTGGTATAATTAAGTTCAGAGCGCATGGCGTTTAAAAGATTTCCGGTGGTCCAACCTGTTTTAGCTATAATCTTAGGCGGTGCTACTTTGGAACCATTTTCATTTAGACGCGCTACCAGCTGGACCGGCCAGCGTTTGTTTTCAGGCACACTTTCTCCTATTGTATAAGAATCTCCCAGCGCGAGATAACTATAATTCATTTCTGAAGAATTATCGGTTTCTGTATCCTGGGTGACAGAATTAGATGTGTTACAACCAATTACTAAAAATGCAAAAATTATGAAGTAGAAATTTTTCATTCAGAATCTGTTTAAGGCTTTAAATAGTGTATTTTGCAGCAATTTAAAACATTTAGCCAATTTGTAATATGAAATTATACTTCATTTTATTCTTTTTTAGCAGCGCAGTCTTTGCCCAGGAAAAACCGGCGAAAAGCTTTTGGAACCAACTTCAGCATCATTGCGGAAAATCTTATGAAGGCACCATAACCCAGGGAATGGGCAATGATGATTTTGATGGCAAGAAATTAATTATGCACGTGAGATCTTGTGAGGAAAATGAAATTAAAATCCCATTTTTCGTAGGAGAAAATAAATCCCGAACCTGGATTTTAAGATTAAAAGATGATAAAGTTGAGTTGAAACATGATCACCGCAAACCTGATGGCAGCGAAGATAAAATAACTCAATATGGCGGCACGGCTTCCAACACCGGGTTAGCAAACATCCAGGTATTTCCTGCTGATAAGGAAACCGCCGACCTTATTCCTGCTGCAGCAACCAACGTTTGGTGGATTAGCTTAGATGAGGAAATATTTAGTTACAATTTAAAAAGAATAGGTTCGAACACTAATTTTACGGTTGAGTTCGATCTTTCAAATCCGGTAGAAACTCCCGATGCTCCCTGGGGATGGGAAGAATAATATTTTAAGATTTTTTATAGCCAAGCCCTAAATTACGGTTAAAGCCTGAGGAAGCAGTTCCATTTTGAAAATAATGTTTATCTTTTTTAGCAAAGTGACAGCAACTTAATTATGGAACACAATCAAAAAAACAATACAGACACCTCTAAAAATATAGCTTCAAAGCCAGTGCAGGAAAAAGAAGAACCTAAAACCGGTTTTGGGCGTTTCTTTTCTAAAGTTGGATATTCAATTTGGATTGCGGTAATGGTAGTAGGCGGTGTAATTGCTTTTCTGGTCTCCTTATTGGTATTATGAAAAGTCTAAAAACCGTATTCTTTCTATTTTGTCTTCTTTTCGTTGCACTTCAAACCCTTTACTTTTTAGAACAACCACTACCCGATTTTATTAATTTTTACCTGGCAGATTTTCTTTGTATGCCTATTGTATTAAGCATTTGCCTCTTTACGGTACAGTTCCTTAAGAAGGACAAAACTTTACGTTTAAACCTTTTTACAGTACTTTCAGTATTTGTGATGTATGCCATTTATTTTGAAGTTATTCTTCCACCACTACACTGGAGATACACGGCCGATATTATTGATGTGCTTCTATATTTAATTGGAAGTTTTCTCTTTTATCTTCTTCAGAAATTACCATAAGTAAACTACCTCGAAACGAACTCACGAAGTATTCAAAAAGAATATTCGAGAAAAGCATCGTAGCATTAAATCTCGATTATAGAGCCATTTATCTTCCTTAAGCTGCTTTCCTGAATTTTTCACTAATATAAATTTCACCTGCCTTGAGTCTATCGAGGTAAATTTTCATATCCTCCCGCACTTCAGAAGACAAGATATACAAACCTATAATATTAGGAAAAGACATAGCTAAGATCATCATATCCGAAAAGCTCAGCACTGCACCAAGACTTGTTGTTGCACCAAGTACTACGAACAATAAGAACATAACTTTATAAACCATTTCTGATTTTAGACTTCTCCCGAATAAATAAGTCCAGGATCTCATTCCGTAATAAGACCAGGAAACCATAGTAGAAAAAGCGAATAAAAATACAGCGAAAGCAAGAACAGCCGGAAACCATGAAATTACACTGCCAAACGCATCTGAGGTAAGCTCTACCCCTCCAAGCCCGTTTACTTCATGCATTCCCGTAAAAATAAGAACCAAAGCGGTCATGGTACATACTACCATTGTATCAATAAAAGGCTCTACTAAAGATGTAAAACCATCGGCTATAGGATTATTGGTTTTAGAAGCACTATGAGCAATAGCGGCAGAACCTACCCCGGCTTCACTGGAGAAAGCAGCACGTTGTAGTCCAATAATTAACACCCCAATAAATCCTCCTTTAAGGGCATCGGCAGAAAGTGCTCCATTAAAAATTGCTGAAAATGCACCACCTATATTCTCTATATGAGTACCAATTACAATTGCACACCCAGCAACGTAAACTATAGCCATAAAAGGGACTACTTTGCCGGTAACTTTAGCAATACTATTAATACCCCCTATAATTACTATTCCAACCAGGATAGCAAAACCAACCCCAAACCAGAAGCCGTGACCTTGTAGAAAAGGTAATTGTTCAGAAACAATCTTAAAGGCCTGATTCGACTGAAGCATATTACCACCACCAAAAGAAGCTCCTACTCCCAGTATTGCAAAAAAAGTAGCCAGGAATTTCCCAAGCCCTCTCATATTTCTTCTTTCCAGCCCGTAGCGTAAATAATTCATTGGCCCACCAAAAATTCGGCCTCCATCATTTATAAAGCGGTATTTTACACCAAGCGTACATTCTACAAACTTCAGGGACATTGCAAAGAAACCTGCCAAAAACATCCAAAAAGTTGCACCGGCTCCACCTAAGGAAATAGCTACTGCTACACCGGCGATGTTTCCTAAACCAACTGTAGCAGAAACCGCCGTGGCCATAGCCTGGAAATGCGTAATGGTACCCGGCGCGTTTGGATCGTCATACTTACCCCTGGCAAGATCTATAGAATGTTTAAATCCGCGGATATTTATAAAACCAAGTCGGAACGTAAAAAAGATACTCCCAATTATTAACCACATTACGATAAAAGGAATCGCATTCTTTTTTACATCTCCATTAGGATGTAACAGTGGTTGCGGCTCAGCATATACTACTTCTGCAAAAACGTGTGCATCTTGTTCTACAACATCACTGGTACTATTAGGATCAAAAATTACGTGGCCTTCCTTTATGAGGTAATTCAGTTTTCCTTTTACCGGAGAATAAACATCAATTTCTTCTCCTCTATTGGTTTGCAGGATAGCAATCTTGTCGCCTTCATCAACCTCTGCCTTTTTAGCGACTAACCATTCTTTTAAGGTATAGGAATTATCACTGGTAGCATCCCATTCAGGTATAGGAATTTGTTTACTGGGTGTATATACTACAGGATCAAATAAGCCTATAGAAGCAAATGGATCCCAAAATAAAATTCCTCCCAAAAAATCTACGGCAGGCTGTACGTTACTGTTAAAAATTTCGGTAATAGATTCTGCCTTAATTATAAAGGATTTAGAAATGGAATTATTATTGGCATCGGTAACCTTAACTGAATGTTCCATTCCCTCAATCAACCCGGTAGACTTCCTGGCATCTAAAGCAGTAGATTGATTGCTCCATTTATATTGGTAAGGCTTCTCACCCCCCTGCACTTCAACCTCGGCAACGCCATCGTTAATCTCACGAGTAGGATTTGTTAGATTTACCTCTATTTGAAATTCTGAATTTTCTTCTACCTGTGCACTGGTAATGGTTGTTAGCATTAAAAATACACTTGTAAAAAGCCACAAATTCCTCATAAACAAAAATCTATTTTATTATTACCTAATTTATAAAAAGGCTCTCTTAGATAGAGATTATTATTTTATTAAATTTCCAGACAACGAACATGCTAACACCTAAAATAAAGCGGTGCTGCAATTAATCTAAAAAACCCTGTTTTCTCATCCATTCATCGTTGAAAATTTTTCCTACATAACGACTTCCATGATCGTGAAATAAAACCACTACCACATCGTCTTTAGTGAAATGCTCTTTCAATTGAAGCAAGCCTTTTGCCGCAGCTCCAGCCGAATTTCCTAAGAAAAAGCCTTCTTCTTCAGCTAGCTTCCGGGTATAAATTGCCGCGTCTTTATCGGTTACTTTGGTAAAGCCGTCAATTACGCTGAAATCTACATTTTTTGGTAAAATATCTTCTCCAATCCCTTCGGTGATATAAGGATAGATCTCCTTTTCATCGAACTCGCCGGTTTCGTGGTATTTCTTAAAAACCGATCCGTAGGTATCAATTCCCCAAACTTTAATATTCGGGTTTTTCTCTTTTAAATATTTACCAACTCCAGAAATAGTCCCGCCGGTACCTACACCTACTACAAAATGAGTCACTTTTCCGTCGGTTTGTTTCCAGATTTCAGGCCCCGTACTTTCGTAATGTGCCTTGGTATTTGCCAAATTATCATATTGATTTACATACCAGGAATTAGGAGTCTCCTCGGCCATTCTTTTAGAAGTTGAATAGTAAGAACGCGGATCTTCGGGAGCAACTTCGGTTGGGCAAACAACCACTTCGCAACCTACAGCTTTTAGAATATCAATTTTCTCTTTACTCTGCTTATCAGAAAGTACACAAACCATCTTGTATCCTTTTACAATCGCTGCAAGCGCCAGACCCATCCCGGTATTCCCGGAAGTTCCTTCAATAATAGTTCCACCTGGTTTTAATTTTCCGCTAGCCTCAGCTTCCTCTACCATTTTCACTGCCATACGATCTTTAACCGAATTTCCAGGGTTAAAAGTTTCATATTTGGCCAAAACCAGCGCATCAATATCTTTAGTGATCTTATTCATTTTCACCATTGGCGTATTGCCAATAGTTCCCAATATATTTTCTACGTAATCCATTTTTTAATTTTTGAAGTTGCAAAGGTAAAAAATTGAATTTACTTCAATTGAAATACCTAAAACACTTTATTTTTTACACTTTATTCAAATTTAATTGCTCTTGAGGGAGAAATTTTCGAAATTATTATTGAAGGAATTATAAGCATTAGCATACACAAAACCAATGTCCCAAGATTTACTGCCAGAATATAGTCCCAGTTTAAATAAACGGGAACTTCTGTCACATAATATGTACTGGGATCTAGCGGAACTAGCTTAAAATACTTTTGAAGCAATAAAAGTCCCAGGCCAATTAAATTCCCCCAAAAAAGTCCTTTAATAATAAGGTAACCGGCGTTGTAAAGAAAAATCTTTCTAATGCTCCAATCGTTCCCACCCAATGCTTTTAAAATGCCTATCATTTGAGTGCGTTCCAGGATTAAAACCAGTAAAGCGGTAATCATATTTATTCCTGCTACCAGGATCATAATTCCAATAATTAGCGCGATATTAAAATCGAAAAGTGCGAGCCATTCAAAAATAGAATAATAAGTCTGGGTTATGGTTTGCGTGTCTAAAAAAGAGCCGGTATTCTCATAAACTTCCTGGCCTTTCTTATCAATTTCATTAAAATCATTCAGAAAAACCTCAAAATTCCCTACTTGATTTTCTTCCCAGCGATTAAGACGCTGAATATGCCGAATATCAGCCAGCACATATAGTTTATCAAACTCCATAAACCCCGAATCGTAAATTCCGGTAATCACAAAACCACGGGTTAAAGGGCGTTCGCTGCCTTCCCTCAAAAAATAAGTAGGTACTTTATCCCCAAAATTTAATTGAAGCCTATTAGCCAAATATGAGGAAATTAAAACCTCATCATTTAATTTATCATCAACGTTTGGAAGCTTACCTTCTACCAGAAAATCTTTAAAATAGCTCCAGTTATAATCGGTGCCCACGCCTTTTACAATCACACCTTCAAAATCGGTTTCAGTTCTAATTATCCCAAACTTAGTAGCTACCGCCTGTACGTGGGCGATACCATCAACCGTATTAAATTCTGGATAGAATTCCTGGTTTTTATCCACAGGTGTAAGAGTAACCTGCGAACTATTATTGTCGTAATTAGAGATATTGATATGCCCGTTAAAAGCTGCGATCTTATCCCTTATTTTTTCCTGTAAACCAAGCCCGGTGGCAAAGGAAACAAGCATCATTACCACGCCAATCGCAATTGCCGCAATCGCTATTTTTATAATAGGAGCAGAAATACTACTTTTATGGCTCTTACCGCCAATTAGGCGTTTAACAACAAAAAATTCGAAATTCAAACTATCACGATGCTTAAAAGGTTATTCAAAAGTACATTTTTATTCGCTTTTATAGGTATTCTTTCCTGCGGAAACCAAAATAAGAAAGAGCAATCTTCAGAAGAAATTGCATTAAATAATAGGAAACAACCAGCAGTGGAAGAAATTATCCTGGCGGCAAATCGCACGGAAGCTTACTTACCCCTTCTAGAAAACAAAAAAGTAGGGATTGTGGGCAACCAAACTTCAATTATGAAGAATAGAAATGGTGGCTATACGCACGTGGTGGATTCTTTACTTGCCTTAGACGTAAACCTGGTAAAAGGCTTTGCTCCCGAGCACGGCTTTCGTGGCACTGCCGATGCCGGCGAAGCAGTAGAAGACGGTAAAGATGCACAAACCGGCTTACCGGTGATTTCCCTTTATGGCGATAATAAAAAGCCCAAAGTAGCACAACTTAAAGATCTTGATGTTTTGATCTTTGACCTTCAGGATGTCGGAACGCGTTTCTACACCTATATTTCTTCCTTACACTATGTAATGGAAGCCTGCGCTGAAAATGATGTAAAACTTATCGTTTTTGATCGCCCAAATCCTAACGGGCATTATATAGACGGTCCTATTCTTGAAACAGAATTTAAAAGTTTTGTAGGTATGCATCCAATTCCAACAGTTCACGGATTAACTATGGGAGAATATGCGAAAATGATTAATGGAGAAAAATGGTTAAAAGACGGAATTCAATGTGAACTGGAGGTGATAGAGATGGAAAATTACGACCATTCTAAATCTTATGATCTCCCAGTTAAACCCTCACCAAATTTACCTAATGCACAGGCTATAAATTTATATCCAAGTTTATGTTTCTTCGAAGGAACTAACGTAAATGCAGGCCGCGGAACCGACAAGCAATTCCAGGTATTTGGTTCCCCATTTTTAGAGGAAGATTATTTTGATTTCACCTATACGCCAGAATCTAAAGCGGGAGCAAAGAATCCGAAGCACCTGGGAAAAGAATGCTACGGAAGAGATCTTAGCAAAATAGATCGGGTAGATCAAATAAATTTAGAGTGGCTGATTGAAGCTTATCAGAATACCGAAAATAAAGATGACTTCTTCAATGCTTTTTTTACAAAATTAGCAGGTACAAAGACTTTACAAACTCAAATAGAACAAGGCTTATCTGGACAAGAAATAAGGGAAACCTGGCAGTCAGGATTGGCAAAATTTTCAGAAAAACGAAAAGAATATTTGCTATATTAAGGGTAAATATTTTCCTGTGATCAATTTAGAAACTTCCAGCTTTTGGCCCTCGGCTTTTATGGTAGCAATTCTGTTGCTAGCAGTATTAGCTATTGTCAGTTTGCTGAGGCAGAAGTTAAAGGCAAGACATCAATTGATCTGGTTACTCATAATTATCTTCCTACCTTTTTTCGGTCCAATATTGTATTTCCTAATCATAAGAAGATACAAGGAAGCAAATCTCGTAAAAAGAAGAGTAAGTCAGTTCAAACAAAAGTTTTAAGCTTTAATTCTTCTCTTCATTTCTTCAACTATATTATAAGCTGCAGGACAAATGGCGGTGTTTTTCAGTGTGAGGTTAGAGATCTTATGAAAATCCTTTCGGTCAGTATGCGGAAATTCTCTGCAGGCTTTTGGACGCACATCGTAAATTAGACAGTAATTATCTGCTGCCAGAAAAGTACAGGGCACTTCCTGTAATACATAATCTTTATCTTCATCTATTCGCAAATACTGCTCAATAAACTGTTGCGGCTTCAGCTTTAAATGTTTGCTGATGCGCTCTATATCTTTATTGGTAAAAAGCGGCCCGGTGGTTTTGCAACAATTTGCACAATCCAGGCAATTGGTTCGGGAAAATTCTTCCTCGTGCATTTCCTGCATTTGCCTGTCTAGATCTTTAGGCGGTTTTTTTCTAAGCTTTGCAAAAAACTTTTTATTTTCCTTATGCTTATCTTTGGCCTTTTCGGGGAGATTTTTCAGAATTTCTTCCATTGGGCAAAGATATAAAACGAACCTACACCGCATCCATGAATAAGCAAACTTCAATAAAAGACACTTTCGGAAAAGCAATTTCAGCTTATTACCACGAAAAAGATAAAACCGATATTGAGGTACATTCCCCGGATTTTGATGATGATATAATTCCTGTTCCCTATTTATTCCGAAATTATGCCGAAATGCCTCCTCTAGAACGAAAGGCTTTACAACTTGCTACCGGCCGGGTTTTAGATGTTGGTTGTGGCGCAGGAAGCCATTCACTTTATCTTCAGAATAACAAAAAACTTGAAGTCACTGCGATTGATACTTCTGCAGGCGCTATAGAGATTTCCCGTTTACGCGGAATTAATAATGCACTTAACATCGATTTCTTCAACTTAAAAGATGAAAAATTCGACACGATTTTAATGCTTATGAATGGCAGCGGAATTATTGGGAAACTTAGAAATCTGGATAAATTCTTTAAAAAAGCTAAAGAACTACTTAATCCAGGTGGAAAAATACTGCTGGATTCTTCCGACTTAAGTTATTTATTTGATCGCGACGAAGATGGCGGAATTTGGATAGATTCTGAAGCTGCTTACTATGGAGAATTAGAATTTAAAGTAACTTATAAAGGGGAAAGTTCAGATTATTTCGACTGGCTTTATATAGATTTTCAAACCCTGAAATTCGCCGCCGAATCGAATAATTTTAGTTGCGATCTTATTAAAGAAGGAGAACATTTCGATTATTTAGCTGAATTACAGCCTTTAAAACAATAAATTTCTATTTTTACAAAAAAAATGCTTTTCCATGTTTAAATATAAATACGCACTTCTTTTATTCTTTATTTCTTTGCTAAGTGTGTCGTGTTCTACAGACAACGATGAAGATGATGGAAATACCCCCGGAATAGATAAAACAGCCAATTTACAGGGACTTGGTGATTCTGCCTCACAACTTTTAAGCGATGCCGAATTCACTTCTATGAATATAGAAATCGTTTATGTTAATGGTTTTGCACCTAGCGAAGCGGCGCTTGCAAATTTCAAAAGTTTTTTAGAAGAGCGAACTTTTAAACCCGATGGAATAAAAATTAGCCTAAGAGCAGTTTCATCGTCGGGTAAAGCGCCATTTTCTATAGATGAGATCGTGGAAATTGAGAAAGAAACCCGTACCGTTTATAATGCAGGAGACGAGATTGCAGTCTATATTTATGTAGCTGATGGAAAAAGTGATAAAGATGAAGAAAATAAACTCACCCTTGGCTCTGCATTTAGAAATACTTCTATGGTGCTTTATGGAGAAACTATAGAAGACTTTGCTTCAAGGCCAAACGCACCTATTGAAAGTGATATTGAAGCCGCGGTTTTAAATCACGAGTTCGGTCATTTATTCGGGCTGGTAGATATTGGCACCGAACCACAATCTGACCATAAAGACGATGATAACGAAGGGCATTGTAATGTCCCCGATTGCCTGATGCGTGCTTCTATTGAATTTGGAAGCGGAATAATAGATGAAATTGAAGGTGGACATATTCCTCAACTGGGAATGCACTGCATTAGAGACCTTCAAGCTGCGGGGGGTAGATAATTGCACCTTCTCGTCAAGCTGAACTTATTTCAGCTTCTAACATGTTTAGAACCACAAGTGTCTTAGATCCTGAAACAAGTTCAGGATGACGATTCTAAAAGTTAATGAAACGCTTCTTTACCTTCACTCACTAATTCGCTACTTCACTAATAAATTTAATGCGATATAACCGAAGTTCTTCATCGTCATAATCGCCGTCAAATTCTTTAATAGCTTCATCAATTTTGTCGGTATCAGCTTCCAAAAAATACTCGTGAATTTCTTCTTGCTGGTCTTCATCCAAAATATCGTCTATCCAGTAATTTATATTCAACTTGGTTCCGCTGTAAACAATGGCTTCCATTTCCTTTATAAATTCCTTCATCTCCATGCCTTTGGCAGAAGCGATATCATCTAAAGGCAGTTTTCTATCTACATTCTGGATAATATATAATTTTAAAGCCGAATTGGCACCGGTAGATTTCACCACCAGATCATCTGGCCGTACAATCTCATTTTCTTCAACATAACGCTGAATTAGATCCACAAATTCTTTTCCGAATTTTTTGGCTTTATTCTCTCCTACCCCAAAAATATTGGTAAGCTCTTCAATATTCACCGGGTATTTAATCGCCATATCTTCAAGCGAAGGATCCTGAAAGACCACAAACGGAGGAACCTCATTTTTTACGGCAACTTTCTTCCGAAGATCTTTCAACATTTTAACCAGTGTTTTATCTACCCCGCCTCCGCCAGATTGGCTTGCAGTAGAAACAGCTTCTGTAGTACTGTCAAAAATATGATCGTCGGTCATCATAAAAGATTCCGGATTTTTTAAAAAATCCTCTCCTTTAGCGGTAAGTTTTATCACGCCATAGGTTTCAATATCTTTCTTTAAATATCCTGCAACCAAAACCTGCCTAATTAATGCCATCCAGTATTTTCCATCCCGGTCTTTCCCTTTTCCGAATAAAGGATGCGCATCGGTTTTATGTGATAAAATAACCGCGTTAGATTTCCCTATAAGCGTTTTTACCACTTCTTTAGACTTATAGAGCTGCTTGGTTTCCTTCACCGTTTTCAATAGCAATTCCACCTCGCCTCCAGCTTCGTGTTGCTTTTTAGGATTTCTAACATTATCATCCATAGACGCGCCTTCGCCGGTTTCCCCGTCAAATTCCTCCCCAAAATAATGAAGAATAAATTTTCTACGGGAAATGGAAGTTTCTGCATAAGCCACTACTTCCTGTAAAAGGGCGTGACCTATTTCCTGCTCGGCTACAGGTTTGCCGCTCATAAATTTTTCGAGCTTTTCTATATCTTTATAGGAATAAAAGGCAAGACAATGCCCTTCCCCGCCATCTCTACCTGCACGGCCGGTTTCCTGGTAATAACTTTCTATACTTTTTGGAATATCGTGGTGAATTACAAACCGAACATCTGGTTTGTCTATTCCCATCCCAAAGGCTATGGTAGCCACAACTACATCAATTTCTTCCATAAGAAACTGATCCTGATGTTTACTTCGCTTTTTTGCGTCCAGTCCCGCGTGATAAGGCACGGCGTTAATTCCGTTTACCTGTAAAGTCTGTGCAAGTTCTTCAACCTTTTTTCTACTTAAACAATAGATAATCCCAGATTTTCCACTATTCTGCTTAATAAAACGAATAATATCGGCATCAACATTTTTAGTTTTGGGCCGTACCTCGTAGTATAAGTTAGGCCGGTTAAAACTGGCCTTAAAGGTATTTGCATCTGGAATCCCAAGGTTCTTTAAAATATCTTCCTGTACTTTGGGTGTTGCCGTTGCTGTAAGCGCAATAATTGGAATATTATCTCCTATTCGCTTTATAATGCTTCGTAAATTCCGGTATTCGGGTCTAAAATCGTGCCCCCACTCACTAATACAATGCGCCTCGTCTATAGCCAAAAAAGATATCTTTTGCTGTTTTAGAAACTCAACGTGATCTTCTTTAGTAAGTGATTCGGGAGCTACATAGAGCAATTTACAAATTCCACTTTCTATGTCTGCCTTTACTTGTCTAACCTCGGTTTTGTTCAGGGAAGAATTGAGCACATGGGCTACGCCGTGCTCTTCAGATATACTACGTATAGCATCTACCTGGTTTTTCATTAAAGCTATCAGGGGCGAAACCACAATTGCCGTTCCTTCTTCAATCAACGCAGGGAGTTGGTAACATAGGGATTTCCCTCCTCCTGTAGGCATTACCACAAAAGAATTATTTCCTTTTACAATACTGGTAATCACCTCTTCCTGAAGCCCTTTGAACTGACTAAATCCAAAGTACTTCTTTAGTTGTTGGTGTAAATCAATTTCCGTCAAACTCATTCAATTGTGTTACAATTTTACATACATTTGCATAACTAAAGATACATATTTCTTTAAACTCACAATCCTTAATTTTATCAAAATTTGAAACTGAAGGAAAAAATTCTTACCGCAGCTAAAGAAACCATTTCCATTGAAGCCAAAGCAATTGCAAACCTGGAAAATTTTATTGATAGTGAGTTCGCTGAAGCTGTAGAACACATTTACAAAGCTAAAGGAAGGGTAATTGTTACAGGCATTGGAAAAAGCGCCGTTATTGCCACGAAAATAGTTGCTACACTTAATTCTACAGGTACTCCCGCAATTTTTATGCACGCTGCAGACGCTATTCATGGCGATCTTGGAACCATACAAAAAGACGATGTGGTAATTTGTATTTCCAAAAGTGGAAACAGTCCCGAAATTAAAGTGCTGGTGCCTTATATTAAAGATTTCAAAAATCTACTTGTAGGAATTACAGCCGACAGAGACTCTTTTCTAGGAAAGGAATCTGATTATGTTTTGAATTCTTTTGTTGAAAAAGAAGCCTGCCCAAATAACCTAGCACCTACAACAAGTACAACTGCACAAATGGTTATGGGCGATGCACTTGCTATCTGCCTTTTAAAGCTGAAAGGTTTTTCAAGGAAAGATTTTGCAAAATATCATCCCGGTGGTTCCCTTGGCAAAAAACTATATTTACGCGTTAGCGATATTACCGCTCAAAATATGAAACCACAGGTTGCTCCAGAAACTTCGGTTACCGATGCAATTATTGAGATTTCAGAAAAAATGCTTGGCGTAGCCGCAGTAATTGAAAACAATAAAATTATAGGTATAATTACCGATGGTGATATAAGGCGCATGCTTAAAAATAACACCGAATTTAAAGACCTTACCGCAAGAGATATTATGAGTCCCGCACCAAAAACTATAGACCAGGATGCCCTGGCGGTAGATGCTTTAGAAATGCTGGAAGAGAATAAGATTTCCCAATTACTGGCACTGGAAAACCAAACCTATGCGGGTGTCGTACATATCCATAACCTAATTCGAGAAGGAATTTTATAATGAAGCAAATTGGCACCCCTGAACCAGAGATGTCCTTTTTGGACCATTTAGAAGATTTAAGATGGCACTTAATAAGGGCGGTTATCGCAATTGTTGTGGCTGGCTCTATAGCTTTTCTTTTAAAAGGCTTTATCTTTGATGTTTTACTTTTTGGCCCAAGTAGAGGCGATTTCTTTTCTTACGATATGCTATGTAGAATATCTACATCGCTTGGCCTGGATGCAGGATTCTGTTTTGACGAAATGCCTTTTAGAATTCAAAGTAGAACTATGGGAGGGCAATTCTCTGCCCACGTTTGGACTTCTATAACGGCCGGGTTTATAATTGCATTTCCTTATGTAATTTTCCAGTTTTGGCAGTTTGTGGCTCCTGCTATGCACGATAACGAACGTAAGCACGCAAAAGGATTTATTCTTATAACCTCCCTATTATTTTTTATTGGGGTAGTTTTCGGATATTACGTAGTAACTCCTTTATCAATAAATTTCCTCGGAAAATACCAGGTTAGTGAAGCCGTTTTTAACGATTTTGACCTGAGTAGTTATATTGGTCTGGTTAGAGCCTCAGTGCTTGCCAGCGGACTTATTTTTGAATTACCCATCGTGATTTACTTCCTAACGAGAGTTGGCGTAGTAACTCCGCAATTCTTAAAAAAATATCGAAAATACGCGTTAGTAATAGTGCTAATTCTTTCAGCTATAATAACGCCTCCGGATATTGTTAGCCAGATAATTGTGGCCATTCCGGTATTGATACTTTACGAAGTAAGTATTCTTATTTCAAAAGTGATCTACAAACAAGAACAAAGAAAAATTAATAAAAAATAGCTATGATCAATAAAGTTGACGAATTCAATGCTTACCGTCAGCAGATGAATGGTAAAATTCTGGGCGAGAACAATAAAGTACTCAAAAGGATTTTCAATTTAGATACCAACGCCTTTTCAGAAGGTGCTGTAGATAAAAAAACAAAAGAATTACTAGGCCTTGTGGCCTCGCTGGTTTTACGCTGTGATGATTGCGTAAAATACCATTTAGAATCCAGTTTTAAAGAAGGTTTAAGCCGGGAACAGGTTATGGAAACCCTTAGTATTGGGACTTTAATTGGGGGTACGATTGTTATTCCTCACCTAAGAAGAGCTCACGAATACTGGGAAGCTTTGGAAACTGCCCATCAGGAATAGGCTGGCATAAAAAATGTACCTTAGGTCTAAAATGTCTTTTTAAATGAAATTACGCGCCGAGAATTTAGTTAAAGCCTACAAAGGAAAAAAAGTTGTAAAAGGGATCTCTCTGGAAGTAAACCAGGGAGAGATTGTTGGGTTACTTGGGCCAAATGGTGCCGGAAAGACCACTTCTTTTTATATGATCGTGGGACTTATTAAACCAAATTCCGGAAAGATAGTTTTAGATAAAGTAAACATCACCAAATATCCAATGTATAAAAGGGCGCAGCACGGTATTGGATACCTGGCGCAGGAAGCATCGGTTTTTAGGAAACTCAGTATTGAAGACAATATTATGAGTGTTCTGGAACTCACCGATCTTTCTAAAGAAGAACGCCACGAGAAAATGGAAACACTTATCGAAGAATTTGGGTTAAGCCATATTCGAAAAAACCGAGGGGATCTTCTAAGTGGTGGTGAAAGAAGACGTACAGAAATAGCCCGGGCGCTGGCTACAGACCCTAATTTTATTCTGCTAGATGAACCATTTGCAGGAGTTGATCCCGTGGCCGTAGAAGATATTCAAAGAATTGTTGCGCAATTAAAAGACAAAAACATCGGAATTCTTATTACCGATCATAACGTACAGGAAACCCTTGCTATTACCGATAGAACTTACCTGATGTTTGAAGGTAGTATCCTAAAACATGGGCAACCAGAAGAACTCGCAGAAGATGAAATGGTAAGAAAGGTTTACCTGGGACAGAACTTTGAGTTAAGGAAAAAGAAGTTGTTTAGATAAGTATTCCGTCTTATTTTATAATCATTATCAGCTAATTACCTTGAGGATTATAAAATTAAAATTTAATGATGGTCTGGAAAAGAGGATTGATTTGGAGAAAGAACTTTATGGCGAAATCTTCGAACCCTTAAAGAATATGGACTATTTTAAAAACTTCAGGTTGAATCACTTTACCATAGAATGGCCAAATGGAGCTGACTTTGCACCAGAATTCCTTTATAATTACAATAAAGAATTAGTCTAAGTGCTAATTAAAATTCCCGTTTAATCTTTATTTCATACCTCTTCTTTCTTCGGAAAAACTACCGACAAAAGCACATAACTTAATATAATAAGTGGCACAGCTACAAACTGGAACACCAGAATAAGCACCAGGCATAAAAGCAGGAAGAAGTACCTCAATTTATTATCGGCAAAACCCCAATTTTTAAATTTAAGTGCGAATAATTTTATTTCTGCATTTAAAAGATAACAACTTAAAAAAGTAAGACCAATCAAAAACCATTCGTTTAAAATTAAGCCGGTTATAAAACTATCAGGCTGAAATGTTAGAATAAGAGGAAAACTTAAAATTAAAAGTGCATTGGCCGGCGTGGGAACGCCTATAAACGAATCGGTTTGGCGATCGTCCACATTAAATTTAGCCAATCTATAAGCTGAAGCCAAACTAATCAACAGCCCAATTAAAGCAAGCGTATTAAAGTTCCAATCCCACCAGCCCGGATCAACTTCCCAGCCGGTATTTTCTACACCCGAGTTCCCCGGCAGTGCATTGTCCAGTAACTGATACATCACAATTCCCGGTACCACACCACTGGTCACCACATCGGCCAGTGAATCTAGTTGCAGTCCAAGTTCTCCAGCTACGTTTAGACTCCTTGCAGCCAAACCATCAAAAAAATCAAAAAAAATGCCACCAGCAACAAAGATTGCAGCCATAATGAGACTTCCCTGTACGGCAAAAATTACCGCGATGGTTCCGCAGAGAAGATTTAAAAGCGTAATAATATTTGGAATATGTCTTTTTATAGTCATAGATTGGTTTTCTAAAATACTAAACTAAGCAATTGCAACCTGTTTCTACAAGTTTTTTTAATTTCAGAAAGAACAATTACAAAAGCTTTAACTTCAAAGAAATTATCTAAACACCTATAAAAAATAATAGTTTGCTATTTTTGAGCAGAATTTCCTTGTATGAAAAATCTTATTTACGCGATATCAAGCGGACTTTTATTAGCATTAGCCTGGCCAACTTATGGTTTCCCCCTACTTTTATTTTTTGCATTTGTTCCGTTATTATATGCAGAATTTAAAGTTAGAAATTCTGAAAAAAATTCAATAAAATGGAAGGTATTCGGACTGGCATACCTAAGTTTCTTCCTTTGGAACCTCATCACAACTTACTGGATTTATTTCTCTACAGCTTTTGGTGGTGCCTTTGCTATTTTGGTAAACTCCCTGCTTATGGCATTGGTATTTATGCTATACCACATAGTAGCAAAACGAACCGGATTTAGCGCAGCTTCAGCCTTTTTAATTAGTATATGGATGGTTTTTGAAAAACTTCATCTCGCCTGGGAATTTTCCTGGCCCTGGCTAAATCTTGGTAATGCTTTTTCTGAATTTCAAAACTGGGTACAGTGGTATGAATACACCGGCACCTTTGGCGGAACACTTTGGGTGTGGCTGGGGAATATCGCGGTTTTTAAAGCCGTACTGCTTTATAAAGAGTTTAGAGACAAAAGTTTAATTTACCGCGGAATTTTTAAGTTGAGTTTACTCGTTTTAATTCCCATCGGGATTTCATATCTCTTATTGAGCCAGGTGGAAGAAAAAGGAGACACGATGGAAGTAGTTATTCTACAACCCAATATCAATCCGTACACCGAAAAATACAATACAACTGACACCCGAATTGGAGAATTATTACTGAAATTAAGTGAAGAAAAAGTTAGTGACAGCACTCAACTGATTGTTGCTCCGGAAACCGTTTTTGCTGACGGCACGGTATTATCGAATTTTGAACAATCTGAAGCAGCATTCTTCTCAAGACAACTTATTAATAAATATCCGCAAGCCGACTTCCTTAGCGGAATTTCATTTTACGAAAGATTTAATGATCCGGCTAAAGTTAGAGAGCAAAGCAATCAAATAGGCCCTATGGATTGGTACGACGATTATAATTCGGCATTTTTAATGAATGCTGAAGATATTCCGCAGTTATATCACAAATCTAAACTAGTGGTTGGCGTGGAAAACTTTCCATACCAGGATATATTAAAACCTGTTTTGGGAGATGTAATGATTGATCTTGGCGGAACTGTAGCCATGAAGACCACGCAGGAAGACCGCGAAGCTTTTGCACTAAACAACCAGTCGTTTACAGGACCAATTATTTGCTACGAATCTGTTTATGGAGAATATGTAACAGGCTATGTAGAAAATGACGCCGATTTTCTTAGCATAATTACAAACGATGCCTGGTGGGGAAATACTCAGGGCCACCAACAACACCTTAGTTATGCCAAACTACGTGCCATTGAAACAAGACGAGACGTAGTGCGAAGCGCCAATACAGGAATTTCAGCATTTATCAATCAAAAAGGTGAAGTAACTAAAAGTTTAGGCTATGAAAAACAGGGAAGCATAAAGTCTGATATTCACCTGAATTCAGAGAAAACTTTTTATGTAAAGCACGGAGATTATTTAGCGAGAGTCGCGCAGTTCCTGGCTTTATTTATTTTCTTATTTGCAGTGGTAAAATATAAACGCTCAAGACCTTCGTAACTTCTAAACTTTTATAATTTACATAAAAGAAAAATACAGACATTCTTCACGCTTAGCCCATCAGAGATAAGTAAAATCTAATTCTATTAAACCTTTTTCTTTTTTGCATTGCCCAAAAAAGAAACAAAAAAGTCTAGGCTTACGAAACTTAATCTAAATTTATCATTCGGAACCTAAATTTTAGTAACTCGCCCGATTGTCATCGGACTCAAACAGCCTAAAATTTCACGGTTTCTCATTTCAAATTTGACGATAAATTTTCGATAGGCCTTAAAAAAACTGCAGTACATTAACTTTAAGATCACTGTCCACGGAAGAAAATTATGGTACTTAGGGTTTTGAGTATAATATTGAGATCTAAAAAAATGCCCCGGTGTTTTATGTAATAAAGATCGTATTGCAGTTTTACAAGACTATCGGCCTGGCCATTTCCATAATCGGCTTTTACCTGCGCCCAACCTGTTAGCCCGGGTTTTATGACGTGTCGGGTTTCATAAAAAGGAATCGCTTGAGACAATTCCTCGACAAAAACAGGTCTTTCAGGTCTTGGTCCTATCAAACTCATCTCCCCTTTTAAAACATTATAAAACTGCGGAATTTCATCAATCCTGGATCTTCTTAGGAACTTCCCGAAACGAGTAGTTCGTAAATCATTCTTTTCAGCATATTGCGGTCCGTTTAACTCGGCATCTTTTACCATTGTTCTCAATTTCAAAATCCTGAAAACCTCACCATATTTACCAATTCTTTCCTGCCGATAAAAAAGCGAACCACGGTTACCTAACAAGTTTGCCAATAATAATATGGGAAGTATTAAAATAAAAAACGCCAATCCCACCAAAGCGATAATAACATCAAATATTCTAAAGAAAACCTGGTAGAATTTATTCTGATTACTTCGGCTAAAAGGAAAATATCTATAGAAATCTTTATCAACGTGCTGAACCGGAATTCTTTGCGTTACTTCCTCATAAACCTGTGTATAATCTTTAATAGGAAAGCCTGCTTTCAGCAAATAACTCAGTTGATTGTACAAAGACAACATTAAACCCTTTTTATATCCGCTGGCTACCACAATTTCGTTGATATGATGCTCTTTTATGGCTTCTCTGATATCTTTGATCTCAAATCTTATTAATTTATCTTCATCGATTTCTGACTGTATTCGGTCTTCCGTCTTAATATAACCGACAACCACATAATTGGGATCTGATTTTTGAAGATCGGAGCTTATAAGATTAATATCAAAAGAATTCCCCACTACCAGCACACGTTTATAAAATCGTGGAGAAGAAATTAAAGTGATGTAGATAAAGCGCCATAACAGCAGAGGAATTAAAATAGCCAGAAAAAAAAAGAGAATTTGCAGCCTATTTTCAGGAAGGCTAGGCGTTAAAAGAGGAGTAAGCATATAGAATAGCACAGTCGCTCCCGCACTCAATATGGAATTTTGTAATACACTATCAAATTTTGAAGCTTTTTGCAGATCGTAAAGTTCAAAAATACTTGCAAAAAGATTAAAATAAAGGAGTAAAACCAGCGTCCAATACCAGTTTTGAGAATCAACCTGAAAGTAATCGAATTCAAAGATAATTCCTATGAGGCTAAGGCTGGTTAGAATACACAGAGAGTCTAATAAACGCAGTAAAACCTTGCGCTCAGAGATTTCAAAATGTACAAGGGGTCGTTGAGACATGAATTACCTGCTTACGGGATAAAGATAGAATTTTTTTGATTTCTGCAACTTTTAATATTGGAAAATGAAACAAGGTTTAAGAAACAAAAGGCGGGACTAAAAAAGAGGAGTAGCTTTTAGAGATGACCCTGAAAAAGATAATGCATTCGTCATTCTGAATTTATTTCAGAATCTAAGTTGTTAAATATTAGAACTCAAAAGTAAGTTCGAGATAACTTAATAGAAGCAGATTTTAAAAAACTCAGGTCACGAATACACCAATATTTCAAGACCTTTTACCGAAACAACGAACCCCTCCGCCTTTTACGCTTCCGCGCAAAAGCCACCTCCCCTTAAAAAAAGAGGAGGAGCACTAAATTCTAGTGCTCCAACAAAGCGCGATATTCATCTTAAAACTTTTTTCCACTCTTCTTTCACTATTTCCCAATCAAATTTTTGTGATTGGTGACGAGCATTTTGACTTAAGTTCTCCGTGAGTTCTGTATTTTGAAGCAACTTTTTAATAGCGTCCAGCATTGCTTTTTTATCATTAGGTGAAACCAATAAACCTGTTCCCTGATCCTGAAGCAAATAAGGAATCCCACCAACATTTGTAGAAATAATGGGTAGGCCCAAAGCCATTGCTTCAATTAAACTTACCGGGGTGTTATCAACATTAGTAGTATTTAGAAAAATATCATATTCTTTTGAAAGATCAGTCCATTCCTGCTTAGCTAGTTTTCCGGGAAACTTTACCGGCAACTTATTACTTTCAGCATAATTTAAACATTCTTTATAAGATTCATCCTTTTCTGGTCCCACCATACAAAGTTCAGCTTCGGGATATTCTTTTAATAATTCTTCCAGGACCTTAATCGCCAACATAGGATTATAAATTTCAGCAAAGGCACGTACCCAAAATAATTTAGGTTTTATAACTTTTCTGATCTTAAATGAATAATCTTTGAGAAAGATGGAATTCGGTATATAGATAATATTCACAAATCCTGCTTGCTGAAATACTTTAAAAAGATAACGCGAAGGCGCTATATTCAGTTTTGCTTTTTTAAATAAAGAAGCTGATAATTTGGGATTACTTTTTAATCGCCCAGGGAGATCTCCTCCGTGAAGCAGAAGAATATAATCCAGCTCTAACTTACTGCAAAGTTCTGCCGTAAGTACAGCATACCAGAAATTTCGGGTGCTATAGGTATCTATAAGCACAACATCTGCCCAGGATTTATTTCTAATTATAGAAGTCATCATCTCAGATAACCTCAGCAACTGATTTTCTTTCGCAGATGAAGTTTTTACCTCGAAACCTTCTTTCTTTAATAATGGAGTTAATCGATCTATGGATGTGGGAGCACCACCTCGAGGCTCCAGTTCATTGCCGATATAAAGCAGATTTTTCATGAGTTTAAAACCCCATTCCAATCGGCTTTTACTTTTTCCCAGGCAAAAGCTTCCACTTTTTGGCGGGCATTTTTAGTAATTAATTGTGCTTCTTCAGGCTTCTTAATCAGTTTGTCAATTTCTGAAGCCATAGCTTTAGCATTATTAACCGGTACCAACACTCCATCTGTATTATTTTCAATAAGCATTGGCATCCCACCTACATTGGTAGAAACTACCGCTAATCCAAGGCTCATTGCCTCAATAACGCTAATGGGTGTATTATCTATATTAGTAGTATTGATAAAGAAATCGTAGTTTTTAGAAAGTTTAGCCCAGTCTTTTTTCTTCAACTTCCCGGTGAATTTCAGGTTGAGTTGGTGTTTGGCCGCGAATTTTTTACAGGTTCTCATAGTCCCGTCTTTATCGGGCCCAACCATACATAATTCAGCATTGGGATAATCTTTTTTCAGCAACAATAAAACCTCTAGAGCCATCACCGGATTGTATCGTTTTTGAAATCGTCTTACCCATAATAATTTAGGAGCAAAATTTTCTCGCTTTTTAAACGGATAATTCTCCATTTGAATCGCATTGGGAATAATCCTGGTATTATTAAAACCTTCAGCTTTAAAAATATCGTATAAAAATTTAGAAGGCGCTATATTGATTTTCGCTTTTCCAAAGAGACTCTTACTATATTTTTTGGAAGCGTGTAAGCGTTCTGGAAGGTTTCCACCGTGTAGAATTGGTATATATTCTAAATTGTAAGCCTGGCAGGTTTTAGCCACCAGATAGGCGTAGTAAAAGTTCATAGCCCCATAAGTATCGATCAGCACAACATCGGTAGTTTTATGATAGCGAACAATGAGTCCAAGCATTTCGATTAAACGCAGGCCTTTGTTGCTTCGGGTAGAAGCTGTTTTCACCTTATAACCTTCTTTCCGCAACATTTTGCTAAAAAAAGATATATAGGTTGCCGTAAAGCTGTTAATCTGTAAGTCGTTTCCTATGTACAGGATGCTTTTTGTCATCTACTATATATAATAAGGCCAATCCATAAACGAAACCCGGTAAGGCAATTCGCATCGCCGAATGATTAATGGTCAAAAACCAAAATGCTAAGAACGCCAAAAAATAATAATTGTTCTTAAACTTTGTCCAGAAAATTATAGGAACTAAGATAAGAATTAGAATAGCAACCAGCCCCAAAAGTCCATGTTCTGATAATAATCTGCTAACTTCATTATGGGAAGCAGTAGCAGTTCCGGTCATTTCGCTGCGCATTCCTTTCCCTTTTCCAACGCCGATACCAATTACGGGATTATAATAAAACCCCTGTAGCTCGGTAATAATAAGTTCTGCTCTTCCTGTGGTGATATCATCTTCAAGTCTTCCAGCTGCGTCTCTATTGGTATATCTATTAACAATAAGACCTTCAGTTTTAATGGCTGTAAACATCCATATAATAATGCCTATAACCCCAAACAGCCCCATTTTAAAAACAATCTTACTCTGCTCTTTACTATCCTGTTTATAAAAATAGACGGCAATAAAAGCTAAAATACAAATAACGGCAGTTAAGACTCCTCCCCTGGAGAAAGTAATAATTGCACGATAACTCATTAACGCCAATAATCCAATATCTATAAAGTTGATAGTTTTATTCTTTATCAGAAAAAATCTGGTGAATAGGATTATTGCTCCCATTCCCATCACCGTAGAAATTTGATTAGGCCCATAGCCACCCGAAGTCGCATAATTAGAGTTTGTTCCACTCATTAAGGCTTCCCCGATACTGGGCGTATATAAAAACAAATAGATCATATTTGCTATTAGCGGAAGTAAGAGCATTAACAAAACATAGTTAAACTGTGTTTTAGTTATCTTTTTATAATAGCAGTATAATGCTGATACTCCTAAAGTCACCGGGCCGCTAAGATTAAAAGCTACAGCTTTTCTAAAAACCACATCATAATCTAATGTAAACGAAGCGACAACCACACCAGGAAAGAGAATAAGAAGATAAAACCAATACGAAACTGTTTTTACAGAAGTCCCTTTGTAAAACATTCCAATGAGAAGAAACAAAATGACGGAATATTTACCGGTTTCATAAAAAACCATAGAACCGGTCATTCGATAAAAAACCTCAGCTCCGGAAATATAGGCCGCAGCCATTAGGGCTTCATTATTTTTATTTTCTTTTAGAATGACATAAAATATCCAAAAGCCTAACGTACCGAATAATAAAAACTGGCCCGCCGGTCTATACATATATACGACCACTGCTATCAAAAGATGAAGCAATAGTAGTTTTAGATAGTTTATGTATTCTAGCTTTTTAATAGGTTTCCTTTTATATATAATCTCAGTATGAAATCATCGAATAAATTTTAATATTCTAGAACCTGTTTATTTACTCACTTGTTTCAATAAGATTCGCTTGAATAAACTTAAATTCTTTTGTAGAAATTAAGTAAATCTAATCTATAGGAATTTTCTCCAAATCGAGAACTTATTCTATTTTTTAGTTCTGCTCCTTTAAGGAAGCAAAGTTCATTATTTTCGGCAAAACTTAAAATTGCCTTGCTAAGTTCTTCGGAATTGTTCCTATCCACCAAAATTCCGGCGTTTCCAACTACTTCTGGAATCTGGCCCACATTTGTGCATACAACGGGCAGAGCGGCCATTCCATATTCCAATAATACCAAAGGCATACCTTCTGAACGAGAAGATAAAATTCCCAGGTTTGCCTGCTTCAGCATTTTAGAAATATTCTTTTGAATTCCATAGAAAAAGATTCTATCAGCCGCTACCGATGAAGAAATTTGTTCGAGCACAGCTTTAGAGTATGGAGTGCCAGGGTCTTCGCCTATTAAATGCAAACTAATCCTCGGGTTAGAAGACGCAGCTATTTCGAAAGCTCTCAAAAGATTATGATGATCTTTTTGTGGTCTTATATTACCAACACAAATAATCTTAAAACTGTCAATTTCTCCTTTTAATTTAGGAAATGGATTTTTTATTCCATTTTCAACAATAAAATTATTTAAATGAATCACTGACTTAGTCTTCAATGTTTTTTTTGCCCATCTTTTTAGAACTTTATTTACAGATATAATTCCATCAAAATACTTCGAAAGCGGTTTAAGAACAGTTATACTTCTAGCTTCCAGGTTTTCACTTTCGCCATAATGATCGTGCCATACGAGTTTTACTTTACTCGATAACTTTATCAAGACTCCAAAAAACCAGGAGGTTCCATGAGCATGAATAGTGTCAATTTTATGCTCACGAATATATTTTGTGAATTTTAGAATCGCTTTTGGATCGAGACTGGATTTTTTATTCAAAAACAGATACCCCACTTCAGATTTTAATTCTTCTTTTAATAAACCTTCCTGCCGTGTACAACATAAGAACGATCCATTCACGAATGACTCTAATGAATTTGCAGTATTTACTGCCATTCGTTCTGCACCACCGGGGCGTAAGCTATCTATTAATTGCAGTACTCTTAATGGTTCCCGGTTTGGGATTTGTAGATGAATGTTATCCGTTGTGGGTTGTGGGTTGTCAGTTATCAGTTGTGGGTTCTCGGTTCTCGGTTTGTTTAGTGTTTGTTGTTTGGAGTTATCGTTTGTGGGTTGCCGGTTGTTGGTTGTTGGTTGTGAGTTCTCGGTTCTTGGTTCTCGGTTGTGGATTGATGGTTGTTGGTTGTGCTTTCCTAAAATTTCCTGAATTGCCTTTTCAAATTTTTCTAAAGTATAGTACTGACTCCATTCCTGGGCGGCAATAGACATTTCATTTAATTTTTCGGGATTTTTTAAAAAATTGATTATTGTCTTCATGGCTTCTTCAGAAAAACCTGTTCTCGATACATCCCGACTCCACTCGAACTGAGGGTTTTTCTTAAATGCATCATTCAGCAAAACACCTCTCTTCTCTTTTTTCTCTTCTCTTTTTTCTAAATCCGGAATTAATACTCCACGACTCCCTTCTCCAAGCATCCACGGCACACAACTTACCGCAGTCGCAACCGGAATACAACCATACCACATCCCTTCCGCCAGGGCTTTAGGCCAGCCCTCGCTATTTGAGAGTAAAACAACAAAATGTGCTTTTTTATAAGCCTGCTTCAATTCTTCCAGACTTTTACGGCCTTTTAGTTTTACGAAACTTTGGAGTTCTTTCTTTTGAATATACGATCTTAAAGAATCTTCCAGTACTCCGTCACCATAGATATCAAGTTCTGAAATAACTCCCTTATTTTTAAGGCTTTCAATAAGGTCTATAGCCTCAAAAATCCCCTTACCTTTTACCAGGTTACCCGTGAAGATGAATTTATAGGGCTTTTTAAAATTTTTAACAAGAGATTCTCTTTCCTTTTCCGAAAAACTCGCGGTAAAAAATGGGACTATATTATCTGACTGATTCGGCCAATTCCCATAAACCAGGACTTTAATGTTCCTGCTCAACAACCTGTTACTTAAAATCCACTTTTGAAGCCTGTAAGCCCATGGCTGTTTTGCTTTGGGATCCCAGTTTCCTGCATATTTTACGGACTTGGGTTTCTTCGGAAAAAAGACCTGAAGAAGACATCCTATTAGACTAATATTGCCGGGACAGCGCAAATGAATATGATCTGCTTTCTGCATTACTTTAAATACAGAAAAAAAAATATAAGGCAACTTTATTAATGAAGTAAGAACCTTTCCAATTCCTGTAAAACTTATAGCTGAAACCTTAAAAAAATAAATGCTATTAATATTGTAGGCTTCTTCATTATTCACTGGTTTTGTAATATTTGCAGGCGCAAGTATCAAAACCTCATTTACCTGCTGAAACCATATATTCATCTCTCTAATATATGGTGTATAGCTGTAGTATCTATTCTTTTGTATTGAATGAGGAATATATGTAATTACAGCGAAACGCATTTATTGAAAAAGATTATAAAGATCTATAAAATTAAATTTTAAAGTTCTTTTATATTGAAAAGCCTTTTCTCCATCTGTATTTCTATCCCCGTCGTATACCATATAATATCCCTTTTCGTTTGACTGCACATCCAGGTGATGCATCCCCCGATTAAACCAGAGAATTTCTGGTTGTGGACCCAGATACATTTTATGGGCTAAAGTTAACTCTAATTGTCCAGAATTGTTCTTCAGTTTATGTATTGAAATACCGGTCCCATATCCCAGCGTTCTGTTTTGAACCGGCAAATACCATTCTTCATCTACTTTAAAAAATCGACCTCCGGGTCTACTCTCATTACCCCATCTTGATTTGTAATTCGGATGTTCTCTCCATTTTCCATCTAAAGAATCAGCGGTGAAGAAAAGTTGTTCGAGATTATCGTTTACTCCAACAATGAGATTTAGCTCATCACTCAATAAAATTGAAGGATCTTTTATGGAAGTATCTTTAAGCAATGTATCTGAAATTTCCCATTCCATAGGAAATCTTTTAGCTTTATATAATAAAACATTACCGGAGCCTTTTGCTTCCGGAAGCATATAATATTCATGCTTATATTTAAAGACTTGCGGATAAGAAAGATGAAAATCTTCATCCAGAACTATTCCCCGGTATTGATAATTATTTCCATCCTTTGAGGAGAACAAAGCAATATTGGCATTCCCTCTTCCCTTTAACTCGGTAAACAGATAAAATTTTGAACTATCCTGAATAAAAAAAGGATCAGCTATATAATCAATATCTTCAGGTATTAAAGCATCGATTTCTTTGTAACTAAAAATGTTATTTTCGTCCAATTTTGGTGCGGGAAACAGCTTTGGGGTTTGCATATAACCAACTGACCAATTTCCTACGGCCGGAGTTATAAATGGATATCTATAATTAAAGATCATGAGAACGATCAATCCACAACAAAATGCGATAACTGCAAACTTAATTATAGATTTTCTCATTTATCACTTTTCGGTTTATTCCAGAGCAAACTCCACCATCCTGCTACTCGCCCGAGACTCTCTGTAAAAGCCTTTTTTCTTTGTGAAGTGGTCAGTATTTGTGAAGTGGTCAGTACATTACTGAATCGAACTAAAGTTAATAAAAAAGCTGTAGCGTGCCATTTTATCTTCGACTTTAAACCCGGTGAAGGATATTTTACCCGCCATACATACCAACCATTCCTTATTACCATTTTGCCGTATTTAAACTGATTGGGACGACCAGATTCATTGTGATGATGATAAAGTTGTGCTGCAGTATTAACGTATAGCTGACCTAATTTTGAAGCTCTCAGGCAAAAATCCATATCTTCATAAAGGCCATAGCCTTCAAAGTAAGATGAAAATTTAATTTTATTAAAAAGATCTTTTCGGTAGGAAGCAACACCACCCATAAAACTTTCTACTTTATAGCTTTTCCCGGTAGGTGGTAGAAATCCAATGGCATAGCCATTAGAAAATTTGGGCATATATCCCGGTGGAACATCTGGCTGTAAGCCTAGCTTCTTTCTAAGCAGGTGCCTGCTTCCCAATTTTCTTGTAAATCCGTCATATTCAAATTCATTAAATTTTATAACCTCCTTATCTTTTATCCATTCTACTTCATTTTTAATATATCCCCCAACCCCAAGGGCATCAGGAAATTTTCGGTAAGTATCTAAAAGATTTTGGAAATATGTTGGAGTAATCACAATATCATCATCCAGAAAACAAACAATTTCCGAAGAAGTGACTACTCTTTCTATACCGAAATTTCGCTGCTTTGTGAGTCCCCGATTATCTTCTTCCACCTTGAAGTATTCCAGGTTTTTAATAGAATATCCTTGAAGTTCCTTTTGCGTCTCATCATTCTTAGAACCATCTATAATAAGAATTTGATTCGGAAAAAGTGTTTGTTTGGATACTGATTTAAGTAATGTTAACAAAGGCCCCGGCCTCTGGTAGGTGCAAACGATTAAGGTGAATTTCATTCAGAAATTTTAAGACTAACAAAAATGAAGCCTAAGCAAATATATAAAATCTGTTACTGATACTTTTAAGACTTCACTATAGGGTTTTTAGAATGCTGATTTAATATCTTGACCGCCCAATCCTCACTTAACCTCCATCTTTTTTGCACTATTTTAATATATTTAACCGGATTCTTTTCTTTCTGCCGAGAGTAAAATTTCAGATATAAGGAAAGCTGATAACCTTTTAACTGTTTCCGAGTATAATATTTTATAGCATAAGCCATTAAAGTTGGAGAAGGCTTAGGTAATAATTCACTATTTTCCCAGGGCAAATTAAGTTTTTTTCTGAAACCTCCGCTAGGCGCCTTTAAATGTAAAGTCTGAATTTGTGGATGATAAATAATGTCACAACCCTTATTACGTAATTGCATTCCAAAATCAGCATCTTCACCAAAACCAAATTCAAATACCTCAGAGAACCGGCATTGTCGGGCGTAAAAACTTTTTACTATACTAGTTCCCGCCCCAAAGCTGCCCCATTGTTTTATTTTCTCAAAAACGGTTTCTTCGTCCGGTTGTTTACAATTTAAGTTAATGGCCTGAATTTGATAGTGGGATGCCTCTTTTACTACATTTTGCAATAAGTCTGGCTGAAATCTTATATCATCATCGGCAAAAAATACCCAATTAGATTTTACTTGATCCAGCGCAATATTTCTGGCATTACATGCCCCCAACTGATGGGTGAAATGGTGAACAATCTCAAAAGGCCAGGTTTCAGATTTTAAATAGTCTAATTCTGACTCCGAGTTCACCTCAGGATTTTGCTCCACAATTATGACCCTGGTAGGTAGTAATTTTTGATTTTTCAAATCTATTAAAACATTCTTTAAATATTTTGGCCTGCCTAAGGTTGGGATAATAACGTCAATGCTTTCATTAATGATCCACTCCGCCTTTTTCTCTAATTCAGGAAACTCAACTTGAAACTGAAAAAAGGATTTTTTAAATAGACTGGTAAGAAAAGACCAAATCGGGAATTTTTTTTCATATCGAATAAAGCAAAATAATAATATAAGTAATCTTACTTTTTTGTAATGTTGAGCAACAAAAGAAAAGAGATCTTTTGTCTCTGTTTTAACCAAACTCAATTTCCTGTTGCTTTTTTTCAACAAAGCCGGATGGCTATAGCAAAATAGGGTGTTTTGCTGCCCTATCTTGGCGATACTATTAATTAAAACACCAAAATCACTTATCTCTTTCAAAGGAGATTTTAATCTTAGAGCAGTTTCCCCATAAACACCTCCAATAGCCACACTCATCCTCCAGGTAGGATATTTCACGTTTTTACTGGGATTAACAAAAGGAAGCTGATCTACATAACCAATAGTATCAGGAATAAAGTATTCCTTAACCGGATAGGAGGCCATAACTAATGAGTGTTGAAATACCTCATCAATAGATTCGGTATTGATCTCTATACCTTCTTCCTGCCATAAAATTAGATCTTTTGGATATTTTTCGCATACCTCCCAAAATGCTTTTACCAGTGATTCAGAAAATCCGGTCTGTGGGTTATCATTCCTAATAACCTGCACTTGCTTTTTTGCGTTTATATGAGAAATAATAATCAATTCGAATCCGGTTTTAATACAGAATTATAGAACTTAATATTCTGATCCACCACTACCTCAGTAGAAAATTTCTTTTTCACTCTATCTCTAGCTGCCTTACCCATTTCAGCCGCCTCACAAGGATTATCTAACAAGTAAAGGATTTTTTCGGCATAAGCTTTATGATCTTTGGGATTTTCAGTAAATCCAGTTACCCCGTTAAGCATTACTTCTTTTGCCCAACCAATGTTTGAGGTAACCAGTGGCTTTTCCATTGCCATGGCTTCCAGCCAGGTCATTGGTAAAGCCTCTGCAAAACTGGGCAGAACGATTACAGCTGCTCGGGAAATATGTTCTTTTATCTCTGAATAACTTACTTCGGGAAAATATTTAACCTGGTTTGCAGCTTGAACACTTAATCTTTCTTGAAACAATTCCAGGGTAGATTTGTCTTCAAAAATATCTACCACATCTTTACCAATAAGAAATAATTCTGCTTCCGAATTTCCATAAATTACTTCATTAAAAATTTCGGTAAGTTCCAGCACCCCCTTTTTCCTTATAAGGGTCCCAAAATACAAAACCCTGTTTTTAACCGCTACTTCTTCAGCTCCTGAGAACTTATTTGCCTCAATACTATTTGGAATAACTTCTATATCCTCTTTTAACTTAAATATTTCCCTGGTTTTCTCTGCAGTGAAACGACTTACCGAAACAAGAACATCTGCCGATCTTAATGCTGAATTTTCAAAAAAGCGATTTTTAAATTTCTGTTTCCTACTTTCCAAAGCACAGAAATAAGCATCAGATCCATTCATTCGAATAATCAAGGGACATTGAAACTTCATAAAAGCAGTAATCCCTGTCCAGTCTGGCGCTTCTATAAGATCAATTTTATTTTTAGTTATCGCACTATTTAGATAGGCCTGTAAATATTTCCTATAAAGATACCATCCAAAAAACTTATATTTTATCTGTTCAATAAAATGGAAATCAATATTGTTCTCTTTAAACCTGAGTGATGTTTTTTGCCCATAGACGAATACACTTACTTTTATATTTTCTGCCACAAGAGAAGATGCCAGGTTTTTAATACTTGTGCCGAGTCCGCCCGATGATGTAGATTTAGGGTGTGGATATTCAGGGGTAAGAAATCCTATGTGCATGGCAACAATTTTATATGTTCTTCTACCATTCTTTCCAGTGAAAATTGTTCTTTAATTAACAGGTTTACTTTCTTATCAATTTTATATTGCTTCTGTAAAACCTTGTCTATAATAGAAGATAAGGTTTGTATATGGCCAGCTTTAAAAATAAATCCATTTTCTCCTTCTTTGATGATCTCTGGATTTCCGCCAACCGGAGTAGTAATTACCGGGACATTTGCGGCAAGACTTTCTAAAATAGATAGACTAAAGCATTCCATATAAGTAGGTTGTAATAAAAAGGAATATTCTTGCAACAGATTAGGCAATTCAGAAGAACTTCCTTTAAAAGTGATTTGATTTTCCAGGTCATATAACTCTACTTTGCGTTCTAACTCCATTTGCATTGGGCCTTCTCCGTATATATCTATCTTAAGGTAGACTTTATTTTCTTCGGGCAACAAATTCACAGCCTCAATGAGATCCTGGATCCCTTTTGATTCTCTCAAATGAGAAGCCACGATCATCTTTCCAAAATTTTCGGATTTTCTTTCTTCATATAAAGAAGTTTTTATTCCGTTATAAACAAGTAGCGTCTTCCTTCTTAAATGGCTGCCGTAATCTTCTAAAATACAACTAACCGTATATTTCGATACTCCTACGAAACAATCAATATACTTAGAGTATAAAACTCCCTTTATCTTATTTCTCAATTTCTTTTTAATTGGAAGTCCGTTAAGCGGTCTTGGATTATGATCTACCGCAATTATATAAGCTTCCCGTTCATTTTTTAACTTCTGAAAAAATGGTGTACATAAAGCAACGAAATGAGTAATTACAATATCATACCGCATTAAATCCTTTGAATATTCAAGAAATTGCTTTTCTGCGGCAATTCCTTCAGAAACAAAAACCTTTAAATTTTTATAAAAAGAATGAACCTCGCTGTTACTAAAAAACCAATCTACTTCATAACCTTTTTCTTTACAAGCCTGGTCGTAGGCTATAAAGAAGCGGTCCATTCCACCTATCCTCTCTGGTTTTAGTTCATAGTTGCAAATTACCGCTATGTGCTTTGAACTTTTCAAGCTTTTGAAAGTTGTTTTAGTGAAGCTGCAATCCCTGCACTAGTTCCCTTAAGAGGTTTACCTATTTGCAATCGCAACAAAGATTTACGTTTCGGGGAATGCAAGCCTGGTTTTTCTAAATATGTTTTTATTCCTGCTATTAATTCCTTTTTATTTTTGGCTATTATAACCGCAGCGCTTTCAACCACTTTTTTATAGTGGGCATATTTTAAAAAGCGCTGATCGTTATAAAGTCCGTTATTTTCATTACCAAAAACCGGATTTATTACCGGTTTATCGAAAACCATAAAATCCAGGCTCATTGTAGAACACATATTAATACCGAGATCTGAAAATTCTAAAATCATCCTAAGGTCTTTAAGATCTTTGGTTGAGGGAATTCGTTGCGACCAGGTTTCAGAATGATCACTTCTGCTTTGGGTCCAGGCGGGATAATTCCACTTTATAAAAGGATATTTTTCCCGTAAATAAGTAAATCTTTCAGGTTCCTCTGCCGGGGAGGTTCTTACAAGAAAATTAAGATTTCCCTCAATTTCATTTTTTATTAAAGCCTCGGCTATGGTTTCAATATATAACGGATCGTTTGCACTGGTTGAGACATCTCCACAACTAAAGCAAATAGTCTTCAATTCAGAATCCAGGTCAAACCGATTATGGAATTCATTTTTAGTACTACTGTACTCTGGCATCACATAAGGTTCAAACTGTGGAGTTCCCACCACTTGAACCTGTTTATCTGAAATTCTACCATAAAACTGAAGTAGTTCATCTTTCATCAACCCACTCCATACCAAATAATGGTTAAAATTTCCCGCCATTCTTCCTTTAGAAGCAAGATTATCCCAACTAAAAATAAAGCTACAAGTTTTAATTTTTTCTTTTTCCGCAGCGTATAAAAGTGGAGCGATATAAGGAGGTCTTTGATGAGTAAAAAAAAGAAGACCAGGTTTATACTGACTTAGAAGTTTTCTATAATTTTTAGTTGAAGAATGATTTGCAAAACTTTTTTGTTGAAGTTTATTGTATAAACCTATCCAATTTTCAGAATTAAAATGTTTCGCCCACTTAAAAATTCCGCGGGTTACCTTGCCTCGTCTACTATTTGAATTTGAATACGTAGTCTTTAAGTTATCCTGAATCCCGAAATTTTCTGGCTTGTTAAGCTGTAAATGTGCGTTTTCTTTTAATTTTCGAAAAAACCAGGTTTGCCCCGGTTCAATAAAATCATATAATTCTTTAATTATACAATTTTGAGTTTGAAATTTCTCATAAACCGAAATTGGAAGACCCGAAAAAATAACTATTTGAGTAAATTCTTTTTGTACTTCCTTTAGAAAACCACTCAATATAAAATTACGAAAACCTACTCCATCGGTAATCACCAATCCTAATGTCTTATTATTTTGTTTCAAGGCAGGTCTTTAAATTGTTTTTGCTGATTCAACATCCAAATATCAGGCTTCTCAAGGCAACTTAAAAATAATTCAGTGCTATTCCCATCACCGAATTTGGAAGGTTCCGCTTTTAACTTATTCTTCTGAATATTTTTTAAGGATTCTAAAATACTATTTTCATCATATCCCACATTTACTATATGTGATTCCCGTGCTCTATTTTGCTGACGTGTTCCTATATTTATAATTGCTTTATTGTAATAAGGAGCTTCTCTAATCCCCGCGCTACTATTACCTATAATAAATTGCGCTTCTTTCAATAGGCTCAAAAAATATTCAAACCGCAAGGACGGGATTACCCTGAAGCGTTTATTTCCCTTCAATTTCATATATTCTTTAAGAATAAAAGAACTGCCCCAGTCATTATTTGGATAGATTACCACGTAATTGTGATCATCCTTAAGTAAAGCCTGCACAAAATTTTGGGCATATTCTTTCATATCTTCAGCCTCGGTAGTAACCGGATGAAACATAGCCACCGCGAACTCCTCAAAAGGTATTTCATAATATTCTTTTACCTCGGATAAAACGGGAAGATCTTTTGAAAACATTAAATCTATATCAGGTGAACCAATCACAAAGATCGATTTATCAATTTCCCCCATTTGTTCCAGTCTTCTAGCTGCTTCAATATTAGACACAAAATGGATATGACTTAGTTTGCTAACACTATGCCTAATCAATTCATCTACCGTCCCTGAGATTTCCCCTCCTTCTATATGCGCTACCAGGATATTGTTTAGTGAACCCACAATGGCACCGGCCAGGGTTTCAACCCTATCGCCGTGTACCACAATAAGATCTGGATTTACTTTTTTTATATATTCAGATAAACCTTCTATAGTTTTAGCCAGAGTAAGATCCATCGTGGTTTCGTGGGTATGATTCCCGAAAGTATGCACATTAGAAAAATTACAACGTTCTATTTCCAGTAAGGTGTAGCCATATTCCCATTGCAGATGCATTCCGGTAACGAATACAAAAACTTCAAAATTAGAATGCTGTTCAAGACTTTGAATCAGACTTTTAATTTTTCCAAAATCAGCACGAGTCCCTGTGAGAAAGAGTATTTTTTTATTCATAGTTAAAATTTATCCTAATTCAATTATAGTAGTTTTAAAAGCAACCACCAAGTCAGTCTGAGCCTGTCGAAGAACCTTTAAAACCCCTCAGCTCTTTTTAAATTAAATATTCAACAGATCGAACTTAAACAAAACAAAATCTCAACTCCTAACCACACTTCGACAAGCTCAGTGTGACGGTTTCGATGCATCAGCTAAAAGCTACCGTCAGTCTGAGCTTGTCGAAGAACCATCCTTCCCATATTCCGTATAATTTCTCGAATATTTAACCAATTTATCCCAATCCTGCTCAATCAATGCAAGTTTCTTCCTCCGACTCCATCCTTTAATCTGTTTTTCTACTAAAAAAGCTGAAAAGGAATCATTAAATTCTTGAACCCATTTTAGACTCACCGGCCTTCTACTATAGGTATAAGCTTTAGGATGTAAGCCGGCATTATGCTCATCTATTCGCTTTTGAAGCCTGGAGGTAACCCCCGTATAAAAAGAATCATCACTACACTCAACTATATAAACATAAAACTTTTTCATATCCAAAATAATATGATTCCGTACTCAATGAAACACCGCTGTAGTCTGAGTTACCCCGTCAGTCTGAGCTTATCGAAGACCTATTTAACACCTTCAATTTTCTTTAAAATCCCTCGATTTAGAATTAGAATACCATAAAATAAAAATTCCAACTTAACAAACACACTTCGACAGGCTCAGTGTGACGACCTCAATGCAACCGCTACGTGACATCGTCAGTCTTAGCTTGTCGAAGACCCATTTACAATATCTTCCCGTTTTACCTGAACATTAGATTTAATGTCATGTTTCGCCTTTTTACCTAGCACCTTACTATACTGTTCAGCTGAGATTCCTCCTTTGCCGGGTCGTTTAACCCATATATTTTCTTTAGAAAAATATTCTCCTTTTTTTACAGGTGCAATAGTACAAACACTGGCGAAAGCAAAATCGATAGTGACCTGCTCTTCTTTAGCTGCTTTTTTTTCACCACCTCGCATCAGCGCAATCTCTGTGGCATCTTTAAGAAGTGCCCCACAGGCCTTTTCATCCATACTGCAATTAATATCAGGGCCCGTTCTGTTCATATGGTCGGTAAAATGTCTTTCAAGGATGGATGCTCCTAAAGCTACTGCTCCAAGGCAGGCATTGTTATTTAAAGTATGATCTGAAAGTCCCACAACTTTTTCCGGAAATGCTTCTTTTAGTTGCTGAAACGCTCCAAATCTCACTAAATGAGCAGGAGTAGGATAAAGATTGGTGGTATGTAGTAAAGCTACCGGCACTTTTTTATCATCAAATATCCGAACGGCTTTTTCTATACTTTTTAAACTATTCATCCCTGTACTTAAAATTACAGGTTTTCCAAAACCAGCAATATGCTCAAGTAATGGATAGTTATTGCATTCCCCACTACCTATTTTATATGCCGGTACATTAAAATTTTCAAGTCTATTGGCTGCAGCCCTGGAAAATGGAGTGGAAATAAAAATCATGCCTTTATTTTCCACATAGTTTTTTAGTGCCAGCTCATCTTTTTCGTTTAAAGAACAACGTTCCATAATTTCATAAATAGAAATATCGGCGTTCCCCGGTATTACTTTTTTTGCCTCACTGCTCATCTCATCTTCAACAATATGAGTTTGATGCTTTATCATTTCCACACCTGCTCTCTGGGCAGCATCTACCATTTCTTTAGCTACTTGAAGTGAGCCTTCGTGATTAATACCTATTTCGGCAATTACAAGAGGCGGATAATCAAGTCCTATTTTACGGCCGGCTATTTCTAAAAATGGATTCATTAATTCTCTGTTCTGTTTAGTAAGAATTCTGCATATTCAAAATCTTCTTTTTCATCTATATCAACTTTGGAAAATAGATGATCTACAATAAACGGAAAGTTATTTTCTCCTAATAATTTATCCTGTCTTATTAAAGAGGCTTTTATGATATAAAGCAAACCATTTTCAAAATAGAGCGGTTCTAGATCCTGACTTCTCTGTCCCATCTTATAATTAAAAGGAACAAATTGGTTGTTTCTAATTCTCCCAAATTTCTGATAGCTTCTGCTTACCGTCATAAGACTTTCGTATTTACCCTTGGAAAACTCCTTAAAAGCATTTTCCAATAGATTTTCCGGTCTTAATGGGTTAGTAGGCTGTAATAAAAATATATTTTCTACATCCTCTTTTGTATTCGCTAATACGTGTTGTAAAGCGGAAAGTGTAGTAGCCTCATCCCCTGCAATTTCCGCAGGACGATCAATTACTTCAACTCCTTCAGAAAGTGCTATAGCTTTTATATCAGTATCATCAGTAGAGACTATAATTTTATCAATAATACTCCCGTGCTGTTTTGCATATTTTATACTATGCACAATCAATGGCACTCTGCCCAATAACTTTTTGTTTTTCCCCGGTAATCTTTTAGAACCGGAACGAGCCGGGATTATCGCTATAGTTTTCATTTTTTAAGATGATAAAATCCGTTTAATATTCTGGGTTTCTAAGACCATTAAATTTAACTATAACAGACCTACCTACTGGTTTTCTATTTTTGAGTATTTGCGGAAGATTCCAAATCAATTCAATTAAAGAGAATAAATATTTTTTAAAAAATTGTAAATCTTTCAAGGCATACTTCCGAAAATTCAAAACGTATAATCTTAGAACTTTTTTCAATAATAGTGGAAAAGGATAATAAACCAGGTAGAAAGAAGCTGTATTTTTTAATTGTTTCCCAAACCTGAAGTAATTGGCTCCATTAATATTCTTTTTCTGCTTTTGAGTACGGTGATTTACCACAATTTGATGTGTAAATAAAATATCATAACCTAATTCCAGTGTTTCTAATGCTACACAAACTTCTTCGCCGTAAATATCAATCCACACTGGAAAACCTCGTGTTTTATTATAAACTTCACTTCTAATAGCAAAACCGCAACCTAAAAAATCTTTGACAAGATAATCCACTTTCTTTTGCTTTAAAGAATCAGGAATATCATCATCTGTCGCAAAAATGCCTCTTATCTCTTTAAATGCTATAATTCCAACTTTCGTATTATTGGTGAAAATTTCATTTGAAATCCTGATAAAATCTTTATGCAATGGATGAGCATCGTCATCAAGTCCAAATAATATCTTGCCCTTTGCCTTTTTATAAAGAATATTTCTCGCCCTGGATGCCCCCAAAGTTTCAGGGGAAATCTCCCACTTTACAAATGGGAAAAGTTTAATTAGCTTTTCAGACTCATCTATACATCCATCCAAAAAAACTAAGATTTCTTGATCCTTCAAATTTAAATAATCGTGCAGGATTTTTAAGGTCTTCTGAAGTTCTGAAAATCTATCTTTAGAAACAATTAATACAGAAGCCTCCATTCTTAAATTATTTTATCTATTTGAATCTTTAGATTTTCAGCAGATAAGTGAAGCTGGATATCATTCCTACCTAAGGCCATAGTTTCCAGATTATCCTTCCACTTGAAATATAGTTCTTCAATTCTTTTTGTAATTCCATTTATATCATCTGCTTCAGCACAAAGTTCGTAATCTGGACCCAACAATCTTCTCACTTCGCTTTTCTCAGGTCCCAGATGTAGAATAGGCTTATTAGCTTCTATACAATGCGGGAATTTTCCCGGTAAAAAAGGACTTTGCTCAGCAATTGATTCCAAAATTATATTTACAACAGTCTCCTTTTGTAATTTAAGCACAAGATCGTAAGGCACGTAGCCTTTGCTAATAAATAATTCTTGAATTTCCTTCTCCGTTTTAATCAATCGGGATAAATGATGAGAAGCACTTCCTACTAATAATAAACGAGCGTCTTTTCTGGCCTGTGGATTTCCTTCCAAGAATTTTCGAAACCCATCAATTAGTGGAAAAGGATCTCTTTGTTTCATTAAATTTCCAGCGTGCAAAAGATTAAATTTTTCAGGATCAAACCACGAAGGTAAAGTTACAGTAAGATCATTTTCATTATTTAACTGATGCGGTATAATCATTCTTTTCCCTTTAAAAACCGGAAAATGATCTTCCATCCATGTGGCTAAATGTAAAGAAGGATATCCTGCCCATTGACACTTATCTGCTACTTCCTTAAAAAATTCAATTTTCTTTTGATAACCCGGCTCGCTCCAGTTATAAGGTTCCGGATAATAATGAAAAGGATAAGGATCGTGAATATATGCAAACCACATATCATGTAATTCAGGAATTGCTAATAAAGCATGGTGAGGCCTAAAGCTAGCCCCTTTACTTAAAGTTATCACTAGGTCAGGTTGAAAGTTTTTATCTTTTCTTAGAGCTTCTGTTATACTTTTGCTATCATTAAAAAAAGTAAAAGAGAATCCAAACCGCGGTTCTAAATATTTTGCCAGGTTCCAATTAAAAGTATGCTGAAGTTTTCGTTGTAACCGGCTTAAATAAAAAAGCAAACTTTTCCTATTTTCTTTAATGGCCCTACAGGGAATAGACCCCAGACTTATTACTTTCCTGGTATAATGATAAACCAATACCTCAAATCCTGAACTTTTTAAGTTTTTAATCAGTGCTACGTTAGCTTTAGAACCACTACTATCTTCTACATCTATAGATTCGGCGACTACTAAAATTTTTTTTAAGGAAGATGGTTTCAACTAGTGTAAAAATTTGGGATAAAGATATGTATTTGCCGAGACCGCAACAAGCCAAATAGACCATACCATAATTATTATCATTCATTAGAAGAACTTCTTGCCAGACTCGCCAGAAATGCTACTATTCTTTGAGCAGCCTTTCCATCTCCATAAGGATTTTTCTTTCCTTCAAAATTTGGTGGTTGACCAATAATTTGGTTTGCTTCTTTTAAGATTTTGGTTTTACTAGTTCCTGTTAAAAAAGAAAATCCTGCCTCTACCCCTTCCATTCTCTCTGAGACATTTCTTGTTACTATAACCGGCTTTCCAAATGCAGGAGCTTCCTCCTGAATACCACCCGAATCGGAAATTATAAATATTGATTTCTTCATTAACCATAGTAGAGATGGATAAGAAACAGGAGCGATAAGATGAATATTAGGTTTATCTTTTAAGGTTTTCTCTACTGTGGATGTTACTTTTGGATTAAGATGCATTGGAAATACCAACTCAATATCAGTATTCTGGGATAGTTCTAATAGTGCTTCACAAATTTCTTCCAAGCCCTTCCCGAAGTTCTCCCTGCGATGGCCTGTAATAAGAATTAATTTCTTTTTGGGATCAAGGCAGGTCTGAATGTTATGAATTTCCTGAGGCAAACCTATTCTTTCTATTTTCACACCTGCCCACTCCAAAGCATCTACAACACTATTCCCCGTAAGTATAATTTGTTCTAACGGAACCTGTTCACTTAACAAATTATTTTTTGCATTAATCGTAGGAACAAAATGAAAATCGGCTATTTTCCCTATAATTTGACGGTTTATCTCTTCGGGAAAGGGGGAACTTTTATTATAAGTGCGTAAACCTGCTTCCACATGTCCTATTTTTATCTGCCTATGAAAGGCAACCTGGGAAATCATAGAAGCTGTGGTCGTATCTCCGTGCACAAGCAACAGATCTGGTTGCTCCAATTCCAATACTTGATCGAATTTATTAAAAATAGCTGCACTTAAACTATTTAAAGATTGCCCAGCCTTCATAAGATTGAGATCATAATCAGGCTGAATTTCAAAAAAATCCAGTACCTGATCCAGCATTTCGCGATGTTGTGCGGTAACACAAACTTTAAAAGAAATATTTCTTCTCTTGCACTCATGAATAATAGGAGCCATTTTTATGGCTTCGGGACGGGTACCAAAACAAAGGAGGAGTTTCAAAATGATTTACTAAAAGAAGTTTTCAAAATAGGATAAGAATTAATTTTTTGGATTAAAGTTTCCAGAACTTTTTTAATACTCTGAAAAAATATTTTTTTATTGAATAGGGCACTTTAGATTTTTGAGGAGTATCAATTTCAGCAAATATATTTTTATCTAATTTACGTATTCCTTCAAAGGTCATGTTTTCAGAAATATTATCCACCCTATTGCCAAGATGATATGCAAATGATTTTGAAGTAGACAAACGATACCAACCGAATTTGTCTGTGGGTTCGTCAAGATAAAGATCTTCGAAGCCATTTTTAAATTTCCAAACTGGGAAAGGAAGATTTGCCTTAAACACTTCCTTTCTATAAGTTGCCACAAAATGTCCTGCTCCCAGTACGGCATTTACTTTCTTCTTTAAAAAATACTGTTTTTCCTTCCAGGAGTAAGTGCGATTATTTCTTTTTAATAAGGCAGTATTACCCATACCCTTTAAAAATAACTCACAGTCCTTATCAGAAACAACCTTTTCATATCTGATTTTATTTGATAGAAAATTATCAAAAAAAACAGAATTATTTTTATTAAACGCCAAATTTTGTAATGGAAGTGGCGAAACTACCCCACTTTTCGGAAAAGTCTTATAAATATCGAAAACCGCACTTTCCCAGCCTTCGAAAAACAGAACATCTGCATCAGCAATAGTAATAAATGATTCATAAGATCCTCTGGCCTCTGCGAATACCGTATATACCTTTCCTCGATTTTCCGAATAAGAAATCAGCTTATCAATTAAACCTAAGTTAAGGCAAGATGTCAAGAATTCTGTAACTATAGGTGAAGATGCATTATTAATAATAGTTATTGCTGTTGTTTCGTAATTAATTGTTTTAGAAAGGGACGTAAGACAGGTCTTAACGACTTCAAAACTTCCTTTATAATATTCTTCTTGGCTATTAGGAATAAATATTGGTACAATTATTCGATGAAATTTCTGAACATTTCTTTCATCCTTAAATTTTTCCGGATTAACCCCTTCTCTCATACTAGAAATTCATTAAAAATTCTTTTGGATTCATTTTCTTTCAGAAATAAATAATCTCCCGAAGAAGAATATTCTGTCACAGAATGAATTCCATTTTCAGTAACTTTATAGCAAACATCAAAGTTTTCGAATTTTAATCGATCGTAAATTTGTCGACAACCTTGCAGTGTATTTATTTCTTCAAGTAATTCAATTATTATAACTATTTCATCTACCGGTTTTAGAAATTTTACTGCACCATCTAATACTTCCATTTCAAATCCTTCGACATCAATTTTTATCAACAACGAGTTAACTGGTAAAATGAGATTTTTGAAGGAGTCTAGCCTTTCAATGGAAATTGGCATTTGAGTGTTTTCAGATCCAAAATTTCTTTTTAAGGAATGTTTTCCTTTATTATTAGCACCATTAATATTAAGAATTTTTGATCCAATTTCATCTCTCAGTCCAAGATTAAAAGTGGTTACATTATTAGCAAAAGAATTAAGCCTAATGTTTTCAGTGAAGCGATTATAATTAGAGGGTTCTGGTTCAAAAGAATAAATTTTGATATCAGGATTGGCTTTAGAAGCCATAAGGGAATGAATTCCAATGTTTGCTCCTATATCAATAAAAGAATACGACCTGCGTGCTAAATATTGAATAATTGCTATAATATTAGTTTCATTGTATTCTTTGAAAATTAGAAGGAATTCAATAGAGGAAGCAGTCCTAACCTTGAATCGGACGTTCTTATACTTAATTTCAACGTCTTTCCCTTCTAAATACTGCTTTATGATTTTCCGAATTTTGTAGCTTTTAGTGCTATCATATACTTTAAGTAACAAACACAATGAAAGTTTATTAATTTTATGCATAAATCGTTATTAAAATTTTATTCTGAACAGTAAAAATTTCATTACTCGCAAATAAAAATTATGCACAAAAATTAGTAATTCATATTTATATTTTTCTATAACTGGCAATTTTCCTTCCTTCTTGAGGTAACATTTAATATCGATTATGGATTCCCTGTTATTATACTGAAAAAGAAAATGGTTTAGAAAATAAGTAATATTTACATCAGTAAGCAAATCATTTTTCTTTAAAAAATTCCATAATTTTTGTATTATTATTATTTGAGTTCCTATCTTCTCAGGTTGTGTTTCAGTCTTTCCAGTTATTGAATTATTATGACTACGATAATAAAATAAACATTTATTAATAGACACAAATTCCGGCTGATATTTAAAAAATATCCTATTGAACAACTCCCATTCTTCTCCATATCTGAGTTCTTCGTCAAAAATTTCTGATTTAAACAATTTTAATTTAAATAGGGGGCCTGCAGAATTGATTCTAATTCTAGAGAATAAAAAATCATTGGCAAGATTATTTGAATTTATAGGTATATCTGAAATCATACTATTAAAATCAATCTCTTTACGATCTGAAAAACCTAAATATTGGCAAACAGTAAAACCCAAGGAAGAATTATCCTGAAAAGGTAATATTTGAATTTCTATTTTTTCTGGATGCATTATATCATCGTCATCAAAAAACTGGACATACTCTGCTCCTCGCTCCTTGGCAAGATCTAAACTACAATTTCTAGTTCCGGAAAGACCCTTTTTATATTTTTCAGTTTTTAAATAGTAAGAAAATCTTGAATCTTTTTTTTCATAATCCCGAACAACTTCCCTCGTATTATCTTCAGAATGATCATCTACGATTATACATTCCCAATTCTTATAGGTTTGGGCAACTATAGAATCTAAAGTCTCTTCTATTAAATGAGCCCGGTTATGAGCAGCGAGAAGTATAGTAACTTTATAATTAGTTGTAATCAACGTATTTCTTTAAAATTTTTAGACTAGTCTTTTTACTATAATGTGGATCAAAAAGAATTCCGGGCCTTCTGAATAAAAGCCAGGCTATGTATTTCTTATCTAAAGGATTATTTAATATGACATGTCTTAAAAGCATATCCATTTTTTGAAAAATTTTTCCTTTATCATTTGCATTAACTCTTGCTTGAAATTTCCCCAAATCATTTTTAATCGTACTAAAATTATTTTTAAAAAACTCCATATCCCAGCTTTCAAACCCCCTACTCATATATAAGAATCTTATTGTAGATTCTGACCAGCCTAAGATATTAGAAATTTTTTCGTAAACGATCTTATGCTTATTCCCAAAAATCCTCTTTATTTCTGGATCTTCATCAACAATAGAGGTTAGGTTATTTCTATGTATTCGATATAAATATAACGACTCCCTTATATGATGAAGTTTAAATTTAATTGAAGCTCGTAGCCAGAAATCATAATCTTCTAAAGTATATAAATCTTCATCAAAACCGCTCAGGTTTTCAAAAACTTTTTTCTTGTATAAAAAACTTGCACCTATAGTATTTCCAAAAAGCAACCCACTAACAGGGCCTAATTCCTGGGTTCGCCTATATCTCCCGTCTTCTTCAATAATATCATAATCCGAAAAAACTAAATCAGCCTTATTTTTAATCATATTATCCAATAATACTTCCAACATATTACCCTTCAATATATTGTCATCTGAAGTCCAAGTTAAGTATTTTCCGGTGGCAGAATGATGCCCAATATTAAGACTTGCAGGAAGTTTTTTATTAGTGCTATTGGATATGATTTTTATTCTTTGATCGAAATTTGCGTAGTATGTTGCAATTTTCAGACTATTATCACTTGAACAATCATCAACAATTATCAACTCAAAATTTTTCCAAGTTTGTTTCAAACAGCTTTCAATAGCTTCTTCTAAAAAAGTTTCTCCATTAAATACAGGTAGAATTACAGAGATATTTGGAATACAATCCATTAAATTAATTGATCATTTTATTCATAATTCCATTAAGCTTTATCATATAATTTTCTGGGGTAAAACCATCTATAATTTTTCTATTTTTTAAGCCCTCCTTTATCCTTAAATCTTCAGAATCAATTAAACTTGTTAAAGCACTTTTCAGTTCATTAATATCATTCTTTATTAAAAAAGAAGAGTTTTCAAGTAGTCCGACACATCCAGGATGTCTGGATGCAACAACCGGCAATTTGTACAACATGTATTCCATTACCACATTGGGTGTACCTTCAACTTCTGAAACCAAAACGCCTATATCCATCATAGAGAGTATTTCTTCTACAGGCTTTTCTGATAAAACGAGCACCTTATTATGTACATTTTTCCTATTAACCTTATTTACAATTTTATCAAATTTTTCTTGAGTGACCGGATTAGCCCCTCTATAGCCGAGAAAAACTAAAGTTACATTCTGAAATTTTTCACTTAGTTCAAAAAATGCTTCTAATAATAAATGATGCTTCTTGTCCGGTCGATAATGTGAAACCATGCCTATAACAACACTATCTTGCGATATGTCATACTTTTGTCTTATTTCCTCTTTTGAAAAATTTTGATAATTCATTGTTAGAAATTGAGGTAAAACAAAAGCTCTTTTATTCTCCAGCCTATGCGCCTCGCGAAAAAGTTCAATCCCGTTTGGAGCATTAGCTATAACACAGGGAGTATATCTTGCAGCCAACTTCTCAAAAACATCATCTTTAAATACATCCAATCCTAATTGATGCCAGAAAGTAAATTTAACAGTGGGGAGCAGTTTATATAGATAAAAGGCTATTTTACTAGGAAAATTAAGAAAAGGAAAAATGAAATCTATTCTATACGGCATTAAGCCTTTTCTCATTCTTAGTAAATATTTTGAAGACCAAACTAATCGCTTCAAATTTTTAATATTAAACTCCTTCTTAAAAACAATATAGGGTTCACCAAAATGAAAAACAGCTTTTATATGACACTTTTTTGCGAAATCTCTAAATTCAGCAGAAGTTTTCTCTGAATGAGTCAATAATAAATAGACCTCACAATTATACTGTTCAACTAAAATTCTTCCAAGCCCTAAACCTTGTCTTTCAGCACCGCCAAGAACACCCGCATGTAGAATTAATAGTATACTTTTGTTTTTGAAATCCATTTTTGCAAATTATTTTAAGGCTTTTATGTTTCTTTAATCTATAAAATTAGCACTTGAAATAGAATAATGACGTGATAATTCTCTTCTACAATTATAACAATAGTTAGGCTAAAAAGCATCATTTACTGAAAGGAGATAATAGCTTTTTTAAATTTTTACACATCATGAATATCAACTATCTTATTTTAGCCCATAATAATCCAAAACAATTATTGCGATTGGTTAGACACCTGAATGAACCTGATGTTTATTTTTACATCCATATCGATAAGAAAGCAAATCAATTATTATTTGAGAAAATATTAATGAGCTATCAAAATCTGAAATTTGTTCCTCTTAGGAAGAGAAAAAAAATACATTGGGGAGATGTTAGTATGGTAACCGCAACTTTAGAACTCATGAATCAAGTTTCTGAAGATCAAAGAAACGGATACAGCATCCTTTTAAGTGCTCAGGATTATCCAATAACAAGCAATCAATACATTTATGATTTTTTGAAAAGAAATTATGGAAAAAGTTTTATCAGTCTATTCAAAATTCCACATCCTGGTTGGGAAAATGGTGGATTGCCCCGGTTAAACAAATATAAAATAAATAAATCGTCACAACGCAAACACTTTCTAATGCTTCCTTCAATATTCGATAGAGAATTCTATTCTTGGGAAACCTTTGGAAAGATAAATTTCTTAAGGAAAACTGGTAGATGGCGTAAAGTTTTTAATATTTTTAAGAAAAGGAAATTTCCTGACCTGTTAGAACCTTTTGGCGGCGGCCAGTGGTGGGCCCTTCCTATAGAAATTGTAAATAGAATCTTGAGTTTTCATAATACCCATCCTGAATATTTAAAATACCATAAATATACTCTGGCTCCAGATGAAATTTTTTTTCACAGTATAATTGCCTTTCTTCAAAAGGAGAAACATTTTGATATAAAAAGATCCCTAACTTATGTTAACTGGGAAAGACCTTCAGGACCTCTTCCGATAACTTTTCTAAAAGAAGATTTTGATGAACTAAAAGAAGCTTCTAAAAATCATTTGTTCGCAAGGAAGTTTGATATTGAGCGAGATACTGAAATTTTAGATGAAATTGATAAGGAGCTTTTAAACTGAATTAGCGTCAAACTGAGCCTGTCGAAGTTTTAACCGGTTATTTTCCTTTAGCTTTATTTAAAAAATAATGCCCTTTTTTGCTTAAGCTGGCAGTTATTACCGCCATTTTAAAGTACGCTTTGGAAGCAACTCCTAATTGATCTTTCACCATCTGCTCAATCTCTTTTATATATGGAGATGCTATTCTCATTTTCGCCAATTCAAAACAAAGATTCATCATTCCAAAAACCAATTCTTTTCTTGTTCCGGTATCAATTCTTTCTGAAATATCTTTATAAGTCAATAAACGGTTCTCCAGCAGCTCTGTATTAAAGCTTTTAGCATCTTTTGTAAGGGACTTTTGAATAGACTCTGAATGAATGCGGCGTTGGGTCAAAATTTTATCCAGGTAATCTCCATTCTCCGTTATTAAAAGCATTTTACAGAAATAATTATAATCCTGCCAGGATTTCATTTGTTCATTCCATTTAATTTCTTCGGCAATCTTTCTTTTAAGTAATACATCATAAGTGTACCAATGAATTTTTAATAAGATAAAGTCAGAAGCTTTAATACCGTAATCTTTCTTATCATACACATAAGGCTCAAGCAATTTATCGTTTTCAAAATTCTGTGTTTGGGCTACCACGAAATCCACATCGCTTTGTTTTATATGACGTAACTTATTTTCAATATGATTTGGCGTCATCAAATCATCACTATCAAACCAGATTATATAATCGCCAGTAGACTTTTCAAAACCGAAATTTCTACAGGAATTTGCGCCTTTGGGACGATAATCAGGACATAAATAACATTTGAACCTGCTGTCTTTCTCAGTATATTTTTTTAGAATCTTCCAAGTATCGTCTGTTGAACCATCATCTACCACAATACATTCCCAAAAGGAATAATTTTGCTGCTGAATGGAATGGATAGTCTGAACTATCAAATCACCTCGATTATAGGTTGGAATAATAATAGAAACTAACGAATTCATCACTTACAATATTTTAATCTTCTCCTTATAATCAAACCGCCACCTGTTAAGAAATACGTATATATATATAAGATCAAATAAAAAAGTTTTTTTATTCTTCTTTGTTTTAGAAGCAAACAAAATATTTTTTGAGAATTTTCAGGAAATAAAATTTTCCTTTCATCCAATTCCAGTAACCGAACCAAGAAATAGAACTCCTCCTCTGTTCCCGGTTTAATCGCTGAGATATCTAGCCAAGTGAAGTATAAAAAATTAAAACGTTCTTTGACTCGATAATTATTTTGCCTGTTCACTTTAGATTGTATAGAGTTTTTATGGATTCTTCGTAAAGTAAGATACTCATTAAGAACTCTTACATTTACTGAGTAACAAGTAAGTTTACTGAAAAAATTACGCTCCTGTGCAGAATTTAAACTTTCATGAAATTTAATTTTTTCACAAAGTTCCCGGCATCCCATAAAATCAGGAGTAAGCCAGTTTACTTTTTGAGTGATATAATTGAAAGCCGTAATCGGATAATCTAGAAAAGTATAATAATTCTCATTTTTTGAAATGATTTTTTTAAATTTACTATCAAGAAAATTAGCAGTCTTCGAAATTATATAATCAACATTGTATTCATTGAGTGCTCTGATCTTAGTGTCCAGAAAATTTGACACCATCAGATCATCACTATCAAACCATTGTATATATTCTCCTCTACTCTTTTCAAAACCATAATTCCTACAGGCGTTAGCTCCTTTTCTACGATTATCTGGCCTTAAAAAGAACTTTATCCTGGAATCTTTGGCGCAATAAAATTCCATCAATTCAAAAGTGTAATCAAAGGATCCGTCATCAACGACGATACATTCCCAATGGCGATATGTTTGGGCTAAAATGGAATCTAAAGTTGCGCCAAGTAAATGACTTCGATTAAATGAAGGAATTATTATTGTTATTAACTTTGTCAAACTTCTTCTTTAGAATTATCATTAAACAAATGACCCCATTCATCAGTAATTGATTCACTTAACAATAACTTCCTGATCTTTCTAGGGTTATCTGTATTTTTAGATTTTAATTTTTCAAAACCTTTCAATATTTCAGATAATCTTGGCCCTAATTGATGAAAAAAATCAAAGCTGTAAATATTTATATCATTCCTAAAAAGAATATCATAAGGAAGCCAGCCACCTGTAATAACGGTATTTTCTGAATAGAGCACTTCAGTCATTGCGGCGCTTAAAGCATCGGTTATAGGTGCTTGAATAAGCACATCTGTAGCTAATCTCAATATTGCCATTTCTTTAACTTCAAAAAATTTCTCAATAAGAATGAAATTTAAATGACTTTCTTTAGTTTTTGCATTTAATTTTTCATGATAATAACTATTACCACCGTAAGAAATGTGAAGTACAAATGTGCAATTAACTAAAAGGCCTTCGGGTAATTTCTCTAATTCATCAATTATTCTCAAATGATTATTTTCTTCAAAACCATTATGACCTATAGCAATCACAATTTTTTCGAGATCAATTCCATAAGAGCTCTTAAAAGTATTTATTTGAGCTTTTTTTTCTTTAATAATATCAATCTGGTCAAAAATGCTCCTATCAAGTATGAAGGGGACCACATTTATTTTCTTTTCAAACTCCCTTCCATATTTTGCTAGTAAAATTTGGGATAAATCTACAGTCTGTGTTGTAATACTTTTTGCTCTTTTCAAGGCCTTTGAAACATAGAATACGTTAGACAAACCAGTCCTCCTCAAAAGATCAGATCCCCAAAAAGAACAGATTATTTTAGCTTCCTTCGGCAAAAAATAAATGGGTATTAAATTCTCTGGAATACAAAAATGAAAGTGATAAATATCAAAATTATTTGGTATTAAATATTTATCTACTTTGAATTTGCAAATTGAAAAATCCTTAATTTGCTTTTTCATTTTGGAAAATGATGACCTACGAGATAATTCGAATAGAAGAATCTGCCAAAATAATTTAGTAAATGAAAATCTCATAACTGCTTTAAAAAAACTAAAATTAGAAAGTTTTATTAGTTCCGTGTTATAAACCTTCGCATAATTAAATTTCGCAGTCCCATTCTTTATTTGGCGATAGGAATTTAAAGAGAAGTTAAGATTTGAATTTTTTTTAGCAATCGAGCTATATAATGGATCCAGAAAATTGGACTGATTAATACCTAAAATTAAAACTTTAGTCTCATTTTTCATTAGAAATAAAATTTACCTGGTATTATGGCAGAATTCCCTGCTCTATTTATTTTTCCCGTTTTCCATATATCCCCGGGTAATATCCTTAAAGAATATACATTTTCAACAACATCCAAAAAATTTTCTTTTCTCGTATCGATTTCAGATAAGAAAACTCTGATATTATATTTATCTGCCCGGAGTAAAAGATTAGGTACTCTTAAAAAGAAATAATCCTGCTCTGCAAGCATAGCAAAATCCACCCCCATTTCATCATTGATGTAAGAAACTATAAAATTATCATTTCTATCAACAAAATTAATTCCTACTTTTAATTTCGAGAAATCAATCTCTCTATTTCTCTCAATATGGATCTTCACTAATAGCTCATCCCCAGAAATTATTTCGCTAATATTATTATTGTCTTTATTATACAATTCTACTTCTACTACTTTAATTTTACCACTTCCTAATCTATCAGTACGAGTTTTCAAAGAGCTTTCGATAGTTTCTTTCGGTTTCAAGTAATATTCTATAGAGTCTGAAATATCCCCGTAATAATTTATCATACCATTTTCTAAAACAATTCCTCTATCACACAAATTTCTCACACTAGCCATATTATGACTTACAAAAAGCACCGTTCTTCCCTCCCCAGTAGAAAGATCCTGCATTTTCCCAATGGCTTTTTTTTGAAATTCTGCATCACCCACGGCCAAAACCTCATCTACCACAAGTATCTCAGGTTCTAGATGTGCCGCTACTGCAAAGCCCAAACGTACAGTCATCCCACTGCTGTAACGCTTTACCGGGGTGTCTATATATTTTTCACAACCGGAAAACGCGATAATCTCGTCTAGTTTAGATTTAATTTCAACTTTGTTCATTCCCAGCACCGCGCCGTTCATAAAAATGTTTTCTCTGCCGGTAAGCTCGCCGTGAAAACCGGTTCCTACTTCCAGTAAAGAAGCTATTCTCCCTTTGGTTTTTATACTCCCGGTAGTAGGCGCAGTAACCCTTGAAAGAATTTTTAATAGAGTAGATTTCCCAGCCCCGTTTTTCCCTATAATTCCTAAAACCTCGCCACGTTTTACTTCAAAATTAATATCACGTAGCGCCCATACATAATCTTCGGTAGCTTTAGCACTTCTATCGTTTACACCCCCAACTTTTAAATAAGGATCTTCTTTTCCACGAATCTGGTGCCACCATCGGTTTATATCATGCTGTAAACTACCGGTGCCAACGGTACCTAAGCGGTATTGTTTGGAAATATTTTCTGCTTTTAATATTACACTCATTCTTCCTTTTCTCAGCTCAACATTAGGTCTTTACTATTCACTTCTCACTCTTCACTCTTACACCGTATCAATAAAATTCTTCTCCGTTCGGTTAAAAATAATTAAACCCAACAGAAAAAGCACCACTGACACTCCTAAAGTATAGAAAAACCCAGGCCAGGTAAAAGTACCGGTATCTAATACCATATATCTAAAGCCTTCTATAATTTGCGTTAAGGGGTTGTATTTCACCAGCCAGGCCCAATCCGGCATTTTTTCGGAAACTTCACTTAAAGGATAAGGTACAGCCGAAATATACATTAATAAAGTAGTGGCAAAACCTACTAACACAGTTAAATCACGGTATTTGGTAGTTAGTGCAGAAATCGTCATTCCCGCTCCTAGACCTAATAATGCCATCATTAATACATAAACCGGGAATAAGAGTAAATTTGAGTTAGGACTTATTTCATAACCTCTTAACAGAAAATAAAAATAAAAAACAATCAATATCAGTAATTGAATTCCAAATTTAAATAAGTTGCTAATAACTGTTTTTAAAGGCATAATCACCCGTGGAAAATAGACCTTTCCAAAAATACCTGCATTGGCAGTAAAAGTATTAGAGGTCCCAGTAAGGCATTGGTTAAAATAATTCCAGGCGGTGATGCCAGTTAGGTTAAAAAGAAAAGAAGGCACATTCCCCGTAGGAATACTCGCTATATTATTAAAAACAAGGGTGAAGATTATAGAGGTAAAAAGCGGCTGGATAAAATACCAAAGCGGCCCTAAAATGGTTTGCTTATAAACTGTGACTATATCCCTTTTCACAAAAAGGATCAACAGATCACGATACCGCCAGATCTCCTTAAAATTAAGGTCTACAAGCTTGCGCTTCGGGGTGATTTCGTATAACCAGTCGTCGTTTTTAGTCAAGGTATTTTCGGAGATATTTTTTAAGCAACGAAATTAAGGATTTTTAATTAGTTATTAGTCGGGAGGCCTTAGACTTTAATCGATACGTTTTTTAACATCTAACATATAATACAGAATGAGATCCTGCATTAGCTTTAGTGGTGCAAGAATCATCCTGACTACTAAAGAAACCCTTCCGTCACATCGAAGATGTGCCACCTTCCCTTGAAAAAAGGGAAGGAGCTTTATTCATGATCTCGGAACAAGCCTCAAAAACATTAAAAAATCCGTGGATTCGTGGCGTAAAAAAAGTCGGTAGACTTTAGTCTTTAGACGGTAGTTCTTATGGTTCTAACGACTAATCACTACAGTCTAACAACTATTATTTCTTCAAATATCGCTTAAAACTACTCATCATTTTGGAAAGTTCGGCTAGTTTTCTCCGGTTTTCCAAATTCTTTTCTTCACTAATAAAGTTCTGTCGTCTTGCGATTGTAGAACAAACAACGCATTCCTTTACGGATCCGCTGGCAATTTCTAAAAACCGATTAAATTGAGCATTGGTATCTCCAGCGCCTTCAGCGATGTTTAAAGGAATTGATACAGCCGCTCGCTTAAATTGAGAGGTTAAATTATATAATTCTGACTGAGGAAAACTCTTGGATACATCATAAGCCAAATCCACAAAATCCAATGCCTTTTGATAAACTTTTAAATCTTCAAACTTAAAAACAGGGATGTTTTCCATTATATTTCCTTCATTTTTCTAAAGTCTAACGTCTAAAAACTAACGACTACTAATCACTCAAAATTCCTCATCGCCTTCTTCCACCAGCGTTTAAACTTTCGGGTGGGATCAGATTTTTCAACGTAGCCTTTAGAATATCGGTTATACCCGTAACCATAGCCATAGCCGTAACCATAACCATAGCCATAACCATAACCGTATTTGGCGCGGTGCACAAAGTGGTTTAATACAAAACTGATGTTCTTGATTTCCCCTTTACCGTATTTCTCGTTAATAGACTCCAGCATTCCACGCTTCGTATAATCCTGTCGCACCAGGTAAATTGTAGCATCGGCGTGTTTTACGAGGTTTAGAGCATCGGCAACCATCCCAATTGGTGGGGTATCCAGGATAATATAATCGTATTTCTGTTTTAATTCCTCCATCAGCTTATCCATTTGCTCGTTGATAAGCAACTCTGATGGATTTGGAGGCACTGGCCCGGCGGTGATCACGTCCAAATAAGGAATCTTACTTTGCTGTATAATCTCATCACTGCTCGCCTGGTCTATCAAATAATTCACCACTCCCAGATCGTTATTCAGCTGAAAATCATCAAAGATCTTCGGTTTTCTTAAATCGACACCTACCAATACCGTTTTTCGTTCACTTAGAGCAAAAACGGTCGCCAGGTTCATCGCGCAAAAAGTCTTTCCCTCTCCCGATACCGAAGACGTAATCAATAAAGTTTTAGAACCGGTAACGCCTTGTTTTTTGTACATAAACTGAAGACTAGAACGCAAACCTCGAAAACCTTCAGCAATAGATGATTTCGGATTACTAAAAACGACCAAATTGGAATCCATTTTACTTTTTCCAATCATCCCTAAAATTGGAATTGGCGACAATCGCGTAACTTCCTGTGCGTTATGAATATTGGTATTCATAAAAACTAACAGGAATACAAAAGTTAAGGGAATTACGCCCCCAACCAATACAGCCATCACATAATTAAGCTGGGTATTGGGGCCAATTTGTCCCCCGCCGGTATCTTTAGCCGAATCGATCACCATCACATCACTTACATTTGCCGCCTTAATTAGCCCGGCTTCGCTCCTCTTTTCAAGGAACATATTATAAGATTTCTCGTTAAGGCTGTAACGACGTTGAATTTTAAGCAGATCCTGTTCTTCCTGTGGAAGTTTACTGATTTCAGATTCCAGTTGCGCAATTTGCCGGTTAATATCCTGTTGCTCCTCCCTCAATAAACCTCTTGAAGAACTGATATTCTCCAGCAAAATGGATTTAACCGAATTTATTTGTCGGTCTATATCGTCAAAAACCGGGGAATTTTCTTTTAGAGAATATTGGTAATTACTTCTTTCTTCTGCTAAGGCAATAATTCGGGATACACCACTCGCAATACTTCCTTCTGAAATTCCGGCTACAGAAGGAGCGGGAACATTAGAATAATCATTTCGGGTTTCCAGGTAATTTCTTAAGGTTTCGTAATAAGAAAGTTGTCGCCTGATGTCTTCTTTTCTAAGATCTAAAGATGAAAGTTTATTAGAAAGCTGAGAACTTTCCGCAGAAATATCCATTATTGCCTTATCATTCCTGAATTGATTCAGCTCTGCTTCAACTAATTTTAAAGCTTCAGATTGAACTGCTAAACTGGAATCTATAAATCGAATGGTTTTAGTGGCAAAAAGGTTTTTCCGCGCCAGCATATTTTCACTAAGCACACGAACAGTTCCATTGAGATAATCTACAATTCGGTCTTTATTTCCTCCGGTTTGATTCATTTTTAACACAGAAGAACCTTGAGATTCAGGACTTACATTTACATTTCGATATTTCCCAACGGCGGAGTCAAAATTCATAAAACTCACATAGAAAGGGGTGCCGGCTTGTAAAGGCTGATCTACCCTAAGTATAGTTCCATGGAAAAAAGGAAGTCGAACCTGCTCTCCCGATTTGTAATTTTTACTAAACTCTTTAGCATCTACCTCCCTGTAAGTTTTTTCTTTAGTTTTATAATTCTGAAGGCTCAAACTTGCCGGTACATTCGCTTTTAAATTGTAGGTGAGGGAATCTATAAATGTGATCGTCATCGTTACATTTATAGCCTGGGCTTTCGCCGTATCTGCCACCACTGTGAACGGGGTGCTACCATAAGCATCTATACGTTGATATTCACCTTCCTTTAAATATTGGGTATAAAACTGAAGTTCCTCTACCACCTCTTCGTTATGGGACCGCGATCGCAAGATGGTCATAGCCGTATTTACCTTATCTGAAGTTCCTCCCCAGTTAAAAGTTAGACTAGTATTGCTGGTAAAAAAAGGATTCTGATCGTCTTTTATAGAAATGGAATTTCCCAGGTTATAAACCGGTAATTTCCGGACATTATTGTAGTAGGCAACCGCCAAACTAATCCCTACCGAAAGTAAAATAAGCTTCCAGTAACTTATAACTTTAAGTACAAAACCTTTAAAATCGAAGGTTGAGCCAACATCTGATATGTGATCGTCTTCGTGCGCCATTTAAATCCTGCTAAATAATAAGATGGTTGTGGTTACAAATGATAATATGGTAACTCCTGTTCTAAATATTTCCAATCCGGTGGTGCCCAATCCCAGCGCCTTTTGCGGTAAAGCATTTACCAAAATAAGATCGTTGGGTTGTATATAATAATATTCACTTTGGGTCGCGTCAATATCGGTTAGATCTATTTTATGAACTTCTTCCCCGTATGGATATTGCCTTATAATCTTTACATTTTCCATATCGCCATATTCGGAAATTCCCCCGGCGTTAGCCACCGCCTCCATTATGGTCACTTTTTCTTTATAAATTACCTGGCTGCCTGTCCCTATTTCGCCCAGTGTGGTATATCGTATCCCTGCCAGCTTTACCGTAACAAAAAGATTGGCTTCCTCTTTAAAGTAATTTTCTAACAATAAGTTTTCTATTTTCTCTCTTATTTCTCTTTCGGTATAACCTAAAACATTTACTTCTCCCAGGGTAGGTACACGAATATTCCCGTGATCATCTACCGTAAAACCATCAAAATAAACAGCTTCTTCCGTAGTAGCATTCGGATTTGCTTCTCCTACGGGATTAAACATTCCCACCAGTTCCTGGTCCAGGGCTTTAACCCGAATACTTAAAAGGTCGCCGGTTTGGATGCGATATGGTTTTTTTAACTGCTGAATTTGGATAATACTATCCATTTCCCGGTCTTTACCCTGCAGGTAAGTTATTTTTTTAGTAGAAATACAAGACGAGAAACTTAAAACTCCCGCCATTAAGATTAAAATGAGATAGTATCTTTTCAGCATATTTTGCTATTGATTCGGGATATCAAGATGATTTAAATCGACCAACGCACATTTTCACAGCGAGCCAGCATCTTAATTTAGATAGTTTTAACAAATATAGTTTTTGTAGGCTAATAATAAAATTAAGTCGCAATTTTCCTTTTATTTTGCACAAAACTCAAGTCTGTGAATTATTTAAGTGTAGAGAATATTGCTAAAGCCTACGGGGAACGCGTGTTATTTGAAGATATTTCCTTCGGAATCAATGAAGGTCAGAAGGTAGGATTTATAGCTAAAAACGGAACCGGAAAAACTTCGCTTCTGGATATACTGGCCGGTTTCGATGCGCCAGATGCCGGTAAAGTGGTGTACAGGAAGGATATTACTACTGCCTTTCTTCCGCAGGAACCCAATTTAGATCCGAATTTAACGGTTGAAGAAACTATATTTTCTTCAGATAATGAAATCCTGAATATAATAAACCGCTACGAAAAAGCGCTTAAAAATCCTGATGATGCTGAAGCTTATCAAAAGGCTTTTGAAGAAATGGACGCTGCTCAAGCCTGGGATTTTGAAACCCAGTACAAACAAATTTTGTTTAAACTAAAACTGGACGATCTTTCTAAAGAAGTGAAATATCTTTCGGGCGGACAAAAAAAGCGTCTGGCATTAACGGTGATGTTACTGCAGAAACCAAACTTCATCATAATGGATGAGCCTACCAACCATTTGGATCTGGATATGATCGAGTGGCTGGAAGAATATTTTAAGAAAGAGAACTTTACCATTTTTATGGTTACTCACGACAGGTATTTCCTGGAACGGGTTTGTAACGAAATCGTTGAGCTTGATCACGGTAATCTTTACACCTACAAAGGAAATTACGGCTATTACCTGGATAAAAAAGATGCAAGGATGGCCCAGGAAGCCACCAACACCGAGAAAGCCAAACAGCTTTACAAAAAAGAACTGGAATGGATGCGTCGCCAACCTAAAGCGCGTACCACAAAATCCAAATCCAGGATAGACGATTTTCAGGATATTAAAGACCGTGCTCATAAACGCCGCCAGGATCACGAAGTGCAGCTGGAGTTAAATATGGAGCGCCTGGGAAGCAAAATTGTGGAACTTCATAATATTGGCAAGTCTTTCCAGGATAAACAACTGCTAGAGAATTTCAGCTATAATTTTAAGCGTGGAGAACGCATTGGTATTATAGGAAAAAACGGTACCGGAAAATCAACTTTCCTAAATATCCTAACCGGAGGGATTAAACCCGATAATGGCAAAGTAGTTATTGGGGAAACCATAAAATTCGGTTACTACACTCAATCAGGAATTAATATTAAACCCGGCCAAAAAGTTATTGAAGTGATTCGGGAGTTTGGCGATTATATCCCATTGAAAAAGGGTCGGCAAATTTCGGCACAGCAACTTTTAGAGCGCTTTTTATTCGACAGAAAAAAACAATATGATTTTGTTGAAAAATTAAGTGGAGGTGAGCGAAAACGACTTTACCTATGTACAGTACTTATTCAAAACCCTAACTTCCTGATTCTTGATGAACCTACAAACGATCTTGATATCGTTACGCTAAACGTCCTGGAAAGCTTTCTGCTAGATTTCCCGGGTTGTTTATTAGTGGTGTCCCACGACAGATATTTTATGGATAAGATCGTTGATCACCTTTTCGTGTTTCAGGGAAATGCAGAAGTTCAGGATTTTCCAGGAAATTACACCGAATATCGCGCATACGAAGATAGCGCTACTATAGAAGCCAGGGAAGAAACTTCAGAAAGCGATAATAATAAGAAAGACTGGAAGAAGACCAGCTCCGGCACTAAACTAAGTTATAACGAACAAAAAGAGTTTGGAAAACTTGAAAAAGAAATCGCAAAACTGGAGCTGAAAAAAGAGAAACTTCAGCAAAAATTCTTAGAAGATCTGGATCCCGATGAAATTAAAGAAAACTCAATAAAACTCCAGGAAATAGATGACGCCATAGAAACCAAAACTGAACGCTGGTTCGAGCTTGGTGCGAAGGCGGAGTGATTCATTTGTGAGTTGTGAGTTGTGAGTTGTGAGTCACAATTAATTTTAAAAATCAACATATGAAAAGTTATAGAGATTTAGATATCTACAATCTTTCTTTTGAATACGCTCTTGAAGTTCACAAAGTTTCACTCAAACTTCCGAAATTTGAATTGTATGAGCAGGGTAGTCAGATAAGAAGGTCCTCTAAAAGTATCAAAGACAATATCGTTGAAGGATATGGAAGAAGAGCTTACAAACAAGATTTTATAAAATTCCTGGTATACGCACACGCCTCACTTTTAGAATGTTTATCACAATTGGAAATGATAGACGAGCTATATGAAATCAAAGAAATAAAGACGCTAAGAACAAAATACGATCTTTTAGGGGGAAAGATTTATTCGTTTTTACAATACGTGGAAAAAAATTGGAAGACTTAATAATTTATAACTGAATATTAAATCGAAACCCATAACCGAAAACTGACAACTCATAACTGACAACCGATAGCTTGCTTCTAAAATCCTACATAAAATTCCTTCTAAAATCCCAAAATCAGCACGGATTGCATTCGCCGTTTGTGTACGATTTGGTAACGAATTGCTTTTATGATAAAAGGAAATATGAAGAATACAACCTTCTAAACGAATACCGAAAAGATCTTTTAAAGAATCATAAAACCATTCAGGTGACCGATTTTGGTGCCGGAAGCAGGGTCTTTACTTCGAACGAACGCACAATTTCAGCGATTGCTAAAAACGTGGGGATTCCGAAGAAAAGAGCCAGGTTTTTATTCCGATTAGCCAATTATCTAAACTGCAAGAATATTTTAGAGCTGGGCACTTCCCTGGGAATTGGTACTTCTGCACTTGCAACCAATAGTAAAAGCGTAGTAACGAGTATCGAAGGTTGCCCCCAAACTGCCGATGTGGCCAGAAATCAGTTAGAGAAATTCGGCTTAAGCAATGTGGAACTGAAAGTTGGCGAGTTTGAAGAAATTCTTTCAAAATTTGTGCTATTTTCTAAAGACAGCAGTCCTCAGAGAACTATACATAACGAACCACAAACCCAATACGATTTAATTTACTTCGATGGCCACCATACAAAAGAAGCGACTTTAAAATATTTTAAGCAGTTGCTGCCAACAGCTCATAATGATACCGTATTTATTTTTGATGATATCCACTGGTCTCCCGGAATGGAAGCTGCCTGGGAAGAGATCAAAGCGCATCCTGAAGTAAGAGTAACTATAGACACATTTTTCCTCGGACTTGTTTTTTTTAGAAAAGAGCAGGCCAAGCAGCATTTTACAATAAGGTTGTAACAAAAAGGTCAAAGCAGCGTCCTATAAACACAAAATTATTTTGGAATGAGTAAAGTCATTGAGATTAGGCAAATTACCAGGGATTTTCCACTGGGAAATGAAGTGGTTAAAGTTTTAAAAGGGATAGACCTGGATATTGATAGAGGTGAATATGTAGCGATTATGGGGCCATCCGGTTCGGGAAAATCTACCTTAATGAACTTATTGGGTTGCCTGGATACGCCAACTTCCGGAACTTATATTTTAAATGGAAAAGATGCCAGCCAAATGGGAGACGATGAACTTGCTGAAATCAGAAATAAAGAGATCGGTTTTGTTTTTCAAACCTTCAACCTGCTTCCCAGAACTACGGCTTTAGAAAATGTTGCTTTACCAATGATCTATGCCGGTTACAATAAAACCGACCGAAAAAAACGTGCAGAAGAGGTTTTAACCAATGTTGGACTTGGAGATAGAATGGATCATAAACCCAATCAACTCTCGGGTGGACAGCGTCAAAGGGTAGCCGTTGGGAGAGCTTTGGTGAACAAACCCTCTATAATTCTTGCCGATGAACCAACCGGAAACCTGGATTCAAAAACTTCGTTGGAAATTATGAATCTTTTTGATGAAATTCACGCCGCGGGAAATACAGTGATTTTGGTTACTCACGAAGAAGAAGTTGCCCACCATGCACACCGGATTATTCGCCTTCGGGATGGAATGGTAGAAAGCGACGAGCGAAAAGAGGTAATGAGCCAATAAGCGGTTATCCGAAAAATATCTTGCCAAATTCAACCTCACTTAGTTTAGTTTGTTCCCTAAATCAATTTTTTTCATCTGACTCAAAAAAGGTGTCATAAAAGTCAGACTTCTGCATTTTTCAGAAATTATCAAAGTATTTTCTAGAATTGGAATAAAGCCTGATTTCCATATCTGGAAGCTTCACATAAAGAGGATTATTCTTAACTTTGAGATCTAAATAATCATCAAAATGAAGCATAAATTTGGAATTTTGCTGCTTGCACTTGCAAGCATTTTTATTTCCTGTAACGACCAGGAAAAAGAAGCGAATACTAACCAGGAACAAACTGAAACCACAGAGAATAGTTCTGTTAAGGTAGATGAATTCGCAGATATTAAGATTCTTAGGTACGAAATACCGGGATGGGAAAATCTAGACCTCAAAGAGCAAAAATTAGTTTATTATCTAACCCACGCAGGCCTTGCCGGACGAGATATTATTTGGGCTCAAAACTACAAACACAATCTAAAGATTAGAAAAGCTTTAGAGAATGTGTATGCCAATTACGAAGGCGACAAAGACTCTGAAGATTGGAAAGCTTTTGAAACCTACCTAAAACGAATTTGGTTTTCTAATGGCATTCATCATCATTACTCTAATAATAAGATCAAACCAGATTTTGATAAAGCATATCTGCAATCATTATTATCAGAAACCAATACTGAACTTAGTGGTGAGCCTTTAGAAGTTATTTTTAACGACAAGGACGCTAAAAAAGTCAACTTAGATGAAGCCGAAGGTTTACTTTCTGGATCTGCCACCAATTTTTATGGAGCGGATGTTACCGCTGCTGAAGTTGAAGAATTTTATGCAAATAAAAAATCCCCTAATCCCGATAAGCCGCTTTCTTTTGGTCTCAATTCTAAACTTGTCAAGGAAAACGGCCAATTAAAGGAACAGGTTTACAAAGTCGATGGCCTATATGGCGATGCAATTTCTGAAATTATCAAGTGGTTAGAAAAAGCTGAAGCGGTTGCCGAAAACGAAAAACAAGCTAATGCTTTAGGACTTCTCATAGAATATTATAAAACCGGAGATCTTGAAGTTTGGGACGATTATAATGTTGCCTGGGTAGAAGCCACAGAGGGAAATATCGATTATATCAATGGATTTATCGAAGTCTATAATGATCCATTAGGCTACCGTGGTTCTTATGAGAATATTGTGCAGATAAAAGATTTCGATATGTCTCAAAAAATGAAAGTTTTGGAAGATAATGTACAATGGTTCGAAGACAACGCCCCTATCATGGATGAGCACAAAAAAGAAGAAGTAGTTGGCGTAACCTACAAAACCGTTATTGTTGCAGGGGAAGCCGGAGATGCTTCACCCAGCACGCCCATTGGTGTAAATCTTCCTAATGCAAACTGGATAAGACAGGAGCACGGAAGTAAATCTGTTTCTCTGGGTAATATTAATAACGCCTATAGCAAAGCCGGAGGAAGCGAGAAACTTAAAGAGTTTTCTCACGATGAGGAAGAGATTGAATTAAGTGGGCAGTACGGCGAACAGGCCGATAAATTGCATACTGCACTTCACGAAGTAGTAGGCCACGCATCTGGTAAAATCAACCAGGGAGTTGGCCAGACCAAAGAAACCTTAAAAAGCTATGCCTCTACTATGGAAGAAGGTCGTGCTGATCTAGTGGGACTTTATTACTTAATGGATCCAAAATTAGAAGAATTAGGATTAACTGATGATCATACGAAGCTTGGTAAAGCGGCTTACAACGATTATATCAGAAACGGAATGCTGGGCCAATTAACCAGGATCGAGATTGGCGAAGACATTGAGGAAGCTCACATGAGAAACAGGATGTGGGTAAGTTCCTGGGTTATTGAAAAAGGGAAAGAAGATGGAGTGATCGAAAAAGTTCAAAAAGACGGAAAAACTTATTACGACATTAAGGATTACGAGAAACTTCGAGAACTTTTTGGAGAGTTATTACGTGAAACTCAAAGAATTAAATCTGAAGGTGATTACGAAGCTGCCAAAAACCTGGTAGAAAATTATGGTGTAAAAGTAGATCAGGAAATTCACAAAGAAGTTTTAGAACGAAATGCTGTATTTAAGTCGGCGCCTTATAGCGGTTTTGTAAATCCTGAGCTAGTAACCGAAACGGACGAAAATGGTGAAATTACGACTATCAAGGTTACTCAGCCGGAAAGCTTTGAAGGTCAAATGCTGGATTATTCAAAAAAATATAACTTTTTAAAAGAAGACGCCGGAGCGGAATAAACAACTTCGAAGCTAGGTCACGAAGCATTATTATTGAAAAATATAATTTGATTTCGAGACAAGCTTCGGAGCATTGAATCTCGATTATCGAGTAATTGAGTTATCATAAAAATTATTAAGAAGCGAAAATTATTGAATTTCCTTCTTCAATTTTTCTGTAAAATCTAAAGCCACGAATACAATATGTTTTCGTGGCTTTTTTTATTTGAAAAATATCGAACAGCGTTTATTGGAAATAGCTGTTCTAAAAATTCAACTTATACTTTCTTTACAAACTTGGTTAAAATAACAATTTGCTGTCCTTCTACCTTTCCCTCAATTTGTTCTGCATTATCGTGAACCAGAGAAACCCGGCGCACAGCCGTTCCGCGTTTAGCGGTTAAACTACTGCCTTTTACATTTAAATCTTTAGTAAGCACCACGGTGTCACCGGCTTCGATTACTGCACCCTTGCTATCTTTATGAGTGACTTCCGGCGTAGTATTTTCTTCGGAAACCAACTTGGATTTAGCAAAAGTTTTCAGCTCGTCTTCCATATACATCATATCAAGTAAATCCTGAGGCCAGCCTTCGGCTTTTAGTTTTGTCAGCATTTGGAAAGCCGTTACCTGAACAGCAGGAACCGTGCTCCACATACTATCGTTTAAACAACGCCAGTGATTTACCTCAACTTTATCAAAATCTTCCAGTTGTTCGGTGCAAACCTGGCAAGCCATAAAGCTTCCATCGGTAACTTCTCCCGGGAAATTCTCAAGGCTATAAACCTGTAAATTATCTGTAGCACTGCAAAGTTCGCAGGTACTATCGCTGCGTTCCCTTAATTCTTTTTCTAAATTCATTATTGATTTTTGAAGTCGCGAAGATAGGTATTAAAGAAGAAATTACTTGTTTAGGCATTTCGCAATTTCGTAGTTATCCTAATCACTAGTTAAATAATCTTCATTTTCCAATTCCATTCCTCTTTTTGAAAACAACATTTCAATAGTACTCAGCTGCTTAAGGCAAAATTATTTAATTCTATGTTTGTAGAATTAAATAATTATTCTACATTTGTAGAGAATAATCTAAACTTGTAGAAAATGAGTCTTTCAAAATCTGAAGAACAATTAATGCAAATCCTCTGGAAACAGGAAAAGGCTTTTATGAAAGACCTTATAGAAGCCTATCCGGAACCTAAACCCGCACCTACAACTATTGCCACACTCTTAAAAAGGATGCAGGACAAAAGTTTTGTGGACTATAAACAATATGGCCGATCCAGGGAATATTTCCCGCTGGTAAAAAAGAAAGACTACTTCTCTAAGCAGTTTAATGGAATTATTAAGAATTTTTTCAATGATTCTGCTTCCCAGTTTGCTTCATTTTTCACCAAAGAGACCAATTTAACCAAAGAAGAATTGGAGGATTTAAAGAAGTTAATAGATAACGAAATAAAAAATAAGTAGTTATGGAATGGTATATTTTAAAATCTGTGACAATCCTGGCCACTTTACTTCTTTTTTACAAGTTGCTTCTTGAGAAAGAAGACATGCATACGTTTAAACGTTTTTACTTACTCGTTGCGGTAATAGCATCTATTGGAATCCCGCTTATTACCATTACTACCTATATTGATCCTACTTCTCAAAATATTGACCCTGCATTGCTTAAATCTTCCAAGAAAACCTCAATAGCAGAAGATCTATCCTTTATGGATTACCTGCCGTTCATTCTTTGGACCATCTATGCATTGGGAGTGATTTTCTTCAGTATAAAATTCATAAGAAATCTAAGAGAATTATTACTAAAGGTTAGAAAAAATCCCAAGGTGAAGAAGAAAGGTTTCTTGCGAATATTGCTGCAAGAGGAAATTGATCCGCATACTTTTTTGAACTATATCTTTCTAAACAAAAAGAAGTATGAGCAGAAACAAATTCCAAAAGAAGTAATTATTCATGAAGAAGCACACGCTAATCAAAAACACAGTTTAGATATTCTTTTCGTAGAATTTCTGCAGATTATTTTCTGGATAAATCCGCTTATATTTTTCTTAAAAGATTTTATCAAACTCAACCACGAGTTCCTGGCCGACCGCGAGGTGCTTAAAAAAGGAATTCAGAAAGCCGAATATCAAACCACATTATTATCATTTTCATCGGGACATTTACATAGTGATTTTGTAAATCCTATTAATTATTCATCAATCAAAAAACGTTTTACAGTTATGAAAACACAAACATCGAAATCAACCATTTTAGTAAAAAGTCTATTGATCTTGCCTTTAATTTCTATTCTATTTTTTAGCTTCATTAATAAGGAAAAAGTAGAAAATGATCTAAATTCCACCACTCTTATTCTTGAAGTAGATAGGATCGGGCAACTCCTGCTGCACGAGAATAAAATTACCATAGAAGAATTGAATAAGCACATAAAAGAGAATAGTTTTACTTCATACCATGTTGAAGTTGTCGAAAATTCTTCACCGACTATTTTAAAAGACCTAATTCAACTAATGGCTGAAAATAAATTGAAAGGAAGTGTGGCTACCTGTACTACTAACAATAAAGATCAGGAAAAAGCCACTCCTGAAATGATTTCAGAACACAACAGGCTGGTTAAACATTATAATTCTATTCCTGAAGAAGACTTTAAAATGACTCAGGAACACGCCAATAGAATTATGTATATAAGAAGTTTAATGACCGCAGCGCAAAGAAAGAAAGCTGAAAAAATAAGATTTGAAATTCTTCCGCCACCTCCACCGGCTCCTGAAACTCCCCCTGCACCTCCAGCGCCACCAAGTTTTCAAAAACTATTAGCGGATGACGCAATCTTTTATTACAAGGGAAAAACAATTGAGCCACAAAAAGCTCGGAAATTGGTTGAAGATCAAAAAAGGTAAATGTTCAAATTACTTATAACAATAAGGAAAAACCAATCGTAGAATTAACCGACAAAGAGAATTAGAAAAACTGATTAAAAATAAAAAACCTCTTCGATATTAGATGGAAGAGGTTTTTTATTTAATTTTTAGTACCCTATCAATCGTTATTACTTTCAATAAAAGCATTCACCCTTTCTTCTAAAATCGGCAGCGTAACCACCCCCTGCTCTAAAATCACTTCGTGGAAATCCCGAATATTGAAATCTGAACCAAGGGCTTCTTCAGCCTTTTTTCGTAATTCCCTGATTTTGATTTCTCCAATCTTATACGACACCGCCTGGCCCGGCCAGGAAATATAACGATCTACTTCTGTATTGATATTATGCATAGAAAGCGCGGTATTCTTCTCGAAGTATGCTACCGCTTCTTCCCTGCTCCAACCCATTGCGTGAATTCCTGTATCGATAACTAACCGGCAAGCACGCCATTGCTCATAGGTAAGTTTACCAAACAGCTCATAAGGCGTGGTATAAATTCCCATATCTTCAGCTAAGAACTCAGAATACAAACCCCAGCCTTCACCGTAAGCCGATAAGTACATATTTCTTCGGAATTTTGGAATACTGTCGCCCAACTCGGCATTCAGCGCATTCTGCAAATGATGTCCCGGCACCGCTTCGTGGGCAGTTAAAGAAGGTAAAACATATAGCGGACGATTAGATAAATTATAAGTATTCACCCAATAATAGCCCGGCTGGGTTTCATTTGAAGCGCCGATATAACGTCCCGTCGTATACTTTGGAGCGATAGCATCAGGCACTTTAGTCACTCCATAAGGTTTTCTTGGTAAGGTTTTAAAATATGCCGGAAGTTTAGCATCAATTCGCTTGGCGATGTCGCGGGCTTCCTTTAATAATTCTTTCCCGGTTTTTGCATAAAACTGCTCATCGGTTCTTAAATAATGGATAAATTCCTCGAAACTCCCGTCAAATTCAACCTCGGCGATAATCTTCTTCATTTCTGAATTAATCCGCGCTACTTCTTCTAAACCAATCTGGTGAATTTCTTCTGCACTCAGGTCTAAAGTGGTATAATAATCCAAGCGATTTTGATAATATTCACGACCGTTCGGAATTTCGGAAACCCCTAAACTTGTTCGGGTTCCTGGCAAATATTCGGTTTCAAAAAATTCTTTAATTCTTATAAACTGCGGAATCACATTATTGGCAATCGCATTTTCTGCAGCCGTTAAAACCGAATCCTTTTGCGCTTCGGAAAGTATCCCTGGTAGATTTTCAAAAGGTTCATAGAAATAGCTTTCTTTTGGATCTTCCACGATCTGGTCGTTATAAGTAGATTCATAACCTTCAAAAATTATTCGTGGCTGGGTATTTCCTTTCTGTAAACCTTCACGCAATAAAGCGAAATGCTGATCTACATAAGTGGGAATCGCATTCAGTTTATTTAAATAAGCTTTCACCTGTGCATAATTATTTAAATCACGCACCTGGTAAGCCAGGCTTAAATGAAAACCAGAATCAGAAAGCAAAGGATTCAAATAGGCTTCATACTCATAGTGATCTATGGTTTCCTGAAGCTTAAACTTTAGCATTTCCAGCGAAATCTGTTCGGTTTCACTTAAAGAATCGGACTTTATTTCCTGGAGTTGCTTCAATTGTTTTTCAGCAAATTCTGATTCTTCTTTATAATAATTCTCTGTAAATAATCCCAAAGGAAATTCTTCGCGATCGTAGGATTTATGATCATCTATTTCCTGAATAATAGTTTTTAAATTTTCTGAAGCTTTCTGGGCAGATAAAAAAGAGATACATAAAAAAGCGAGGGTAAGAGTAAGTATTTGTTTCATAGAAAAATTGAAGTTTTGATAAAGATAAGGTTTCTGAAGAAGTTTATATGGAATTTGGCTTGCCACGAATACAGGAATATTTTTTATTCGGTAGATCCTCTCTTTAAATTTAAACTCAGTTTAAAATTGTATCTTGTTATTGGATTCAAATTGATGAAAAAAAATGCTTACAAAAAGTAAATTAAAGGAAGAAATTGAAAAACTACCAGAGACATTTTCTATTGATGAGTTGGTAGAACGCCTGATCTTTATTGAAAAAGTAGAAAATGGTATAAGTCAGTCAGAGAAAGGAGAGGTTATTTCTGAGGACGAATTGGAAAAATGATTAGAAAAAAGCATTTAAATTAGCCACGAATACACGAATTTCTATAAATAAGCCCTTGAAATATTTCACTCCGATGGAGCTTAATACATTAATGCCTAAAAACCTTCTATAAATATTACGTCTCTATGAGGCTCATAACTTAGTTGATAAGGTTTATGAGGAATTCAAAAGCTCCGCAGGGGCGGTATGTTTATAGAAAAAAATGCTCAAAATTCCGACGAGCTCCAGCGGAGTGAAACAAAACCATACCCTCTAGTATTTTTTCTAAAAGAATTAGTGAATTTGTGGCTTTGTGACAGAAAATATAAATCTCTTAATTACCCAAAACCCTATTCCCCAACTGCGACAAAAGTTCCTTTGCATCCCCTCGGGTTTTTTCAGTTTCTATGGCTTTAATTTCACCATTTTCCTCGATCAGTTTATAGCTGAATGCAAAGTCGGCATCTACCCTGGCTATTGGACTTAAAGTTCCAAAACGAAGATCATTAAAATAAATTTCTCCATCTCTTTCTGAAATGGTATACCACCCCTCCGAAATATCAATAAGCCGTTTTACATTTCGTCTCTCAATCCAGTCTCCTAGCAAATGATGGTTTTTAGGATGTTCTATAAACTCTATTGGTTGTGTATCAAAAATTGAATAATTTCCAATTAAATATGCATCATCAACCTCCACATTAGCCGACCATAAAACAGCATTTAGCGGGGACGGTTTGGTTTCAATTTTATAATAGGCAATATCCTGATCCTCTAAAGCTTCAGTAAATTTATCAAACGTGTAAAGTTTTAATGCCGGGGTAATAACCAACAAATAAATGCTACTTATTAAGAGGCCAAGATTATTTAGTTTTCTCCTTTTTTTAGTTCTTCGTTCCTGTCGCATCGCGAGGATTAAAAACACCAAAAATGGCAAAGTGTATAAAGGATCTATCACAAAAATATTCTTATACGCCAAACGCACTTCTAAAGGCCAGAATAGTTGTGTTCCCCAGGTTGTATGAGAGTCTAGCAGTGGATGTGTAAAAAAGCCCCAAAACATCAACCACGACCAGTTTTGCCAGGTAGCGATAGATTTCTTTTCAATCTTGGAAATGAGCCAACCAAAAACAGGTGCAAAAAGTATGGAAAATACGATTGAGTGTGTAAAGCCACGATGAATTTCAATAGCGGTAATAGTATCGGTAAAAGCGCTGGCAAAAGTATCCAGATCTGGAATTGTACCCGCAATGGCTCCGTAAAGCATGGCTTTGTTCCCCACTTTTTTGCGGAGAACTGCTTCGCCAACCGCTGCGCCTAATACTATTTGTGTTAATGAATCCATTTATGATTTCCTTTCTTTACCGATTTGTAACTTCTACTTTTCGAAAAGAAAAGTTAGATAGTAATAAAGTTTTCAATCGCGTCATTCTGAACTTGTTTCAGGATCTAATACGTTGATAAGATCATGTTAGAAGATGAAACAAGTTCAGCTTGACGAAAATAAGACATTTCATATAATCTCAACTAAAGCTTAGAAGAGGTTCCAAAATCTTTAATTCTACTATTTAATCATCTACAATCTCCATTTTTCGGAGAAGAAAAGACGCATTCATATTCTGGCAAATTCCGTCTTTAAATTTATAATCAAAATGCAGCTCATCATTGATAATCTCCGCATCAAAATAATGGTTTTTCACCTGACTTAATTCTGAAGTAATTTCGCATAAACTCAGATCGTGCGTAGCGATGATTCCGGTTGAATTAGAGTTCACCAATTTCCTGATAAACTTTTTAGAACCTATAGCTTTATCGCTACTATTGGTTCCTTTCAAAATTTCATCAAGAATAATAAAATATCGATCGGTTTTAATTTCGTCCACGATAAACTTTAAGCGCTTTAATTCTGAAAAGAAGTAAGATTCGTCGTCACTTAACGAATCGCTGGTGCGCATACTGGTAATGAGTTTAATTGGCGAATACTTGCAAGCTTCAGCACAAACCGGAAGCCCAATATTACTCATTAGAATTTGAAGGGAAACCGTTCTCAAAAAAGTACTTTTCCCGGCCATATTCGCGCCGGTAATAATAAAGAATTCTTCGTCTCCAATCGTAAAATCGTTAGCAATCCTCTTTTTAGGATCTAAAAGCGGATGTGCCAATTTTGTAGCTGAAATACCTCTTTTTTCGTTTATAATTTCAGGAAAAACATAGTTTGGATGGTTAAAAACAAAATTCCCCAGGGAATTATAAGCATCAGTAAATTCAATTACCTCAAACCAGTTCTTTACGTGTTGGCGGTAAGCTGAAATCCATTTTTCTAATTTATAACTCTGTCGAAGATCCCATAGCAAAAAACCATTCCCAAAAATGGCCAAAATTATATTATTCCGCTGGTCTAAAGCGTCAATTGCTTTAGAAAATTCTTTAAAAATAGCAGAAGCTTTTTTCTTTTCTGAATGAATAAGCGACTGATTTTTCTTTAAAATTTCTGAAGAAAAATCTTCTTTTTCAAGAAGTTCCAACAGCAAATGATATTGATGAAAAGTATCCTGAATCTTACTCACACTACCTGAAAGTAAATTGATCTTCTTCAGGTATATTCCTGTAAAAAGTAAGCCGGCTAAAAACCATAGAAAAAGGTGAATTCCTTTTAAGTAATCAAAGGCGTAACCCGCGATCACTAAAATAGAAATCACCGAAAAGACAGTGGGTAACCACTTAATATAATTCGGAACAAAATTCTTATAATTCTTAAACCATTTAATTACGGTTTTAGACGGCGTTTCAGTTTTTACCAATCTGGCCAATGCAGTAAATTCCTGTCTCCATTCTGCTTTTGTTGCCAGTTCTTTAACGGCTTCCTGTTTCTGCGGAATATTCTCTATACTATTTTCAGTAAAAATGTCCGCCAGTTTTTTGGCACCTTCATAAAGCGCGGTTCGGTTGGAATATTGAAAAAAAGAGCCCCGCCCAAATAAGTCGATATCCTGACTGTAAGGATGTGTGGGATTTTCAAATTCAATGCCTTCGGGTAATTCCTGAAAATTCCGGGTTTTTAAAATATCAATTTCCAGTTCGTTCAGCTTGATAATTTCCTTTTGCTTATCGCTCTTATCTTTAAGATTGCTGTGCCTGGAAACCAGGAATAAAAAAAGTGCAATTCCACCAAAAATTACGGGTACGATCACATTCATATTTCCGAAGAAATAATAAATCACGAAACATATTATGAGAAAAATGAAAAGCCTGATTAAACTGGAAATCAGTAATTTTTTAGAAATTTTGGCCAGTTCTTGCTGATGTATTTCTTTCTGCTTTGTATAAAATCCTAATGGGTTATTCATCTAAATCTTTAAGTTCTTGTTGTTGCTTTTTAGTTAATCCTGCTTTCACCAAATTGTAAGAATCGTCTACTAATTGAAAAATAAAGTCGGGCTTTAAGTGACCATCCAGGATTACGGTATTCCAATGTTGTTTATTCATATGGTAACCGGGCAAAATATTATTCTCGTATTCATCCCGTAAAATTATGGCTTTTTCAGGATCACATTTTAAATTTACACTAAGTGGAATTGCATCAAGCCCGGCCAAAGCAAACATTTTGCCCATAACTTTAAAAACCAGGGTATCTGGACCAAAAGGAAGTTCCTCGGTTACGCCTTTTTTGCTAATGCAGTAGTATCTAAAAGTTTCGATGTCCATAATAAACTTGTGTCATTTCCGCGCAGGCGGAAATCTATCTAATAATCAATATGCTAGATCCTGACTTCTCGACTCCGCTCGAAGTGACGAGTTCAGGATGACGTCACCGTCTATTTCTCAATTTTCTTCTGATTTCTATCTTCTAAAGTCAGTGCGGTATAATCGAGTTTCCAGCCTATGGTTTCCACTATTTTTTCCATCAACAAAATAGTATCCAGCGCTTCTTTTCTCGCCTGATCTAGAAGTCCGCTTTGCGGAATTTTGTCAACTATATAGTTTTTTGCATCACGGTTAATATCGGTAAGATCAGAAGTAGTGAACGGATTTGCCCATCCTTCGCGCTTATCGTAATATTTAAAATCGGTTTCTACAGTAAGCAATTCGGGCTGCGGAAAATTGGTAAGCACAATGGTTCTCTTTTCATTTTCGCTATTCATTCTCACTTTACTAAGATCAAAACCTACGTGCGCTTTGGCATTAACCAAAACAATAGCCTTTTTCTTCCCCAGAAGTAAACTCAGATATTTTTCCTTTAAATTCTCGTAATGATAGACTTCAGAAAAATCGCCTTCAACGGTTATAAATTTACAAACACTCCTTATTTTATCCATAATCACCAACGACTGCTCGTTTGTTTTAAGCTTTGATTTCTCCTTATTAAACCTGGCGAAAATAAAATAAGCCACGACGGCTCCCACGGCCAATCCGATAAATAAAAATTCCATATTAATTTCCTATTTCTCCCAAATGAGTGAACTTGAAGCCTTTTTCATACTTAAGCCCGTAGCCTAAAATACGATCAAAAGCCGCGTGTGAAAACAAAATTACACCTATTAATTGAAATACTTCACTTTGCAGATAAAATCCCAGGAACCATATTAAAAGCGCAAGGCCTTTATGATGAAAAAGATTATAAATAAAAGCTCCTGTTTTATTATTGAAGATATACCCCAACATTCCAAAATCTGGTGTAAAAAATAAGACTAAAAACCACCACCAGGCAAAGTCTAACCGGCTAAAAACGAAGATTCCCAATAGTAACATTGGGAGTTCTTCAAGTGCGAGGGTTATTTTCATAAGAATTTATATAAAACAGGTTTTGAAGGGCTGGCATCGTTTTCAAAGGATGCAATTTGAAGATTGAGCAAGTAATCTCCATCCTCTATAGAGTTAGGAACATAAATCAATTCGGTTATTGTAGCCTCAAACCGGGTATTTTTTGGGTAATTCCAAAAGGCTTTATGCGCCAATAACTTCCCGCCATCCTTTTCCTTATCTACCGAAGGTAAATCTATAAGTAAATGCTTTACACCTGAATTTCTAAGAAAAACAGCGGCTTCTTCACTAAGATAAGGCCAATTGGTATGCGAATACTTTTTAGTTTGCTTTTCCCTGAAGTTAGGCAGCGTTCGAATAATTAAAGCTTCAGTATCTTTAGGCTTTAATTTTTCTTTTAAAATTGCTTCGGAAATCACTTTATCCTCTCCTCTTGTTTCAGGTTCTACTGAAATCAATTTAGAAAAAAAGAAGAAGGTTTTCAGCGTTTGATTGATGCTATAAAATTCCCTGGAAATATGCCCCACGCATTCGGTATGCGTACCGTGAGCGTGCGGATTAAACTGAATATTGTTAAAATTAACCGAAGATCCTTCTGATACTTTCCCAATAAAGTCTCCGTCTTTCACCGGATTAATTTTAGGAGCATCTAAATACCACGCCACCGGATTTTTAGCATCACCTCGTAGACCAATAGAAATATCCAGGGGTTTGGAGAGATCAACAATATAATCTTTAGCTTTAAAATTAATAGTGGTTCGCATAAAATCTAATCGATTTTAATTTTGGAAGGATCCTGCCTGTTTGAAAAGAAAGATAATATCTCAATAGAATCATTTTGTATTCTATAATAGAGGCTGTTGAACTTTGCAACCACAGCTCTTCGAATATTTTTTCTTTTAAATGAAATTTGAAATATCTTGGGGTTTTTAGATATTAATTCTAGCGTATGATCAAGTTCTTTGGCGAATTTTTCTAATTCCTGTGCGGTCCAGTTTTCTTCTAAATAAGCTATTGTTTCTTCAAGTTCAGAAAGGGCGTGAATAGTCCAAAAGATCTTATAACCATTTTTCATAGAGTTTTCTAACTTCAGATTGAGGTGTTAAGTTTCCGGAATCAGCATCTTCAATTCCTTTCTCTATAGATTTTTTTTCTTCTTCAGTTATTTCATTCCACCAATCAGCCTTCTCACTCTCTCTTAATTTCATTAATTTATCTATAATGATTTCATTATCCAGAGTGGATAACCATTGAATTAATTCTATTTTCTTGTTTTGAAGATCTATAGCCATAACTCAAATTTACGATTTTTGACTTTAATTTCGATATTTATTAATCCAGGAAAAACAAATCTGCAGCAATACCATCACTTAAAAATTTTCCTTTGGAAGTAATATGAATGATCCCATTTTTCTCCTGAAGTAAATCTTCCTTTTGCAATGGCTTAGCAAGCTCCAAAAAGTGATTTTTATAATCTTCTCCAAATTTCCCGGAAATCTCAGCAAGCTCTACCCCAAATTTTGTCCGCAGCCGGGTCATCACATATTCGTTGTACTTATCTGAAAGCGATAAATCTTCCGTTTCCTGCGGAATCTTATTATTTTCCAAGGCTTTTATATATAAAGGATTATTCGAAATATTCCATTTTCGGGAATTCCCATCGTAAGAATGTGCGGCAGGTCCAATACCCAAATAAGATTTTCCCAGCCAATAAGCGGTATTATTTTCTGAAAAATAGCCCGGCTTGCCAAAGTTCGAGAATTCGTAATGCTCAAAACCATTATTAGTAAGGGTTTCCACCAAAATTTCGAAATGAAGTTTAGCAGCTTCATCATCTACCGGTTTTATTTTCCCTCTTTCAATAAATTTCTGAAGCGCGGTATTTGGTTCTACGGTAAGCGCATAACTGGAAATATGCGGCACACCAAGTTCTAACGAAATTTCTACATTTCGCTGCCATTGTTCTAAACTCATTCCCGGAATGCCGTAGATAAGATCTATAGAAATATTATCGAAATATGATCTAGCCAGTTTTATGCTTTTTAAAGCTTCCTCTGAGTTATGCGCGCGATTCATCAATTTAAGATCTTCTTCAAAAAAAGATTGCACCCCAATACTCAAGCGGTTTATTTTAGAAGCCTTCAGCATTTTCAACTTTTCTTCGGTTAGATCGTCGGGATTTGCTTCCAGGGTAATTTCAGGATTTTCGGCAATCTTATAATTCGAGTAAATGGTCTCAAAAATTTGCTGAAGTTCCTCTGCTTCTAACAAACTGGGAGTTCCGCCGCCAAAATAGATCGTCTTGATTTTAGGAGAATTGAGCTCATTTTTCCGAAGCACTAATTCTTTACATAACATTTCCACAAGTTTACCTTTCTTTTTTAAAGAGGTAGAGAAATGAAAATCACAATAGTGACAAGCCTGCTTACAGAAAGGAATGTGAATGTAAATACCAGCAGCCCCTCCCCGCCTCCCCAATGGGGAGGAGTTTTCATCTTCACTCTGTATAGGACTTTCTATCACAACCTATTCTTAATTATTAATAATAATCTCTAGAGGATCGTAGACTATTTCTTGTTTTTCTTTCCTCGTAAATTTACTGAGCTAACTCCCCCTTTGGGGGCTGGGGGGCTATTTTGCTTTACAAAAGCAGCCCAACCGGAATAACTTTTACCGACTTCGGTTCTACCTGAATTGTAAAAATGACAAACCGCAGCTGCGAGCCCATCGGTTGAGTCGAGATTCTTTGGCAATGATTTCAAACCAAGCAAACTTTGCAGCATTTTTGCCACCTGCTCTTTACTGGCATTTCCATTACCGGTGATTGCCATTTTAATTTTCTTGGGTAAATATTCAGTAATTGGTATTTCTCTTGAAAGTCCTGCGGCCATCGCCACGCCCTGTGCCCTTCCCAGCTTAAGCATAGATTGTACGTTTTTACCAAAAAACGGGGCTTCAATCGCAATTTCATCGGGGTGATAAGTATCTATCAACTCTATAGTACGTTCAAAAATCAATTTAAGTTTAACGTAAGGATCGCTGTATTTACTAAGCTGCAACTCGTTTAGCTGCATAAATTTCATCTGCTTATTTTCCACTTTTATAAGTCCGAAGCCCATAATCGTGGTACCGGGATCAATTCCTAAAATGATTCTTTCGCTTTTCAAAATACCTGTTTCAATTTAAAACCTACCAAATTTCACGTAGCTTCGCAAAGCTAAGCAATTTCATTTCCTTACTCGCTAAGCGAGATTTCAAATACACAATAGCTTAGATATTTTCTCTTTCTCCTGTTCTTGAATTTGCAGTGATTTGTTTACTTTACAGGCGAATTAAGAATTTAAAAACCGAATATGTTCATCTTTATTATAATCTGTATTTTTTATTCGGTTTTAATGCTAATGCTGCTTTACGGCTGGAAAAAGATCCCAGAATTCTCTTTGGAAAATTCACCTGCAGAAATTCGGTTTTCTATTATTATCCCTTTTAGAAATGAAGTTGAAAATTTACCGGATTTATTGAATTCCTTAGCTGAAATAAATTACCCACATTCAAAATTTGAAATTATCCTGGTGAATGATGAATCTGAAGATAATTCGATGGAAATCATCGAGGAATTTCAGAAAACTCCTCTAGGTTTCAATTTAAAAGTTTTAGAAAACCAACGAAGTTCAAATTCGCCAAAAAAAGATGCGATTAATACTGCGATTGATTCTGCTAAATTTGAATATCTAATTACTACCGATGCAGACTGCCAGGTTCCCGAAAACTGGTTAAAAAGCTATAATGATTTTATTCTTAAAACCGGAAATAAGCTTATTGCGGGACCGGTTGCCTTAATCTCTACTTCAACAGAAAACACCAATAATAAGCGCAAAAACATTTTAAGGAATTTTGAGGAGCTAGATGTTTTAAGTCTTCAGGCATCAACTGCCGGAGCTTTTGGAATCGGGAAAGCTTTTATGTGCAATGGCGCCAATTTATGCTATGAGAAGGAAGCCTTTTTAACTGTTTCTGGGTTCACCGGAAATGATAACATTGCAAGCGGTGATGATGTCTTTTTGCTTCAAAAATTTCTACAGGAAAATTATAAAATCGGGTTTTTAAAAAGTAAGGAAGTCATTGTATGTACTAAACCTCAACAAAGTTTTGGTGATCTGGTTTCACAGCGAATTCGTTGGGCTTCTAAAGCGCCGGCTTACAAAAGCTTATTTGCAAAATTCACCGGAGTAAGCGTGCTTTTAATGAACTTATGTCTTGTGATTGCTGTTTTTTTAGTCTTCTTACAAATCCTAGCCTACCAACCTATTTTGATCATTTTCCTGGTAAAATTTAATCTTGATTTTATACTAATCTACAGCTCAGCTAATTTTTTTCAACGAGAAACAGTATTAAGAAGTTATTTTTGGAGCAGTATCTTTTATCCTTTCTTTAGCACTTATGTCGCAGTGAAATCCCTATTTTCGGACTTTTCCTGGAAAGGAAGACAATTTAAAAACTAAAGATGAATTATTATATTTTAGATTATATAACCTCTGGCAATTACCTGGAGGAAAGGGTAAAATACCGAAAAGAACATTTAAATCACGCCACCGAATATTTTAATGAAGGTTATCTTATACTTGGTGGAGCAATAGATGCGGCAAACGAAGCAGTATTGGTTTTTAAAGCAGACAGTGATAAAATCGTGGAAGCTTTTGCTCAAAACGATCCCTACGTAAAAAACGGGCTTATTAAAAGCTGGTCTGTAAAAAAATGGAATGTGGTTATTGGGGAATAATCTATTCCGCTTTAATAACAATAGGCATTTTAAAAACGGTAGAAACAGGTACACCGCGCTTACTGGCCGGATAAATTTTTGGAAGAGAATCTATGCTTTGGTCTAACCACATTCGCAATTCTGGCAGTTGATTGTTTAAGGTAGAATCTATTTTAACCGAATCTATCTCGGGACGGCCCGCACTGTTTATTTCCAGGTAAAGATAAAGCGTATCGTCTATAGATTCTGTAACTACCGGTTGTTGTTTAGACAGGTAAGCATAAATATTTTCGGCTACTTCCCGCTCAAAACATTCCCGGGCCGCAAGTAGTTCGGTTTCGTTCTGGCAGTCTTCAAAAGCCGGATATTCGTCTACTTCTTTCCAATTAAGCGTTTTGGATTCCAGTTCCAGCACTTCCTCTGAAGAAATTTTTTTGGTCTCAAAATTACATGAGGAAATTACTAAAAGTACAATTACAAATAATCCACGCCGAAAGAAGACTAATAAACAATTATTGAAGAAATAAGACTTAAAACTTGAAGCAGGTTTCAGAGCATTTAAATCTCGAGTATCGAGTAAAGCTTTTTTCATTGGCAAACGCACTTGGACTTTAAGCAAAAGTAAGGAAAATTAAAAGAAAGCCTGGGTAAAATAAAAAGCTAATCTTCTATGGCGTCCAGTTTCAAAGACTTTATTTCTAACTGCCATGCAGCCTCATCAAGATCAAGATTTTTATACTCCAAAAGATATTTATTCGTCTTTGATTTTAAACCTTCCACGGCTCGTAAAAGTTGATGATTTACATCCATAATAAAACCGTGTTTCAGGTTCTTATCTGCATAGATATTGTAAACAATCCGATTAAATTTGACCGCCGGCTGCTTATAGACCAAAGCTTTTGTTTCTTCTAAAATTTCGCTCAGGCTCAGCTTTTGCTCTTCTAAAAAGATATTTTTATTGGCGTCTACAAAAACATTGATTTCAAAAGCTTCCTGGGAAAGCCCTGTATTAGCAATGAGAAAAAGACTGAAGAAGAGCAAAGTAGTTTTAAATTTCATAGGTGTTAATTTAAAGCTTTTTCAAATAAAGAGATTATTTCAATTCGTTCGTAGTGACGTTGAAATCGAGCGAGATATCCAAATTGAAAGAGTTTGAATAAGGCTGTAAGAAATAATTCCAAATTCTCGATATCGGAAAATTAAATTAATTCTCAGCTAAGTGTATTTTTTGTTTTAGATCACTAATCCTGGTTTTTGCCCTATAAAGCATTCCATCGTTTCCTATACTCTCATATTTGTCAAAATACATCTGATAATAGCCAATTACGGTTTCGTCATCGGCCATATAGTTATCTGCAGCTACTGCACGCTCATATAAAGCTCTTTCGTGATCGGGGTTTTCTTCCAAAGCTTTATTGAAATACTCCAGTGCGCTTTTATATTTTTCCTGCATTTTGTAAGTGAGTCCCAGGCTAAAAAATTCGGCATCAACTGGTTGCTTTTTAATAAGAATTGACATCAATAAATGGGTTTCAGACTTATCTAGATCGCCGATTAAAGCATATAATTTCCCGAGTGTATAATGCGTGGCCGAATTTCGGTCTTCAAAATTCAAAGCTTCGTTATACATCTTCACGGCTTTTTTATAATCGCCAAGTCTGTAATAAGCAAACCCGAGTTTATTATAGATGAACTCAGTATCCTCTCCCAGCTGGATCAATTTTTCATAATGAGGAATGGCTTCTTCGTAAAGTTTTAGGGAAGAATAAGTTTGCGCCAGGATAGATAGCAAAGAAGCATTATTTGAATTAGCCCGAAGCCCTTGTTTGCTGTAATGTTCGGCCATTGTGTACTGACGATTTCTTAATTTATCTTTTGCCAGTTTATACAGCGCTCCTTGATGTGTAGTGTCCAGGATCATAGTATGCATAAAGTATCCTAACGCAGTACTGTCTTTTAATTTCTCCTTAATTAAACCCTGCTGAAATTTAAAATTGGCATTTTTAGGATATTTTTCGGCTAAAATCTTAAACAGGCTGTCGGCGCTATTTAATTTTCCGGTTTTTAGCAGTAATTCGCCATAATCTACCGCGGTTAAAACGCGATCGGGATTTTTACTTAAAACCTTTTTATAATTTTCCAGTGCGATTTCAGGTTGCCTGTTGGCCGCATAATTTTTAGCAAGTTTTAAGTAGGTCTTCTCTGTTTGCGGATCTATCTCCTGAAGTTTATTTATGGCCCCGGCATATTCGCCCACGGCATACAAACTGTCTGAAACAGCCAAAGCCGAAGTTTGAGCTTCGGCTTTAAAGGCTACTAACATTAAAATAATTATTAGACTAACTCTATTCACTGCTACCTACTTGAAAAACTATTGGAAGCGAATACATCACACTTATGTTTTTACCATCTTGTTTCCCGGGTTGCATCTGTGGAAGTTCAGAAATTACTCTTATGGCTTCTTCCTGTAAGGCCGGATGTGTAGCTCTCGCTTTTACATCTACAACTTCGCCGGTTTCATCTATCCTAAATTGAGTAATTACACGATTAACTCCTTTTAGATTTAATTCTTCCCCTAGATTAGTATTAAAATTCATATTTACAAATCTGGTAATCTGGCGACTCATACATTCTTTTCTCTCTTCATTAGAACTTAAGTCTTCACAACCCTCAAATACAGGCACCTCTTCGATTACTGCAAACGGAATAGCGTTTGAGTTGTCTTTTGAAGCTGCCGATTTTTCAAAAGGTGGCAATGGCGGTGGAGTTGGAGTTGATAAACCCTTCCTCTCTTGAACATCATTATAAGTTTTTAAAGCCAACTCCATAAGCATTTTACTCTCTTCTTCAGTTATACCATCATTTTCCTGAATTTTAATATCCAATTCATCTATTTGTTTTGAAAGGGACTGTTTTTCGCTAATTCCTTCTTTATCTTCCGAACATGACACATAAGTGAGCATCATAAAAAGTAAAGGCAGCACAAATAAGTACTTGAATTTAGCAATTGTTTTTGATCTTGATTTTTGTAACATAATAATTCGTTTTTTGATTAATGAATGATTAAAAAATTGATTGATGAAGGAAATATTTTGCGTGCTAAACGCGGTATTAAGCAACTGTTCATAATAGCTGCGCCTGGTTGTGGTTTTTACCACATTTGCATCGGCGATGAACTCGTGCAAAGTGGCAATCCTGCTTTGGTAGATATACACCAGCGGATTAAACCAAAATATGATCTTTAAAGCTTCAAAAAACACCAGGTCCAGGCTATGTTTTTGTTTTACGTGAACCAACTCGTGAGACAAAATTTGTTGCTTTTCTGCTTCAGATAATTTATCGCCTAAAAACACGGTTTTATAAAAAGTGCAGGCAATTTTCGAGTTAGGAACTTCAATAATTCGCAGCTCTTTATCTTCTGAAATTCTTCGGAAACGAAATAAATGATTGAGATTTTGATATTTTTTCAGCAATAAAATTAGGCTAAGTATCACACCCGCAACATAGGTAACCAGCCACCAGTTTATTTGCATTCCCTGTTCCTGCACTACATTTACAGCCGGTAATTGCTGAATATTCTCCGGTTGACCGCCAATATAAACTTCCGGAAGCCAAACCTGCGAAAGCGCCGAGATGGATTCTGCCGGAACCAAGGTCGATAAACTTTCTATTTTCAATAAAGGCAGTAACAGGGAAACAAGCGGTGTTATTAATAAATACAGCCTGTTTATCGTAAAAAACGTCTCCTTTTTTAGCAGCAGTTCATACATCAGCAAAAAACCGAGTTGAAACACAACTACCTGAAGTATATAATCTAACATTACTTTTCTTTTTTATTGATTTCCTTTAAAATCGCTTCCAGGTCTTTAGTGTCCATATCGTTCTTTTTCATAAAAAAGGAAACCATACTTTTAAAGGAGCCGTTAAAATAATTGTTCATCAATTTATTGATGCTTTGATTGCTATAAGTCTCACGAGCCAAAAGCGGAAAATATAAATAGCCCTTCCCTTTCTTTTCGTGATCTACAAAACCTTTATCTTCCAGGATTCTTACAATGGTAGAAACCGTGTTGTAAGCAGGTTTAGGCTCTGGCATTTCTTCGATAATTGAAGCTACATTGGCTTTCTCCAGTTTCCAGAGAATCTGCATGATCTCTTCCTCGGCTTTGGTTAGTTGTTTCATAATTAATTTTTGTCATTTCCGCGAAGGCGGAAATCTCTTATTAATTTACTTTGAATATTAAACGTCTAATTCTTCAAGCTGAATTTATTTCAGACTTTATCCCGAATTAACTTCGGGATTCTAAGTTTAACTGGTACTAGATCCTGAAATAAATTCAGGATGACGTTTTATTTAGACCAGAACATATTCTTGACTCCACTCGAAGTGACAAAATCAAAATGCCGTGAAATTCAAATTCAACACTGCTAATATAAACTAACATTTTAGTTTAACCTAATAATTTAGTTAAAAACTTCTTCGGAATTAAATTATATTTGATAATCAAAACATTTAAAAGTCTATGGATCTAATATTATTTGGAGTTGGAGCGGTTTTAATGATCCTTGGAATTCTGGGGAGTTTTTTACCGGTTTTGCCGGGTGTACCGCTTAGTTGGGTAGGATTACTTCTACTCTATTTAGCACCATCAGTGCCAATAAATTACTGGGTTTTGGGAATCGCTTTTATTCTAGCTGCTATAATTTATGCTTTACAACTTGTGATTCCTGCAATGGGAACAAAAAAATACGGGGGCAGTAAAGCCGGAATGTGGGGCGCTACTATTGGATTGGTAATCGGCATTTTTGTTCCAATTCCGCTAGGAATAATAATAGGAGCTTTTGCAGGAGCCTTTATTGGAGAAATAATTAATAAATCAGATTCTAAATCGGCTTTGCGAGCCGCCTATGGATCTTTTATCGGCTTGCTTGCTTCTACCTTTATGGAATTGGTGGTAGCGGTAGGGTTCTTAATCTTATTTAGCTATAAAGCCTGGGAATTTCGGGGATTGATATTTTAAAAAAGAGACTGTTTAAAAAATAGGTTTTACCAAAGTCGGGTAAATTGAGCTTAACCGCAATGGATTGTAAACCCTGTGATTTTTAAACAGTCTCTGCAAGCATCCTAATATGCTGCGAAAACAGCTTTACGTTTTTTGAGTTGCTGTTCCAGTTCGAAGATGGTCTTTTTGATGGCTAATTCAAAACTTTCTTCTGTAGAGGAAGCAAAAATTCTTGGTCCGGGAGCACTGAGCTCGATCTCACAAATTTTTGACTTTCCAGTAGGATCATTTTCTTCTTTAAAATAAACTTCGGCTCTAATAAGCCACTCATATTTTTCTGATAATTTATCTAAGTGTTCTGATACAAATTGAGTTAAATCCTGACTTCCTTTTGTTTTTATAAATTGAATATTGATGAGCATAATAGTAGTAGTTTTAAGTTTAATCAAAGATAAGTTGAAGGCAGTTTCTAAAATATGACAACGGTCACTTTGCCTGCTTTAATTTCTTCCCCTCCCTTAGTAGGTCTCGGGAAGCTTATCGGTATCCTTAATATATTCAGTTACTTTAAAGAGTTCTAAACGGTTCAACCTGAAAGCTTTTACAAAACTTGCAATCTCATCTTCCAAATGTTCGTGCTCTAATCTAAAAACCCTGGAATCACTAATTTTTTCCAGAATCATTTTTCCTATTTGCTCTCTATGCTTATCGGTTTTATCTAAAAGGTCTTCGCAACGCTCCCTGAGTTTTAATAATTCATTTTTCATTTTTGAAGCCACTTTGTAATTCTCGTCTTTATCTATCCAAATAAAGTAGCTATCTAAGAGTTTATGCAGAAAATTGAGGTCGTCTTTAAAGAAATGTAGATCTGAATTCCAGTGTTTGGTAAGCGCATAGAGCTGCTCCATATTGGCCTCAGCAATAAAATCGCCCTTTGGCCTTTTCCTTATGCTTTCCATCTTTTTAAAATTTTAAGTTCTATTGAAATTAATATAAACCGAACTAAAAAAGTATGATTTTCGTCAGTCCCTAATAAGATCAATTCGTTAATTTTAAATGTTTCAGTATTTGTGAAATCACCAGTGAAGCGGTACCAAAAACAATTACCACTAATAGGTGGTTTAAAGAAAGAGGCACCAGGGATAATGCTTCAGCCATCAAAGGAATATGGTAAACTATTACCATCACTAAAATGGAAAAAGCTGAGGCTGCCCAAACCCAGGGATTGGTGGTCACCTCGTTCTTTAAAAAAGATATTTTTCTCCTTGGGAGATTAAAAACATTGAGTAATTGAGCTAAAATTAGCGTATAAAAAGCAATATTATTTACCAGGATTCCACTTAAGCCCATCTCAAAATGGGTATAAGCCACCACGCCAATCACAGCAGCGGTAATACTTAAACCATAAAGAACTGTGGCTCTCCAGAGTTTTTTGGTTAAAATAGGCTCTTGCGGATCCCGGGGAGGATCTTTCATAATATTTGGATCTCCTTTCCCCACGCCAAGTGCCAAAGCAGGAAAAACATCGGAAATAAGATTTAGAAAAAGAATTTGTAGCGGCAGCAAAGGCATAGGTAAATTACTCAAAGACGCCAGCGCTACCGAAATTATCTCTGCGAGATTACAGGAAAGTAAAAAGATTACAAATTGCCTGATATTTTCAAAAATGGTGCGGCCCTGCCTTATGGCAAGTTCTGTAGAAGTAAACTTATCGTCCATTAAAATAACATCGGCGACTTCTTTGGCAGCTTCTGTTCCTCTAATTCCCATCGCTATCCCAATATCGGCCTTTTTAAGAGCGGGTGCGTCATTTACCCCATCGCCAAGCATACCTACAATGGCTTTATTTTTTTGATAGAATTCTACCAAATCCAGTTTTTGCCCCGGAACCATCCTGGCAAAAATTACAGCTTCCAATAAAGTTTTTTGCCGGTCTTCTGTTAAAGTTTTTATTTCTTCCAGCTCAGAGCCTTTTATCACCATCTCGGCAGGGGCATCTTCAGGAATAAGCGCTACTTCCTCTCCTATTTTTCTTGCGGTATCTGGGTGATCTCCGGTAATCATTACCACTCTAATTCCGGCGTTCTTATAGGTTTCAATAGCTTGTTTAATATCCTTTCGCGGTGGATCTAAAAACCCAAGAATACCAACAAAAGTTAGATTCTCCATTAAGCTTTCCTTGTCTGGCTCTTCTTTACTTTCTTTATAGGCGAAAGCCAAAACCCGCATACCTTCGGCAGCGATTAATTCCGCCTGTTTTTCCCATTTTTCTTTATCCTGAAATTCTTTTGGCCCTTCTTTAGTTAAAACTAAATCGCAAGATTCCAGCAAAGCTTCCAGGGCGCCTTTAACACATACCAGGAAATTATCTTCAACGCGATTAAGCGTGGCCATTTTTTTAATTTCAGCATCAAAAGGAACTTCCTTTATCCTGGGATATTTTTGCTGAATTTCTTTACAATCAAAACCCATTTCAGCAGCGAATTCTACCAGAGCGATCTCTATGGCGTCTCCTGCCATTTCGCCATTTTTCATTTTTGAATTATTGCAGAGGCAACCAATATCTATCAACCTTTCAAAAGCTGGATCTTTTTTGAAATTTTCAGCTTCGGTAGCAGGAAATGCTGTAGAACCAAGCATTAAATGATGAACGCTCATTTTGTTTTCGGTAAGTGTACCGGTCTTATCTGTGCAAATTATTCCGGTTTCACCTAAAGTTTGAACCGCTTCCAGTTTTTTAATAACCACGTTCTTTTTGGAAAGTCGAAGCATTCCTCTAGCCAATGCGATAGTTGCCACAATAGGCAAACCCTCTGGAATCGCAGCCACTGCCAAAGCGATCCCGGTTTCTATCATCAACATTAGATCTTTCCCTTGAAAATAGCCGGTAACAATAATAAGCAGGGCAAGAATTAAGGTAAGCCAAATAAGCCACCTGCTTAATTTTTTAAGTTTTTTCTCTAAAGGTGTACTTTCTTTTTTTGCACCACTGGTTAGTTCACTAATGCGCCCTATTTCGGTTTTGAGGCCTGTTGCCCCAACAATTGCTTTCGCATTTCCCCTAACCGCAATAGTACCTTTATAAAGCATATTTTTACGATCGGCAAGGGCAACCTGGCCAGAAAGTTCTTCTATACTTTTTTCAATTTGATTGCTCTCACCCGTAAGAATGGCTTCTTTTACCGCGAAACTTTCAGTTTCCAGCATTCGGCAATCGGCGGGAATAACATCGCCACTCTCCAGAATTACAATATCACCGGGAACCAATCCTGCTGCTTTGATTTGTTCTTCCTTACCACTGCGCAAAACATTGGCCTGGGTTTCTACCATTTTCTGCAGAGCTTCTACCGAGCGAAGCGCTTGCCACTCCATAAAAAAGCCTATTAAGGCGGTAATAAGAATAACTATTAAAACAGCAGTACCTTCTAACCATTCGCCAAAGAAATAAGCCAATGCCATGGCAGCAGCCAAAATATAAATTATGGGATCAAGAAATTGCTCTAAAAATATGAGCCCTATATTCTTAGATTTTCTCTTTTTTAAACGATTATAGCCGTGCTTTTCTAATCTTGATTTAACCTCAGAACCAGTTAATCCTTTATTGGGATCTACATTAAATTCCGACAGGATTTTTTCAACAGAGAGCGTGTGCAGATCTTTAGACATTTCTTAGTATTTTACGCGATAATCTAGATTAAATGTTCCGGAGCTTGCCTCGAAATCAGATTATATTTTCCAATATCAATGCTTCGTGAACTTACTCCAAGTTGTTTACTGCACGGCCTCGGCCTTATTAATATTCTCTATTCCTTTTAAAAGTGCATCAGGATTAAACGAAATACTATTTATTTGTTCTTTTACCAGAAATGAAGCGAACTCGGGGAAATCACTTGGTGCCTGCCCGCAGAGTCCTATTTTTTTCCCGATTTTCCTGGCTTTTTGTATCGCTGTGGCAACCATTTCTTTTGCAGCAGCATTATTTTCATCAAAAATACTTACCATTAGTTCTGAATCGCGATCAACACCCAAAGTAAGTTGTGTGAGATCGTTAGATCCTATGGAAAATCCGTCAAAATATTCTGCAAATTCTTCGAGGAGAATTACATTAGAGGGGATTTCAACCATCATATAGATTTCCAGAGAATTCTTTCCGCGTTCCAATCCGAATTCTTTCATAAGATCGATCACGGTTTTTGCTTCTTTTATCGTTCTGCAAAAAGGGATCATCACTTTTAAATTATCGAGACCCATCTCTTCCCTAACTCTTTTTATTGCTTTACATTCAAGTTCAAAAGCCTCTTTGTAATTAGGATGAGGATAACGCGCAGCGCCCCTAAAACCAAGCATAGGATTTTCTTCTAAAGGTTCAAATTGGCGGCCTCCAATTAGGTTTGCATATTCGTTACTTTTAAAATCGCTAAGCCTAACAATTACCTCTTTTGGGTGAAATGCGGAAGCCATTACGGCTATTCCCCGCGATAATTCTTCAACAAAAAAATCACGTTTATCTTTATATTGCCAGGTAAGTTCTTCTATGGCCTTTTTTGCGGCTTTTTCTTTAACCTCCTCATATTTCACCAAAGCCATTGGGTGGATTTTTATTTTATGGGTAATTATAAATTCCATTCGTAATAATCCAATTCCCGTATTAGGATAAAAAGAGAGTTGAAAAGCCCTGTCTGGATCTGATAGAATAAATTTAGCTTCGGTTTTTGGAAGAGAAATTTTTCCAAAATCAATTTCCTTAGTATCAAATTCCAGGGCACCTTTATAAACAAAGCCGGTTTTTCCTTCACAGGAAACAGTAATCATTTCGCCATCTTTAATTTTTGTGGTCGCATCGTTTGTTCCCACTATTGCAGGTACACCAAGTTCGCGGGCTACAATTGCCGCATGGCTGGTTCTACCGCCTCTATCGGTTACAACTGCAGCTGCCAGCTTTAAAAGAGGATCCCAATCTGGGCTGGTGTTATTGGTAATAAGAATTTCTCCGGGATTTAATTTATGTCCTTCTTCAGGTGACATTAAAAATCGTGCTTTCCCAGTAGCGATGCTGGAACCAATGGCGCTTCCGCTGGTTAAAATTTCGCCTTTTTGCTTTAAGTGATATTCGATATAAAAACGTTTATCTTCGTCTTTATGTACTGTTTCAGGGCGGGCCTGGGTAATAAAAAGTTCGTTGGTTAGGCCATCTTTTGCCCACTCTACGTCCATTGGGCAATTGTAATGATTTTCTATTAGTAAAATCCAACGGGAGAGTTTAATTACCTCATCGTCATTTAAAACAAAGCTATCCTGTTTCTCCAACGGCGTTTCAATGTTTACGGTTGAAGAGTGACCGCTGGACTCGGCATAAACCATAGAAAGTTCTTTATGTCCCAGTTTCTTCTGAATAATAGGATTTTCGGCTTTATCAATAGTTGGTTTAAATACATCAAACTCATCTGGGTTCACCAATCCCTGCACTATATTTTCACCTAATCCCCAAACACCCGATAAATGAATAATATTCCTGAAACCAGATTCGGGTTCAAGACTAAAACCAATCCCCGAGCAACTAATATCAGACCGCACCATCTTCTGCACCCCCACCGAAAGTGCTATTTCGTGATGCAAAAAGCCCTGATCTTCCCGGTATTTAATGGCCCTATTGGTATAAAGAGAAGCAAAACATTTTTTAACCGCCTCAAGCAAAGCTTCGTTTCCTTTAATATTTAGAAAGGTATCATGCTGGCCGGCAAAACTCGCACCCGGTAAATCTTCGGCCGTGGCACTACTTCTCACCGCAACCTGAATATTTTCTCCTTTTCCCAAATCGCTATATGCCGCAACAATTTCTTCGGAAAATTCTTTGGAAAATTCTCCTCCTAAAATTAGTTTTCTGGCTTCAGAACCAATATTGCTAAGGTTCTCGTAATCCTCCCTGTCAAGTTTTTTCAATAAACTTTTTAAGTCTTCTTCAATATTATTCGACTTTAAAAAAGCCCAAAAACCTTCAGAAGCGGTAGCGAAACCATCTGGCACCAAAACACCTTCAGAAGATAATTCGTTATACATTTCGCCCAGAGAAGCATTTTTCCCGCCAACCTTTGTGACATCTTTTATAGATATCTCTCTAAATTTTTTAATGAATTTCATAAGCTTAATTTTTATTGTAACACGAGTTCATAACCCATATTTAGCAGGAAAATTCCAAGAAGGAAAAGCAATACATAAATTGTTTGTACAAATTTGAGGTTTAGAACAACAAGTTTGCGCGTAGTAGATTCAGGGAAAACAAAGAGGCCGAGACCTATAAAAAGTGACGCCCATCCCAGGATAGTGATTATAAATTTCCAGCTTAGCTCCCAGATATTATGAAAAAGAATATTAAGCAAGCCCATGATTATAGCGGCAAAAGCAGCCAATATCAGGAACTTTTGATCTTTCAAATCTTCAAAGATCTGTTGTATTCTCCTGGGATTAAAACTCAGTACAAAAAAGAAAATAAGGAGATACCAACCCCAGAATTTAGCGAGAAATAAGGAAGTATCCATCTTTTACAGGCCTTGGTTATTCTCTCAAAGTTAACCTGTATAAAAAGATTTTAATATGATAAATATCAGCTGAATAACTAATAATCTACCTTATTTAAACTGTTAGACTTTTGTAAAAAAACCAGGTGTTTTAAGCAAGATAAATTAAAAAAGTTAATTTTAAATATATGAAAGAACATTACTGGATCTTAGCGGGAATTGGTTTCACAACACTTATTATGGCCTGGCTGCCATCAATTTCAAAGCGAATTAAAATCAGCGGACCTATAATTTTACTACTTATTGGTTTTTTAATATTCGCACTGGGCTTACCAATTGTCTGGCCAGATCCTCTATGGGCCGATAAAGGTCTTATGTATTTTTCTGAAATGATCGTAATTATTTCCCTGATGGGCGCCGGTTTAAAAATTGGTAATAATTACAGCTTTAAAGCCTGGAAAAGACCTTTTTTACTGGTTTTTCTAACTATGCCGCTTTGTATAATTTCGGCATATTTCCTGGGGCAAAATTTTCTATATTTAAGTGTTCCATCCTCTTTGTTACTTGCCGCCGTTCTTGCTCCCACCGATCCTGTTCTGGCTGCTGAAACTCAACTTGACGATCCAGAACGAGAAAAAGAATACAAAGGAAAAATAAGATTTGCGCTTACGGCAGAAGCGGGTTTAAATGATGGGCTTGCTTTCCCTTTTACTTATATGGCGGTTTTGGTAGCCCAGGCCGGGAGTTGGGCCGCATTCGATTTTACTGACTGGATGCTGGATAAATTCTTTTTAAAAATTATAATTGGCACTATAGCCGGTTTTGCAATTGGGCAATCTATAGGATTTTTACTGGATAGAGTTCATAAATACACCGGCATTAAAACTTTTGACGGTTTTCTTGCTCTTTCCATTACGCTATTTAGTTATGGAGCCACAGAGCTTATACACGGCTACGGCTTCCTGGCGGTCTTCTTTACAGGATTAAGCCTGCGACACTACGAGAAAGTTAGTGGAGATTATAAAACGAAAATGCACGATTTTATTCACGAAGTAGAGCGTTTGCTTTTGGTTGTTTGGATTATTCTCTTTGGAGCTTCTATTATGAATGGAATGCTTAGCCTTACCGACTGGAAGGGAATTGTTTTCGCTTTCGCTTTTGTATTAATTATTAGACCCGTTGCCGGAATAATAAGTATGATTGGGATAAAAGATAGTTTTAAAAATAAGCTTGCAATTAGTTTCCTGGGAATCAAGGGAATTGGTTCGGTTTTCTATCTTTCCTGGGCTTTTGTAGAATTTGAAGGTTTTGAGCGTAAGAATGAACTCTATGCTATCACCGCTTATATTATTTTAATTTCTATTGTTCTCCACGGGCTAACTGCACCATCAATTATTCAATATTTTAAGCGAAAAACAGAACAAAACGAAAACGAATCAGGTGAAACTCCCAAGGAATAACTGAAGCAAATATGGAGTAAGAAGTGCTGTGATGATACCGTTTACGCACATTGCAAGTCCGCTGTAAACTCCTGCCAGTTTGCTTTCCTCAAAAGCGCGGGCAGTTCCTATTCCATGAGCCGCGGTTCCTAGCGCCGTGCCAATGGCAATTTTACTTTTAATGCCTAATTTCTTCAAGATAAAAGGGCCAAAAGCATTTCCAAAAATCCCAACTGCAATTACAATTCCGGCCGTAATTTCAGGAATTCCACCGGTAAGTTTCGTGATTTCAATAGCAATAGGTGTAGTAACCGATTTTGAAGCCAGCGATTCAATAATAAAATCGGGAACTTTTAAAAGCAGAAGGAAAATAATCACGGTCAAAATTCCGCTTATTCCACCAACCGCCACAGAAAGTAAAAACACTTTTAAATTCTGTTTTACTTCTTCATATTTCTCATAAAAGAAAACCCCGAGTGCCACCACCGACGGTCCCAGGAAGAAACTAATAAACTTACCGCCGCGATTATAATCTTCAAAATCAATATTGAAGATCAATAAAAATGAAATAATAAATAAAATAGCTAACAATACCGGGTTCAGCAGAACATAATTAAACTTTTTGCGAAGTTCGCGACCGCCCGCAAAAGCAATAATGCTTATGAAAACTCCAAAAACCGGCAATTGAAAAAACTCCTGCATTATTTTTCTAGTTTTTCAATAATTATTGCTGAAATATAAAGTGTGATCACGGTGCTGGCAATTACTGCTACTGAAATTGGCATCCAGTAAGCGGCGATAATTTCAAAATAAACCATTAATCCTACACCATACGGAATAAAGAACAATACCAGGTATTTTATGAGTTTATCTGAAGCCGGTTTTACATCCTGAAGCTTTATAAGTTTAAGCCGTAATGCCAGGAAAATTAAAAACATTCCGAGGATATTCCCAGCAATTGGAATTTCAAAAAAATAGGTAATTAACTCACCTAAAAGTAAAAATCCAAATATATACGCTAAGGCCTTAAGCATTGGTTTTCCTATAGTTAATGATACATATCTTTAAGGTCTGTCGAATGTAATTCTACAAAGAAATCGGCGATCATATCGGTGGTTTTTTCAATAAAGATCTTTCCTTTCTCAGCAGTTGCAGCTTTTGGATTCCCTACCCCTGTATCTTTTGTTACGCTGGTCCATTCTCGCTGTGCACTTGCCCAACCTTCTTTTAAAGCCTTTATTTTAAAAGTTTTGGCGCTGCCATCTCCGGCTTCTTCAAGTGGTAAAACCAATTCGGGGCGCAAATGCATAACCGCAGCGGTTTCCAGTTCTCCAGCGTGATCGCCGGGTTCATCAAAATAAGGAGTTGCATCTGTAGTTTGCCACCAATTTACAGAACAGGCAAAAAGCTTAGGATATTCGAGACTTAGTTCCCTAATCATTTGCTTAAAATTATTTCCGCCGTGAGCATTTAAAATCACCAGCTTATTGATCTCTTGCTTCTGCAATACCTGCGCTATATCTTTTAAAATAGCATACTGAGTGCTGGGATTAAGATTCATACATAGCTTCACGTCCATTTGGCCGGTATTAACTCCAAAAGGTATTGTAGGTAAGACCACTGCCTTAGCTTTCTTTTCCCAGGCTTTTTCAGCTGCTTTTATTGCAGTTTCTTCAGCAAGAATATTATCTGTAGCATACGGCAAATGGTAGTTGTGTGCTTCGGTTGCACCCCAGGGCAAAACCGCTACGCTAAAATCTTCATCTTTTATGTGCTTCCAGTTTGTTTCAGCCAGAACATAAGGCCTGATTTTTCTTTCCATAAGCTAAATTTGATTTAAAATTAGCAAATCTGAAGCTTTTCAACAGATTTAACGGATAGAAATTAAAACTTACCTTTACAAAAAACCCGAATAAATGTTAGATTTTGTAATTGTTGGCGGAGCTCAAGCCGGACTTTCTATGGCTTATTATCTTAATGAACTTGGCAAAAGTTATGTTGTGGTAGATAAGGAGAAAGAAGTAGGCGCTTCCTGGTTAAATCGCTGGGATTCCCTAAAGCTCTTTACTCCTTCAGAATTCAATAATTTACCGGGAATGGATTTTCCGGCGAAAAAAGGTTATTATCCTACTAAAGAAGATGTAGCTGAATACTTTAAAAACTATGTAACTGAATTCAATATAGAAGTTCGTCTAAATACATTGGTGGAACAGGTTAGCAAAGAAGAGGATTACTTTATTCTGAAACATCAGGAAGGCGAGATTAAGTCGAAAAATGTAGTTATCGCTACAGGGCCGTTTCATATTCCTTACACACCATCTTTTTCAAAGAAAATATCAACAGATGTTTTCCAGATTCATAGCAACTATTATAAAAATCCCAATCAATTGCAGGAAGGGCCTGCTATGGTGGTGGGAGCCGGAGATTCGGGTTTTCAAATCTTAGATGAAATCTCTCAAACTAACAGAACAACTTATTTTTCTGGAGCTACCGATGTACGTGTGCTTCCGCAGGAAATTTTAGGAAAAACATTATGGTGGTGGTTCACCAAAATAGGTTTCCTAAATTTTAGCCGAAAAACCTGGTTGGGAAAAAAGTTGAGTCAGTCTAAACAACCTATTATTGGAACAGATGTAAAGGGGATCCTGAAAAGAGAGAATGTAATACCTGTAGGAAAAACTAAAAATGCAAAAGGTGAAATTATCGTTACTGAAAATCGAAAAATTGAAGAGTTAAAGAATATCGTCTGGGCCACCGGATACCGACCGAATTTTAGCTGGATTGAAGGTTTGGAACTTACCAAAGACGGCTACCCTAAGCATAATCGAGGTATTAGCAATATTGAAGGACTTTATTTTATTGGTCTCCCCTGGTTGCATACAAGAGGCTCAGCAACTTTAGGCGGAATTAAAAAAGATGCACAATATCTCGCCAATTATATTGAAGCTGAAGAAAAAACTCTTGCTTAACAAAACCTCACAGGTTTTGAAAACCTGTGAGGTTTCTTCTAAGATAGTTTGACTACGATTTTTGCTTAAACACACCAATTAGGTTTGATCCTTAATATCCTGTGTAGAACCGATATAATATTTATTCAGCGCTTCAGAAAATAGTATATAAACGGATCATTCTCAAAAGTTGTGTGTGAATTGAAATTATAGTTTGATTTTTGTTTTCTAAAAGCGGAAGCATTGGATCCATATATAGACCTACTCAAGATATTATTACCAGAATTATTAATCACCCATTTTGATCTTACCGGTCATCAAACAGAAGGAGATATATTACACCTGTATTTTGAAGAGAAGCCGGAGATTCCTAAAGAGTTCTCCTCTCAGCTGGTCATAGCCCACGGATTCCATAAAGAAATAACAATTCAGGATTTTCCTGTGCGTGGTAAAAAGGTATTCCTACATATAAAACGCCGTCGCTGGCTGGGAAAACAAGA